>CAZNYK010000174.1:5392-6665 GCA_964577215.1 uncultured Saprospiraceae bacterium
CGGTTTTTCCCGGCGCGCCCTACAACGACCAGGAATACCGCCTGCGCTGCAGCTATCTGCTCAAAGTGCTGGAAGACTGGCTGATATGGCGCTACCGCCGCGATCGCCAACACGAAGACTTAGCCGTGCTGCCGGCGGCATACCGCGCCCGCGGACTGGAACGGCACTTCCGGCGCCGCCTGCCCCGCTCGCGCGAGATGCTGGAGCGCTCGCCCCTGCGCTCGCCCGAATACTACCTCACGGCCTATCAATTGGAACGGGAAGCTTACTTGCAGGAATCCCGCGGCGACCGCCTGCGCCCCAAAAACCTGCAGGAACAAGACGACGCCCTCACTTGCGCCCTGCTGGGCATGAAGCTGCGGCAGGCTTGCTTAGCTCTTGCCCACGAGCAGGTGGTGGAAACAGGCTATCGCTTGGCTCTCGTAGAAGAAGCCCTGCACTGGGCGCAGCGGCAGCCTTATGCCGACGCCCCGGCAGTGGCAGTTTACCGCGACGCGTACCTGAGCCTGGCCCGCCCCGACGACGAAGCCCTCTTCCGGCAGTACCGCAAGCGGATATTTCTCCATTACCATTGCTTCACCCCGGAAGACCTGCGCGACCTGCTCCTGCTGGCCCTCAACACCTGTATCCTCAACATCAACCGCGGCCGCGAACCCTACCTCAAGGAAGCACTAGAACTCTACCGTCTCGGCTTAGAAAGCAACCTCTTTACCGAGCAGGGCTACCTCACGCCCTACACCTACAACAACATCACCGGCATTGCCCTGCGATTGGCGGAGTTCGACTGGGCGGAGTCGTTTGTAAACGATTACAAAACCCAACTCGCCCCCGAACACCAGTCCACCCTATACGCCCTCAACGCCGCCCGCTTGGCCTATTCCCGCAGGCAGTACAAAGCCGCCCTTCGCCACCTGCAAAGCGCCGACTACCGCGACTTCTTCCACCAGATGACGGCCCGTATCCTGCAACTGAAAATCTACTTCGAAACCGGGGAAAACGACCTGCTATCCGCCCACCTCAAAAACACCCGCGCCCTGCTGCGCCGCCGCCGCGCCAGCTACCACGAGCAAAACTACCTGCACATCATCCGCTTCACGGAGCAACTGCTGCGCCTGCGCCCCTACGACAGCAAAAACCGCGAGAATCTGCGCCGGAAAATTGAAAGCGCCGAGCCGCTGACGGAAAGGGATTGGTTGTTGAAACAGATGTGATTTTCACCCAGGCAGCGGTATATACGTCTCATCCCCCGGCACTTTGGGGAAGCGGCGCGCGC
>CAZNYK010000175.1:0-6641 GCA_964577215.1 uncultured Saprospiraceae bacterium
TGGTACCTTGACAGCGACGGCGACGGATTCGGCGATCCGGGTATGAGTCAGCCTGGCTACACCTGTATCCAGCCTACCGGCTATGTAGCCGATAATACAGACTGCAACGACGCCAGCGCCATGCTCAATCCCAACACTACGTGGTACCGGGATGCCGACAATGACGGCTATTCCAACGGCAATACCCTGACGCAGTGCCTCCAGCCCCTGGGTTACAAACTGCCTTCCGCGCTGATAGCCATCAGCGGCGACTGCAACGACAATGACCCTTTGATCAACCCGGCTGCTGCCGAAGTGTGTGGCAATGACATCGACGACAACTGCAACGGCGAGGTGGACGAAGGCTGCTGCGACCTGGCGATCACGAGCGTTTCCTCTACGCTGCCATCCTGCCCGGGCGGCAACGACGCCATCCTCACGGTGACGGCAACCACGAGCTATGGCCCGGCTAACTACGCTATCTCCGGTCCCGTAGCCCTGGCAAATGCTACAGGTGTCTTTATGGGCTTGCCGGCGGGAGCCTATACGATTGTCGTGACGGATGACCGCAATTGCGAGGAGCAATCTTCCGCTTCTGTGGCTGCAGGCGTGGATATCGAGATGCCGCAAGTTTCCTGTGTCAACCAAACCCTCCTTTTCAACGGCCAGGACAGCATCGGGTTGGATCAAAATGCCTTGGTAACGGCCACCGACAATTGCGGAATATTGGATATTTTGCTCTCCCCCGACTTCATTACCAACGCGCAGGTTGGCCAGGTCGTGCCGGTAACGGCTGCCATCCGGGATATCAGCCAAAATGTTTCCACGTGTACCAGTTGGATCACAGTGGGTGGGCTCCCCTCGGGCTGGAGTCAAAACGGGGAGGGCATCAACTGTGCTGGCGGCAACTACATTGATTATCACCCGGCCAGCGGGATGTGGACGGCTACCAGTACCAACTGCGCCTATGGTCCACCTTATGACTCCGATGTTGCCGCTTTTGTGCAGCGCACGCTCTGCGGCAACGGTAGCATCACAGTAAGAGTGGTTGGCATGAACGGCGCCGGTTGGGCCGGGTTGGTCATGCGTGAGACCAATGCCGCCGGAGCGAAAAAGGTACAACTGATGACCAACCTTGCCAGCATCACGCGCCGGGAAGTTCGCTACGAGACCAACAGCCAGGCTTACCCGCAGCAATTCCCGAGCCTGAACCGTTATTGGCTGCGATTGATGCGGCAGGGCAACCAATTCATTGGCTTTACTTCTTCCAACGGGGTGGTCTGGTACCAGGTTATGGCGGTCACGGTGCATATGAACTCCTGTATCCAGATAGGGTTGGTGGTGACCAACAACAATTCAAACAGCATTGTTTCAGCTACTTTCTCCAACGTAAGCCATACCGGCGCATCCAACGCGCCCCAGGCGCCTGTGGCGAGTCCAACGCCGGAGGAGGGCTTGGAAACGCCCGGCTTCCATGTATTCCCCAACCCTACTACCGGCGAGATCAATATAGAATTGACGCCCTACGCCGGCCGCGGCGTTCGCATCGAGGTATTGAGTCTCCAGGGCCAATTGCTCAAGGAAATGGAAATAGACGAAGTGAACCAACCTTTAGAGCGCTTGGATCTGTCTTCCTTCAAAAACGGCATGTATCTCATCAGAGTGAAAACCCCAGGAATGGCAGATGCTGCCCAAAGGATCATATTAACCAATATGTGATTATGAAATTTCGTTGAAGCCGGCCTCGCAGGTTGTATTATCTGCGGGGCCGGCGTTTTTGGGCATACTTTAATGAACAGCCTCTCTTGCTTTGGAGATTCGGCCAAATTGTCTATCTTCACATCTCACAAACCAAGTGCCATGGAAGAAGACCCGAAATTGACTCCCGACGACGAACTCCGCATGGAGAACGAACTCAAAGCGCTCGACCTGGAACTCAGCTACGGCGCCACCAATTTTATCGCCGACGACGCGCCGCCTGAACTGATCAAAATGTTCTTGGACAACGTGGCCAATTTTGAAGCCGCACACAAGGACGCCAAAATGATTAGCATCCGGGAATTTGCCAAAATACCCGATCCGCTCCCGGTCGCCGAGGTGCCGGAAGGCGAGTTTGAGGATCGCATACAGACCCTGCTGGAGCAGTTGGAGGCTGCGGGCGTGGCGATAGATCGTCCCGAACATCTTACACCCCGGGGTTATTACCGCTTCCTGATTGAAGAGTTCCTCGATGAAGAAACACCCGACCAGGTGGCGCCCGGCATGATACGCGGCTTCCTGTACAGCGAATTTCGCCACGACGGGCCGGAGTTTATCCAGGAGCACGTGGAAGAAACCCTGCTCGACCTACTCAACCTCGGCAAGGACTTCGAGGGCGAATGGATCAGCGAGCACTGCCGCGACCAAACCGAGGCCATCACCCGCGCGGAGGTCGTAGAACGAATACACATCTTCCGCTCCCAATACAAGGAGATCAAGCCTATGGCCTTCCGCCCGGAAGGCGTGCAACAAACCGAAGCCGGCATGTATTTTTTCTTCCTGGTAGCCTGGGAAGGCACGCCCCTGCACGGCGGCGAGCCGGAGCGCCACGAAGGGCCGGGCGTCAGCCAGGTGGGCTTTGAAGACGGGGAGTGGTTGGTGCAAGGGATTATGATGCCGGGGTTTGAGTTTTGATGCGCCAAACTCCCTACCTTTGCACCCGTGAGCAACCTCCACAACCTTCTCGATCTTTACCAATCCGACAGGCGCACCAAGCTCCTGCTCGACGCCTTGCAACAGCACGAAAACGCGCGCATCCTGCTCGACGGCGTCACGGCCGGCCAACGGGCTTTTATCGCCGCCGGCGCATGGCTGGCGCAGCCGCGCACTCATGTGCTCATCGCAGGCGACAAGGAGGAGGCGGCCTACCTGCAAAACGACTTGGCCGGCCTGATGGAACAAAAGGCAGTTCACTTTTTTCCCGACTCTTTCAAGCGGCCGCAATTCTTTGAAGAACTCAACAGCACCCATACCTTAGAGCGGGCCGATACGGTCAACTGCTTAGCCACTTCCCCTTCTGCAGCCGAACTCATCGTCACCTACCCGGAAGCGCTGATGGAACGCGTGGTAGCCCCGGCAGCGCTGAATGCATCCCGCATTGACATTCACAAAGGAGAACGGCTGGACGTGGACACCGTCATCGACGTGTTGACCGAACACGGCTTCAACCGCGAGGACTTTGTATTTGAACCGGGGCAATTCTCCATCCGCGGCGGCATCGTGGATATTTTCTCCTTCGGCAACGAGCAGCCATACCGCATCGAACTCTTCGACGACGAGGTGGAGAGCATCCGCACTTTCAACCCGCTCACCCAGTTGTCGGTGCAAAATATCAGCCGGGTGTCTATCGTGCCCAACATCCATTCCAGCTTCCGCAAAGACCAGAAAGTGCCCTTCTTCGAGGTGTTGCCGCCCGGCACGGCACTGTGGATCAAGGATGCCGAGCAGCTTCAGGCGCAAATGGAGATGTGCATGGAGAAGGCCGTCGCGTTCAAGGCCACTTTGTCCAGCCTGGACGAAAGCGACCTGGCAGCGCTCTTCCGGGACGAGACCTTTCTCTCCCCGCAGGAGGTGATGCAATCCATCCAGCGATTTCCATTAGTGGTATTCGGCGGAGAACGGCAGCCTTTCCGGTTCAATACCATCGTGGCATACCACACCAAGCCGCAGCCGGCATTCAACAAGCAGTTCAACCTGCTCATCGACAACTTGCACCAAAATTCCCGAAAGGGCATTGCCAATTACCTGTTCACCGACAACCCGCGGCAAGTAGAGCGCTTCCACTCCATTTTTGAGGACCTCAATGCCGATGTACAATTCCATCCGGTCATTTGCGCCATGCACGAGGGCTTTTTGGACCCCGACCTCAAAATTGCCTGCTACACCGACCACCAGATATTCGAGCGTTTCCACCGCTACCGGCTCAAGCAGGGCTATACCAAGGAAATGGCCCTCAACGTGCGCATGCTCAACGAATTGCAGCCCGGCGACTTCGTTACGCATATAGACCACGGCATAGGCAGGTACTCCGGCTTGGAGAAGATCAACATCAACGGCCATATCCAGGAGGCCGTCCGCCTCATTTACAAAAACAACGACATCCTCTACGTCAGCATCAACTCGCTGCACAAAATAGCCAAATACGCCGGCAAAGACGGTACCGTGCCCGCCTTGAACAAGCTCGGCTCAGAAGCCTGGAAAAACCTCAAGGCCAAGACCAAAAAGAAGGTCAAGGATATCGCTAAAGAACTCATCCAACTCTATGCCAAGCGCAAAGCTTCGCCGGGTTTCGCTTTCGCGCCCGACAGCTACCTGCAAAACGAACTGGAGGCTTCCTTCATCTACGAAGATACGCCCGATCAACTCAAGGCCACCAACGATGTGAAAGAGGACATGTCGAAGATGCATCCCATGGACCGCCTCATTTGCGGCGACGTGGGCTTCGGCAAAACCGAAGTGGCCGTACGGGCTGCCTTCAAGGCCATATTAGACAAAAAGCAAGTGGCAGTTTTGGTGCCTACCACCATCCTGGCCCTGCAACACCACAAAACCTTCTCGGAGCGGCTCAAGGAATTCGGGGTAGAAGCCGATTATCTCAACCGTTTCCGCTCAGCCAAAGAACGCAAAGAGATACTCGAACGCCTCAAAGAAGGCAAAATCGACCTCATCATCGGCACGCATGCCCTGTTGAGCAAAGAAGTGGCTTTTAAAGACCTCGGCTTGCTGGTGGTGGACGAAGAGCAGAAGTTCGGCGTGGCCGCCAAAGAACGCCTGCGCAATCTCAAAGTGAATGTGGATACCCTCACCCTCACCGCTACGCCCATACCGCGCACCCTGCAGTTTTCGCTCATGGCCGCCCGCGACCTATCCGTGATCCGAACCCCGCCGCCGAACCGCCAGCCCATTCACACCGAAGTGCGGGTGTTTAACGAGACGCTTATCAAAGAGGCCGTTTACTATGAGGTGAACCGGGGCGGACAGGTTTTCTTTGTACACAACCGCGTCAAATCCCTGCCGGATATGATGGCCATGCTCCAGCGCCTCTGTCCCGACGTGGAATTCCGCATGGCGCACGGCCAACTCGAACTCGACCGCCTGGAAAAAACGCTGGTGGACTTCATCGACAAGCAGTTTGATGTGCTGGTATGCACCAATATCATCGAAACCGGTTTGGACATTCCCAACGCAAACACCATTATCATTACTGATGCGCATCAGTTCGGCATGAGCGACCTGCACCAATTGCGCGGGCGCGTGGGCCGTTCCAACCGCAAGGCCTTTTGCTACCTGTTCTGCCCGCCGCTTTCCACCCTTACTTCCGACGCCCGCAAACGCCTGCGCACCATCGAAGAATTCGCCGATCTCGGCAGCGGATTCCAGATCGCCATGAAGGACTTGGACATCCGCGGGGCCGGAAACCTCCTCGGCGCTGAGCAAAGCGGCTTCATCGCCGACATCGGCTTCGAGACCTTCCAGCGCATCCTCGACGAAGCCATGCGCGAACTCAAGGAAAGCGAATTCAAAGAGCTTTTCCAGGAAGAACTCGCCAAAGATCCCCGCTTCGTAACGGATGTAATTATCGACACCGATGTGGAGATGCTCATCCCCAGCGAGTACGTCAGCAATATTACCGAACGTCTTGCCCTATACACCGAATTAGACGGAATAGAAACCGAAGAAGCCCTGGAACAATACGCCGAAAAAATGCGCGACCGCTTCGGCCGCCTGCCCGCGCAGGTGCGCGAACTCTTTGAGGGCCTGCGGCTGCGCTGGGTGTGCCGGCGCATGGGCTTTGAGCGCATCGTGCTGAAAAACAACAAGCTGCGCGCTTATTTCGTGGAGAACCCGCAGTCGCCGTTTTATGAAACGCCCATTTTCCGGGGCATCCTGGCCTATGTGAATGAGCAGGGCAAGGCGCAGGGGTTGAGCTTCAAGCAGTCCAACAAGAGCTTTTTCTTAGTGAAGGACGGGGTGAAGAGTTTGAAGGCGGCGAAGGGGGTACTTGATTTGCTGATGGGATAATTTGCTGATCCCGGCTGCATCGGGACAAGTTATGCTGATGGGCATCTGAACACATTGTGTAAGGCGCTGATGATGAAGACTTAGCGATCTTGGCGACCTTGGCGGGAGATAGAAAATGAACAGGCCGGCAGTTGGCTGGCCAGGTCGTTAAATCGAGCTGAAGGGATAGCTTCATGGTGTACGACCGCATTTTTTTCCGCTTTCCCCTGAAATATCTGATATTTGCTTGCAAAGAAGAATAAGTTATCCTTCTTCAATGCACATAATGTCCAAAGCAAAAGCGGATGGCAGATGTTTTGATTTCGAAACATGCCCGGGAACAGATTCGACAATTATGAAAATCAAATATGACCAGGAAGTTGATGTATTGCTGATTGAACTATCAGATGCCCAAGTGTGCGACAGCGACGAGTCAAAGCCCGGAGTCATCCTGGATTTCGATGAGCAGGGCAATGTGATCCGGGTAGAAATCCTGGATGCCTCCAAGCGCACTGCCGAGCCTTTCAAAGTAGAGTATGAGGTTGCCCCGGGATAGGTCTCCTGGGCGCCGGCCGGCGTTTTTCTTATGCAGGCATCTACTCCACCCTGAACGTCCGTATCAG
>CAZNYK010000176.1:0-6622 GCA_964577215.1 uncultured Saprospiraceae bacterium
GTGCCGCAAATGGGTATAAAAAATGAGCCGCTCCGGAACGCTTCCGGAGCGGCTCAACCTCATTCTCTTTCCGTTATGTAATTTGGCGGAAAGAAAATATCCGCATTATTCCATGCGGTTTAATACCCATCGTTTTGCTTGACCAAGCCGGAAGAAGTATCCACTTCGCGCTCCGGAATGGGCCACAAGGCGCGGAATTCCTGCGTGATGCCGATGGAAGCGTAGGCGCCGGTTCTGCGGATATCCAGCCAGCGGTGACCTTCATGCGCAAATTCGATCACGCGCTCCTTGAGCACTGCCGCGATGATCCCGGCAGGGTCGGTAGAGGTAAAATCAGGCAAGCCTGCGCGGTTGCGGATCGTGTTGAGCGCTGCCAATGCATTCGTGATATCGTCTGCATTCCTGTTGAGGCGGGCCAGCGCTTCGGCGCGGATGAGGTGCATTTCCGCCAAGCGGATGATCTGCACGTTGTCTTCCCCTGCTACGCGGGTGTACTTCAGCGTCTTGTTGAGGGGCGCCGAAGTGGTCACGTTCACAGCTTTGCGCAAGTCGCCGTCTTCGTGCAGGTCGCGCAGCGCTGCCGACGAGGTGATCTCGTTGCGGCCGCCCTGGGCTGTTGGGTAATAGAAGAAAGCAATTGCGTTGGTATTGTTGGCGTCAAATTGCAGTTCCCAGATCGTTTCCGAAGAGTTTTTGCTGAGCCAGATATTGGCGTAGCTTGCTCCCGGCAACAATGAGTAACGATTGCTGGCGATCACGCTTTCCGCAGCGGCGGCAGCTTCGGCGTACTCCTTGCGCACGAGGTGAATGCGCGCCTTGAGCGCCGTAGCCGACTGCTTGTTGAGGCGCCCAATGCCGTTGTTGTCGTTGAGATTGGCAAGGGCGAAATTCAGGTCGTCCAATATCTGGGTCCACACCTCAGTTTCCGACGCCCGCGGTTTCGGAGCGGCATCTGCTGCAGAAAGGGTCGGCGTTGTGAAGATGGGTACGCCTTCGCCGTTCGTGTTGAAGCCGCCCGGAGCGCCACCGAACACCATAAGCAGGTTGTAGTAGTGGAATGCCCGCAGCAAACGCGCCTCGCCTAAGGTATTGTTCAGGTTGAAAGTCGGATCATTCACCCCCGGTGCAGATGCGATCACGTTATTGGCGCGGTTGATACCGATGTAAATGCTGTTCCACATGTTGGTGAGTTCCACATTGTTGGCCAGCAGGTTGCGGTTGGCAAATTGCGCGAAGCTCGGAAAAGTTCCGGTGTGCGTAATGGTGCCCGCATAAACATCGGCGAGCGCCCAGTAGCGCAAGCCGTAGTAGTTGGCATTTTGGACAGCGCTGTAGCATCCCAGCAGTGCGGCTTCAACGTCTTGTTTGGTTTTGAAGCCGACGGAAGCGTCCAGCGAGGTGAAAGGGTCTATTTCCAGGTTGTCGTTGCAAGCCTGGAAAAAGGGCAGCGCCATAACGAGCGCCAGGATTTTCAAAAATTTATTTTTCATAATTGATGGTGTTAAAGTTGAAAAAGGATCAGAAGCCCACGTTCAAGCCCACCAACATGGTGCGCGCCTGCGGGAAGGTCAGGAAGTCCGTGCCGGGCGCTGTGTTGCCGGTAGTGAAAGTGCTCACCTCGGGATCGAAGCCGCTGTACTTGGTAAATGTAAGGAGGTTTTGGCCGCTCACATAGATGCGCAGGCTGTTCAGGCCTACTTTCTGTACCAGGCTGGAGGGCAGGCGATAACCTAAGTTTAGGTTCTTCAGGCGCAGGTAGGAAGCGTCTTCGAGGAAGCGGTCGGAGGTACGGCGGTTATTGTTTGGGTCGCCGAATACCGCGCGCGGGAAGTTGGTGTCCGTGGTTTTGTTGTCCGGCGTCCAGCGATCGCGCACGGTAGCCGCCTGGCCGAAGATGCTGTTCATACCCTCGGAGAATGCGCGGGTATTGTTGTACACTAAATTGCCCACGCTGAACTGGAAGAAGAAGCTCAGGTCGAAGCCGAAAGCGGAAATGTTGTTGGTGATACCGCCGAAGAATTTCGGGTTTGCGTTGCCGAGGATTTCCTGGTCGGCGGTAGTGAGGACTCCGTCGCCGTTGAGATCGGTAAACATGATGTCGCCCGGGCGCGTCAGGGTGGATTGATACACTGCGTTGGGGTTGCCCGTCCGTTCTCTTGCGGTGGCGTTGAGGGCGTCGATCTCTTCCTGCGTCTGGAACAAGCGCTCTACGCGGAAACCGCGGAAGGCGCCGAGGGCCTCGCCTTCTTCTACCCAGGAGGCAAAGCCGGCAGCAAAGGGCGTACCGGCGAGGGCCAGTATCTTGTTGTCGAAGAAAGACATATTGAGCGTAGTGGACCACTGGAACTTTTCCTTGTTCACGTTGGCCGTGGTCAGGTTAATGTCTATGCCCCGGTTTTCGATAGAACCGATGTTTTCGGTGATGCCGGTGAAGCCGGAAGAACCGACGAGCGGGCGGTTGAGCAGCAATTCGTTGGTAACGCCTTTGTAAGCGTCCACTTGCAACAGGATGCGGTCGTTGAACAAGCCGATATCCAGGCCTACGTCAATGTCTTCCCGCTGTTCCCAGGTGAGGTCGGGGTTGCCCAATTGCGTGGGCGCCAGGCCGGCGCGCTGCAGGTAGTTGGCGCCCGGAGAGATGAGCGCGCGCGAGGCGAAGTTGCCGATCTCGGAGTTTCCGCGCAGACCCCAGCTGGCGCGCACTTTAAGTTCGGAGATCAGGCTGTTGTCGCGCAGGAAGTTTTCCTGGGAAATGCGCCATGCACCCGAAACGGCAGGAAATACGCCCCAGCGGTTGTTGACGCCGAAACGGGAAGAGCCGTCCGTGCGGATACTTGCCGAAAGGAGGTACTTGCCCTGCCAGTTGAAGTTGAAGCGGGAGAAGTAGCTGTTCAAGCCCCATTCAGAGCGGCTGGAAGTAACGTCGCGCTTGATGGATGCCGCGTTCAGCGTAAGGATCGTATTGCCCGGGAAATTTTCACCCTGTCCGAAGAAGGATTCAAACTTGCTGTTTTGGAAAGAAGCGCCCAACAATGCGTCCACACCGAGATTGCCGAAGTTGCGGCGATAGGTGAAGTAGTTCTCGTTCACCAAGTTCAGGTCGGCCGACATGGCCTCGATACCCGTGCCGCCTGTGCCGGCGCCGGCATTGGTGGTGGTGGGGCTGAAGCGGAACTCGCGGAAGCTGATGTAGTCCGCGCTGACCGAGCTGCGGAAAGTCAGGCCTTCCGCCAAGGTATATTCGCCGAAGACGCTGGTGAGCAAGCGGTTGCTGAACACGTCGTTGGTCGGCTCCCGGTATGCTGCGATCGGATTTTCGATAGAAGCGTTCGGGTCGCGGCCGTAGGTGCCGTCGGCATTGAAGGTCGGAATGTGCGTGCCCAGGAGCAGCGCTGTACTCAACACGCCGAAGATGTTGTTGTCGTTATTGATACGCGTGCTGAGCGAGCGGGAGAAAGAGCTGCTTGTTCCGATCTTGAACTTGTCGCTTACGATGTTGTCCAAATTGAAGCGGAAGCTGTAGCGGTCAAAGGAAGAACCTTTGATGGTGCCGTCCTGAAGAAAATAGGAACCGGACACGTAGAATTTAGTGCGTTCGTTACCCCCGGCGAAGGACAAGTCCGTTTGAGAAATAGCGCCCGTGCGGAATATCTCGTCAAACCAGTTGGTGTTGGGATAAGTGCTCGGGTCATTGTTCAATCCCGCCAAGCCGAGTTGGCCGGGCGTCACGGTTTCGCCGAAGCGGTTGCGCACGCCTTCCTGGATCAAGCCTACGAATTCAGGCCCCGAGAGCGGCTCGATCTCGCGCCACACGGTTTGTCCACCGTAGTAGGTGTTGAGACTGATCTGCGTTTTTTGCGCCTTACCCCTTTTGGTGGTGATGAGCACCACGCCGTTGCTGGCGCGGGAGCCGTAGATAGCGGCAGCGGCGGCATCTTTGAGGATTTCCATCGACTCGATGTCGGCAGGGTTGAGGTCTGCCAGTGCGTTCACCGTCTGGTTGCCGAAGCCAATCTGCGAGTAGCTGCCCGTGTTGATGGGAATACCATCCACAACAAACAGCGGCTGGCTGCTTGAGGAGATGGAGGAAGTACCCCGCACGCGCACGGACACCGAAGAGCCGGGAGTACCGGAGGAGGTAGTTACCTGTACCCCGGCGGCCTGCCCCTGGAGCGCCTGGTCAAGACCGGTCACCGGAAGACGGCTGATGGCATCGCCGCTCACCTTGGCCACAGAGCCGGTGAGTTCTTTACGGGATGCCGTGCCGTAGCCTACCACAACGACGTCGGATAGCGCTACCACGTCGGTTTCCATTGTGACGTTATAGCTCGAAGCGGAAGTGAGCTCTACCCTGCGCGTGACGTAGCCCGTGTAGCTGACCAGCAAGGCAGTAGCGCCTGCGGGAACGGTCAGGCTGAATTCGCCGTTCACGTCGGTAACAGTACCGATTGAAGTACCTTCCACCAGGACGGTGGCCCCGATCAGCGGCTCTTTGCCCTGGTCGGAAACTGTGCCGCTGATGGCGCGCTGGGCAGAAATAGTCGCCGCCCCGGCCATCATCAGCATCAAAGCAATAAAGAGTTTTTTCATAAGAAGCAATTTTGAGTTAGTAGAACTGAAAAAATGACTGTAAAACTATAAATCGTTGCACTCAATTGAGTTGCAATTGACTTTGATCATTGTTCAATGGGAACTTGAGGCCTTGGGTTGAAAAGGATTTCAGGTGGGTTTTGGAGTACATGCGTTGAAGGCAATTAGCTAAACGCATATGTTTGAAAAACGCTGCCGGAGCTTTTTGTTTCGCAATTTTGCCAAATTGCAAAGCGGCCGAAACGCTCTGGGAGAACAGCGCTGCAAATGTATGAAAAACTCGTTATTTTCACGCGCTTTCTTTCAGCAAATCGAGTATCTCGTCCACATATTGCCGGTGATTGGCCAAGCGGGGCACCTTGTGCTGGCCCCCGAGCTTACCTTTGGCGCGCAACCACAGATGGAAAGTGCCGCGCGGCACGGCATGGAGCCGGAGCCGTTGCAGCGCGATATTGCGAAAACGCTTGGCCTCATAGTCGGAGTTGATGCGTTGCAGGTTGGTATCCAACAAGGTATTAAAATGCTCCAGGTCTTTGGGAGGCCGGTTGAACTCTACGATCCACTCGTGCCCGCCTTTTTGAGCGCCCTGCAGGAAGACCGGCGCCACGGTGTATTCCGCCACGCTGGCATTTGTTGCGGTGCAGGTTTCGGCCAGGGCTTTGTCGGTATTGTCCACCATCACCTCTTCCCCGAAGGCATTGACGAATTGCTTGGTGCGCCCGGTTACGCGAATGCGGTAGGGCCGCACGGATGTGAACAGGACGGTATCGCCGGGCAGGTAGCGCCACAGCCCTCCGTTGGTGCTGATGACCAAGGCGTAATTTTTTTCGGGCTCCACTTCCCACAGCGGAATGGCTTGCGGGTGGGGCTTGGCCCATTCCTCAACGGGCAAAAACTCGAAATACATCCCGTTTTGCAGCAGCAGCAGCATTCCCTCGTCCGGATCGGCTTGATCCTGGGCGGCAAAATAACCTTCGGAAGCGTTGTACACTTCCTGGTAATCTACACGCCCCGATGGAAAGAATTCCTGGAACTGCTGGCGATATGGGCTGAAGCTCACCCCGCCGTGGATGTATAGCTGAAAATCGGGCCATACCTCGAGCATGTGCGCTTTGCCGGTCATTTCCAGTATGCGCCGGAAGAGCACCACCGTCCAGGTAGGTACCCCGCCTATCATGACTACTTCGGGATTCCGGCTGCCGGCCAGGGCGAGGCGTTCGAGCTTCTCCTCCCAATCAGCCAAAAGCGCCGTTTGCACATCCGGAAAGAGGTTGGGCCTGGCGAAGAAAGGAATGTGTTCGATCATGATGGCCGATACATCGCCGAAAATGGTAGCCGGAAAAGGGCTGAATCGCTCCAGGCTGCCTCCCATGATCATGGCTTTATGGGCGAAAACGGTGGCGTCGGGCCGGCGGTGGTAATACAAGGCCATCGCATCGCGATTGCCCATGATATGGCATTGGCGCAGGTTGATGCCCGGTACGGGAATGAACTTGCTCTTGTCGCCGGTGGTACCCGAGGACTTGGAGAACCAGCGCACCCGTCCCGGCCATAGCACATCCCTTTCGCCGTGCATCATGCGCTTGATATACGGCTTCAACCCTTCATAATCCTGCACCGGCACCCGCCGGGCGAATTCCTCCGGGCTTCGCAGGTTTTGGAAACCGTATTTTCTGCCCCACTCTGTGTGGCGCGCAAGCATAACCAATTGGCGCCACAGGGTTTGTTGCGTTTCATGAGGAAACTGCATGAATCGCTCTATTTGCCGGTAGCGTTGGTGCAAGTAGAAGCGGAATGCCTTATTGATCCATTGGGCCATGCTGACAACATCTGCGGCGAAGTTACAAAGTTGTACCGCAACTTATAGGCTTCCGGCCTTGTTACTTTCGCGCAGGCCTTGCCAAAGTAGGTCAAATCTGATATTGCGTCTAAAAAATCTTGATTTTTTTGCAGAAATCTGTGGATATTTCGGCGCTTTATACCCGACGAAAAATGGTTTGCGAAAAAAATAAACCATTTTTCATCGGGATAA
>CAZNYK010000177.1:0-6554 GCA_964577215.1 uncultured Saprospiraceae bacterium
TTGTCCGTGGTGGTCGGCGCCGTGGCCGTCACGCTGCACTCGCCCGTCAGGGGCGTAAGCGTAGGCGTCACCGGCGGCGTCACGTCGTCCACGATCACCGTCTGCGTAGCCGTGGTGCTGTTTCCGTTGCCGTCGTCGAAAGTCCAGGTGATGCTGAATGTCCCTTGCGTATTGTAGGTCAGCGGGTCGCTCGTCGTGCCCGGCACCGTGCCGGCACAGTTGTCCGTGGTGGTCGGCGCCGTGGCCGTTACGCTGCACTCGCCCGTCAGGGTGGCAAGCGTGGGCATCGCGGGAGGCGTTCCGTCGGTAAGCTCGAGCGACATATTGCAGGTCTGCACCAGATCGCTGTTGACATCTCTCACTTCCAGTACCACCGTGTTGCTCGATATCCCGCTGAGGATACTACCGGCTGCGGGGCTTTGGGTGACCGCGTACGGCCCGCAACTGCCGCCGCTGACGCTGGTCAGCCCCGTATAGTCCGGCACAATAAATTCGCAATTATCATTCAGTGCTCCGGTTTGCGGCCCCGGGCATGTAACCGTGGGCGCTGCGCAACTCACATTGAACTCCAGGGAGTAATCGGTAAATTTGGATGTGGGGCAGGCATTATCCCCTACTCTTATCGTCACAAATTTGACACCGACATCAGCCGGTGCCGGCGTCCAGCAAAAAGTGCCGGTATAACCTGCAACAGGGGCTGCCTTGGTAGGAAGCGCGGGAGAAAAAACGCCCGTGGGGATGCCGGCATTGCTTTCGATCCATATGCTCTGGCCGTCCGGATCAGATGCATTGACCGCCATGCAAACCTGCGTGCCCACTGTAGCCGGCTTCGGGTTCGGATCGGGGTTGGAGTTCACCGTAGGCGGGTTGTTGCCCGCGCCGCCGGCGCCGCCGCAACCTTCAATGTCAAACTGGATGTCGCGAACGACCTCGCCGATCTTGACGTTGTTGCGAAACTCCTCGACCTTGACGCATACCACCCCAACCTGGGAGACGCTCGGCGTGAAACTGATCTGGCCCGTATTTGGGTTGATGGAGATGCCGGAAGTGGTGGACAATGGGTTGGAAAAAGTAAACGGTGCAGCATATAGCACTGGTTGGTTGTAGTTTCTGTTGCACAGGGTAAAAGAAAAAAGCAGGTTGTCTCCGTCCGGGTCGGATGCGCCGTGGTTGTAATTGACGGGTTCGCCTACACAACCTGTAGCCAGCGCCTTATTGCCGAAAACCGGGGAGTTGTTGCAAACGCCCAGGGTGTTATTCAATACCATGTCAACAGACAATTCCTGACCGCCAGGATTGGAGAGGTTGGTAATAACCGAATTACGGCAACATAGCCTCCAGGTGAAGATGAACTGTTCGGCGGGCAGCGAAACAAGGCCCTGATACAAGTGCTCCTGCACCCCTGGTACCGTACCCCCTGAGGAGCAGGTGCTGGTTTGCCCCGGGCAGAGCGGCGTAATGTCGGTGACGCCTCCGGCTACTTTGGCAAGTGTAATATTAAGATAAAAAGTGCCGTTCAGGCGCCGGATTGTCAAAGGGGCACTGGAAGGAGCAGCGATCCCGTCACAATCCCGGTAAAACCTCAACTTGATCAGGTATTGATTGGCGACCCCCGTACAGGAGTAGCTCAGGTCGGCGCCGAGGGCATGGGTGGCCCGGGCGTTTTGCGGTGTGAGCAGCAGAAACAAACTGCCCAGGAATAGCCATCCGGTGAAGGAAGCCAAAATAGTTTTAAAGTGTTGATTCATATTAAAAAAATTATTGGTTACAAATTGGGTGAAATCGTGCTTGTAAAAAGCGTGGAAGCTTTTTAAGCTTTAGTCGTCGTCTTGTAAATTTGCATCAGGAAGAGCAATCAACCAGGATGCAGCGCTGGAGAGGTCTCTTTCAGGAGATGTTTGCAAAGGTAGGCGCAAGGCCTGCAGCCCTCCATGCCGATTGGTTGCAATTGCATGCCGATTGGTTGCATGAAGCCAATCCGGTATGCCATATAAGTGTTACTCTGTTAGGTTTTGGCGATTCCGGCTGGGCCAGACACCAAATTCATCGAAGTAAGACCTCGAGAAATGGGAGGTATCTTTAAAGCCCACCATCCAAGATACCTGGAAGACATTCAGATAGGTGGTATTCAGCAAGCATTTGGCCTTTTTCAGGCGAAAGGAACGGATGAAATGAGAGGGAGAGACACCGGTCAATTTTTTCATTTTCCGGAAAAGATGGGAGCGGCTGATCCCGATTTCCCTGCACAATTGGGGCAGGGCAAAGTTTTCATCCCCGAATTTTTTTTCCATGACCCGGACTATTTCTCCGAGCAAGGTCCCGTCCTCGGGGATTCGTTGGTGCAGGCCTGAACCGGGCGATGAGAGCATATTGCTCTTTTGTTGTATTCCTCCCGGGGAATCCGGTCCGGTACTGTCAGTCTCTCTTTGGGTGATCATAAGGGTTGGCGTTGGTGATTGGTGTTGTTCATACAGCCTTTCATTTATTCGCACAGGGAAAGGTTACCCCCAAGGTAGGCCGTTATGAAGTAATAGTACAAGCACCATCTTCCGAACGCCCCGTTTGGTTGTCCGAATGAGGGGTTTGGCCTTCCGAAGTAAATAAGACATCCGCAAAACAGGGTTGCGTGCGCGGGATGCGCCGTTGGGGGGAAGAAAAATAAAACAGCCGGAGCTTGCGCCCCGGCTGCCTGCGGATGGTTTACGGTAAGGTGCTTAGGGCTTATGATCCTGCTCAGCGGATCAGCACTACCCGCCTGGATGCGTCAGGCAATCCTTCGCACTTCACCTTCAGCATGTACATACCCGGTTTGAATGCAGAGAGGTCTATCCGCTCGATATGTGCTTGAATTTCGTTTACTTCGGAAAACTTCAGCAGCTTGCCATCTGCGCTGTACAACTCGATGCGCACGGCGCGGCCGGCGTATGCGGCAAGGTCGATGTTCAGCTCCCCTGTCGTCGGGTTGGGATACACCCCGAAATCCAATTGTACCGGTTCCCCTTCGCTTGCAGCTTGCAGCATGAGGCTTGGAGCCTGTACCAAAAGACTGGTATTGCTTCCACTGTAACTCACATTCGCAAAAGTAGCCGTCACGGTGCTGTTGGAAGTGTAGTTGGTCGCCACCAAGCCCATCTGTATGCAGTTGCCCATCACGATGTTTTGGGTGCCTACCAGATACCAGGCCATCCCGTTGGGCGATACAAACATGCTGAACTGATTGCCCGCTCGCACCAAACGCAGCCAGTAGCGGTTCTGACTCGGAAACTGCTGCGGCTGTGCTGCTGCGTTGGTAGCCGTGCGGAATTCGCGGCGGCTGAAGTTGCTCAAGTTCGTCATCAACTGCGCTTTTTTAGCGCCTGCGGCATTGCTCTCGCGCATGACTACGCCGGCCCAGCCGCTGCCGTTGATGCTCGTTACCTGTGCCGTGATGCTGCCGCTGCCGCAGAGCGTGCGTTGTGCAAAAGCCATCTGATCGGATGTGAAGCCGGGACCGTAGAAGCAGTTGGTACTCGTAGCCGTCCACACGCCCGTACCCGAATTGTAGGCGATGCTGCTGCCGTTGGCGCAGTTCACCCCATTGGGGTTTTGGCTCCAACCGCAGGGCAGGCCGGCTACGGTGATGTTGCTGGTACAGGAGGCCGTGTTGTTACCCGCATACGCTGCAGTAACCGTCACCGGTACCACCTGACCCAATTGAAGGCAGGTGATGACGCCGCCATTGGGCGAAAGCGTAAGGGTCGGCGTGCCGCAGTTGCCGGATGCAGTGGCCAACTGGCCGGCTACAAGCGCGATGCTGTTTTGACCGTTGAGCGTCACCGTCTGATCATTGCAGGTAACCACGGGGAGGCAGGACACTTCGCAGTTTGTTCTGGAAAAGAAAATATTGTCCACATATAACGTGCCCTGCCCCACCGGGATGCCCGACAGGATAAGCTGTGCGATATTCGCCCTGTTGGCAAGGCCGACGGCTTGGAAAGAAGCCAATGGAATTACATAACTGTTCCAGCCACCCTGTACAGGCGTGAAGGCGATTTCGCCTTCTCTATCGTCGCCGCCACCAAAATTGCCATTCGCGCCAAAGTCAACCAATTTCACCCGGAAGGTGGTCATGTTGGGCGTCCAAATGTCGATGTGGAAGTTGGCCATCTCCGTCGCATTAATGAGGTTGGCGCCCGTCGTTTCGATACCGAGGAAATTCACGTTGTTGTATAAGCGCGTATTATTGCCGGCTATTGGCACAATAGTGCCACCCGTAGCACCAGACCAAGGTGTTAACCATGTATTCACGGGTACGTTGGTGTAAGCATCGCTGAACAAAGAGATGACATTCTCCTGCAAGCAGATGGGCGCAGGCGCTGCCACAGTTGGCGCGGTAGGGGGCGGGGGAGGACAATTAGGCGTGCTACTACAAGACCCCCACGCAAACGTGAGCGTTACAGGGCTACCTGCCACAACGGTATAAGTGCGCTTCAGGCCACCCGCACCCTGGCTAAAACAAGTTCCACTACCCGTAAGGCTTTCATCGCCGACTACGCCGCTTGCGCCGGCATAGTAGAAGCTGTAGCGTACCGCTTCTCCTACGGGAAAGGCAAAGGTGCCGCACCAGATGTTGTTACCCGTATTGTTCAGGTTGCGGAAACCATTGATCGTAACGCCTTGGAAATTGATTTGCTGTGCAGCAAAACCTGGTGTTTGCGCTACGCAGCTGTAGTCCACACAGAAGGTAACATCAACGGTGGGGGGCGCCACTTGACAAGAGGAGAAGTACATGTTGTCCACATATACCGTGCCCTGCCCCACTGGGATACCCGACAGGATAAATTGTGCGATATTCGCCCTGTTGGCAAGGCCGACGGCTTGGAAAGAAGCCAATGGAATTACATAACTGTTCCAGCCACCCTGTACAGGCGTGAAGGCGATTTCGCCTTCTCTATCGTCGCCGCCACCAAAACTGCCATTCGCGCCAAAGTCAACCAATTTCACCCGGAAGGTGGTCATGTTGGGTGTCCAAATGTCGATGTGGAAGTTGGTCATCCCCGTCGCATTAATGAGGTTGGCGCCCGTCGTTTCGATACCGAGGAAATCCACGTTGGTGTATAAGCGCGTATTATTGCCGGCTACCGGCACAATAGCGCCACCCGCGGCACTGGACCAAGGCGTCAACCATGTATTCACGGGCACGTTGGTGTAAGCATCGCTGAACAGTGAAATTACCTGGTTGGCCGGGCAGGTGGGCGTAGGCGCTGCCACAGTTGGCGCGGTAGGTGGCGGGGGGGCACAATTAGGCGTGCTACTGCAAGATTCCCAAGCAAATGTAAGCGTTACAGGGCTACCTGCCACAACGGTATAAGTGCGCTTCAGACCACCCGCACCCGTACTCACACAAGACTGGCCGTCGAGGCTGCCAAGGTTCTCGGGGCCCCCTGCGCCAGCCGCACCGGCATAGAAGAAGTTATAACGTACTTCACCTGCTGGAAGGGCAAAGGTGCCGCACCAGACATTGTTACCGCTGTTGGTCAGTGGTCTGAAACCGTCAAACGGACCACCTTGGAAGAAGATTTGTTGTGCAGCAAAATCTGGTGTTTGCGCTACGCAACTATAGTCCACGCAGAAGGTGATAGACTGTGTAGCTTGTGTAAATCCCGATATCGGGATGGCTAACCCCAGCAGCAGCAGTATCGTGCTGAACCAAGGGTTGAAACGCGTTAAGTTCGATTTTTTCATTAGGTTACAATTTTGTTATGAAATAAAAAAAATCGTCTGAAAACATTTATGGCATCGGCCTTGTCGGCAACCTGCTTTGGGAAAAATCAACGCAGCAGCGTCACTTCTCCCATCACCGTCTCCACACGGCCGTCAAAAAATTCAATCTCTGCAAAGTACAGATATACGCCCGCATTTAACATCTGACCGCGGTGGCTGCCGTTCCATCCCGCAGCATCGGCATCGGGCGTCACATTTGTGACACTGAACACATTGCCGCCCCAACGATCGAAGACGCGTAAACTGCGGATAATCTTTACTTTGTTGTCGTCAAAAATCCTGAAACTATCATTAATACCGTCATTGTTCGGACTGAATGCGTTGGGTATAAAAACCCTTTGCCGCTGTTCCACATACACCCACACTACATCTTCCGCCCGGCAACCATTTGTATCAAATGCAGTCAACTGGTAGGCAGTGCTCACGTTGGGGCGCGCGAAAGTGAC
This sequence comes from uncultured Saprospiraceae bacterium, assembly GCA_964577215.1. Taxonomy (GTDB): domain Bacteria; phylum Bacteroidota; class Bacteroidia; order Chitinophagales; family Saprospiraceae; genus UBA2329. The sequence continues at coordinate 6,210 of CAZNYK010000177.1, forward strand.
CGGGCCGCTGATGTCGTTCAGGAATTCGGCCGGCGTCCATACCACAGAATCAATGGCAAAATTGGCCAAACCTTCCAATCGAACACTGTCGCCGAGGCGTGTGTACAGATCGGGGCCTAGATCGAGGGTGTAAGTCGGGGCGGCAAGAACGGACACCTGTGTTTCGATCATACAATCGTTGGCATCCTGCAAAGTGACTGTGTAATTACCTGGCGCAACCCCCGCAATTTGAGAGGGCAATGCACCCAACCCGCTGAAAAAAAGCCCATTGTAAGACACTTCATACGGCGGAACGCCACCTCCCGCAAGCGTGACGGATATGCTGCCATTGAGCGGGTCGAGGCA
>CAZNYK010000178.1:0-6190 GCA_964577215.1 uncultured Saprospiraceae bacterium
CAGATGACGGATTCGAAGCCGCCTTCGGCGAATTGACCGGCTTCGGCTGCGTAGGCCACGGTGTCCAATTCCTGCACGCCGCTGAGCCGGCGGATAAGTTCCACCACGGGGAGGTGTTCCGGCGTGTCCAATGGAGGCACCGGCGGGTGGTGTTGCACCGTTTCTATGCGGGCGCCGGGGAAGCGCTGCTGGAGTTCCTTTTCCAATTCCCTGCAATGGGACTCAAATTCTGCGATGATGTCTTCGATGCGGTCGGCGGGAATGGTACGCACATCCCAATGGAAGCTGCATTTATCGGCGATGACGTTGGGCGCTATGCCGCCGTGTATGGTGCCGGAGTGCAGGGAAGTGTGATTGGGACGAAAGCGGTCGTCGGTGCGGCCGGCGGCGATGAGGGCGTCCATTTTTTGTTCCAACCAGGTGATGAGCCTCGCTGCCACGTGTATGGCGCTCACCTCCTGCCTGATACGGCTGCTGTGGCCCGCGGAGCCGTGCACGGTGGTTTCCAGTACGCAGATGCCTTTTTGGCCCACGATGGGCTGCATACGCGATGGCTCGCCGATGATGGCGTATTTCGGCTTTTCGGAGTAGAAGTCTTTGACGGCCTGCACCAAAGCGGGCGCGGCCACGCATCCTATTTCCTCGTCGTAAGAAAAGGCGAAATAAACCGGACGCTTCAAATCGGCATTTTTAAAAAGGTCAATGGACGCTATGCAGCAGGCCAGAAAGCCCTTCATGTCACAGGAGCCGCGGGCGTAAAGTTTGCCGTCCTTTTCGGTCAGTACAAACGGATCGGTATCCCAGGCCTGCCCCGCAACAGGAACCACATCCGTATGGCCGGATAGGATGACGCCGCCATCCACTGCCGGGCCGATGCGGCAATGCAGGGAGGCTTTAAGGCCCTCCTCGTTGAAGACCAGTTGGTAGGATACCTTTTTCTCGACGAGGATGGTCTCGATGTAGCGGATGATGGACAGGTTGCTCTGCCCGCCGAGGACGGGAAATGAGACGAGTCTGGCGAGAACCTGGGTTGCTTGATGAACATTGTTTTGCATAGACCTTGCTTGTTAGGAGGCGCAATTTAGGAACCCGGCGCCGTGCTTCCTTCATCCGGTTTCGTATATTTGCAAAAAATAAGGGCTGTGAAGAATCTTCCGAATCAAGCGCCGCGCAGTGTCGGAGTGGAAGGTCGAAAAGGTTTTTTTAGAACGGCCCGTACTTAATCGCCACGCTCACCAACACCGCCGCGATCGCCAGCCCCAGCACCATCAGCAGCAAAGGAAATATAAAGCGCAGCCAGCGATCGAACGGCGCCCGGCACATGCTCAACATGGCAATGAGGCCGCCGAGGGCGGGGTTGACCAAATTGGTAAGCCCGTCGCCGATCTGAAATGCCAAAATGGTGGTCTGCCGGGTAAGCCCCAGCACTTCGCCCACGGGAATGAGCACAGGCAGTGTAGCCAATGCCTGTCCGCTGCCGGAGGGAATGAGAAAATTCATGAGCGATTGTACGCCGGTCATGCCCACTGCAGCGGCGTAAAGGGGTAGCCCCTCCAAAGCCTGCGAGAGGTGGTGCGCAATGGTATCGCTTATCTGCCCCATTTCGAGGGCGGCCTTGATGGAAGTAGCAAAGCCCACCATGAAAGCACCCGGCGCTACCACTGACACCGAATGCAGGGTGATCTCCCCGAACTCGTTGATGGTATTCTGGTTCACGATGCCGATGGCAATGGCCAACATGCAGAAAATGGCGGAGATGTGGTTGATGTACCATTTATGCACGAACACGCCGTACAGCATCACCACCAAGCCGCCGGCAAAAACCGCCAACACCAAGGCATCCTGCCGGGAGAGCCTGTATGCAGATATGGCTTTTGAGAGTTGCAGCCCGGCAGTGTTCAAGCCTTCACCCAGACCTGCGCTTTTGTCCCGAATGATCTTCTTGAAATACCGCACGTTGTACGCGGCCAGCACGCTCAATGCGGAAAAACACAAAATACTGCGCAACAAAGCCCCGGAGAACAATGGCATTTCGGCTATGCGATGCCCTGTGCCTATGGTGTAGGGATTGACCGGCGACAAACCGAAGCCTATGGTCACCGCACCCACTGAGATGCCGGCTGCGAGGATCAGGTCGCCTCCGATAGCTAAGCTGAGCAGCGCGGCTATGGGAATCATGGCGATGTTGTTCTCATAACCCACAAACACGCCGAGCGCACCGAACACGAAAGTCATCACCACCACGATGAGATAGCGCCGCTCAATGCCGAGTTTTTTGACTAAAGTACCTACTGCGTTTTCTACCGCCCCGGAGCGATCCATAAAGCCGAACATGATGCCGCTTGCCAATACGATGAAGATGATGTCCACCGCAGTTTTGAACCCCAGCGGCAGGGCCATGAAAAGGTCGAGAAGGCCGAGCGGATTGGATTCTATGACCTGGTAGGAACCAGGTACCACCTTGAGGCGGCCATCCACCTCAACGCGCTCAAACTGCCCGGCCGGGATGACATAGCTCAGCAGCCCGGCAAGTACGAGCATGGAAAACAGAATGGCCGCAGGGTGCGGGATGTAGAGGTACCACTTTTTATCCCGCATGTCAATGGCTGCAAAGCCCCTGTATCGCGTGGAAAGTGTCGTGGAGGGCCGTGAGTTTAGCCTTCACCACATCGTCTTTGCCCTTTTTGCGAATGGTTTTGTTCAAGTCCTCAGCGCCCTTTACCAGGTCGTCTATCGCCTTGCGCATGGCCGGCGTGTCAAAAGAGGCCGGTACGCCGCCGCTGCGCAGAATGGAAGCCTTCAACAACATCTCGGCGCTGCGCTCGCGGATGGGCTTGAGGTTGCCCTCCTCTGCGGGGTGAAAAGTTTGCGACATCACCGCGTGAAAATCACCAAGCGCCGTCCAGGCAGATTTTTCAATCTTCTTCAGCAGCGGATCATTCAGAGCAGCCTCGTATTTGGCGCTCACGGCAGCCCAATCCAGCACGTTCCAGAGGGAAGCGAGATAATCTCCGCGTTTGTTTTGAAACTTCAGGTAATAGGCATGCTCCCACACGTCAATGCCGAGGATGGGAATGCCGCGCTCTTTTGACACGTCCATTATCGGATTATCCTGGTTAGCCGAGGAGCATATGAGCAGCTTTTTGTCGGTGGTGACGATCAGCCATGCCCAGCCCGAACCAAAGCGGGTAGAAGCAGCCCGGTTGAGGGCTGTTTTCACGCTGTCCAAAGAGCCGTATTGAGCCGTAATGGCCGCCATGAGCCTTCCGCCCGGCGCTTTTGCCGCTTTAGGGGAGAGAATCTCCCAAAATAGCGTATGGTTGTAGTGCCCTCCCCCATTGTTGCGTACGGCGTCGCCTCGGCGGCCGGCTGTGAGGAGCATGTCTTCAAGCTGAAGGGTTTCGGCAGGCGTGCCCTTAATGGCATTGTTGAGATTGTTCACATACGCCTGGTGATGCCGGGAGTGGTGAATTTCCATAGTCTGCGCATCGATATAGGGTTCGAGCGCCGCGTATTCATAAGCGAGCTTGGGAAGGCTGAACGGCTGAGCAGCCAATGGAACGCTCCACAATGCCAAAGCAGCCGCAATACCGGAAATTTTGAATGCTATATTCATCATTGGAAAGCAATTTTGGTGAAAAATTCACACAAAGGTAGCCTAACTTTCGGGAACTTATCCCGGCAAATCCTCCGGAACTTCCCAAAAACTGAAGGAGACAACATCCGGGAGATGTTTGGAGGTTTTTGCCGCAATGGATATATTTGCCCAAACAAGCCTTCTGCGCCCGGTTGAACTCCAATTAAATACTTCACTGATAGCCAAATATATATGAACCCCGAAAACGCCTTTTTTACTCAATGCGCCGCCCCTGCCGCAGCATTCGTCCGGACAGCGGAGCAGAGCCTGCGCATCGCCGTGTGTTGGTTTACGCATCCCGGCTTGTTCCAATTAGTGCATCAGCGCGTGCAGGCAGGAATAAAAACCGCACTTATCCTCAATTACGACCAGGTGAATTTTAAAGCGCATGGCCTGGATTTTTTTGCGCTGGAAAAAGCAGGTGCTGAAGTATTGGGATTTCCCGGGCCCGAATTGTTGCACTACAAATTTGCCGTTGCGGACGAGAGGCGCGTCCTTTCAGGTTCCTTTAACTGGACAAAGGCCGAACACCTGGATCATGTGGTTTGGCAGGAGGCGCCCGCACTTGCCCAAATTTTTACAACAGAGTTCGAGCGCTTAAAAACCTGCTGCATTCCTCTTGCAGCGTTGAGAAACACGCCTGCCCGGGCTATTACATTTCAGCAACTGCACAGGCCGGTATGGTGCACCCCTGCCGACATCAGGCGCCGCATCATCGCCGGCGCCAAAGTGTGGACGACTGCCCTCTCCTCAAAAAAGCCGGGGTTTTGGGCACATTTTATCAGCGATCAAAACCATACGCTTCAGGCTAAAGGAATTTTACGCAGCTACTGGGAAAAACACCGGAACTGGGATGAGCCGGCCTTTCGGGCATGGATGGCTGACAACGCACATGCACACGGGTTAAGAACGGCCGTTTCTTACTGTATCAAGCTGCGAACAGGTGACATCCTGGTTGCCGTTCAGCCGCCTGACCGCTTGCTCGGCGCTGGCATTGTAGGCTCAGACCCCGAACCCTCCTCAAGATACCCGGGCGAAACAAGTCGATATATGTCCTGGCTCTCCTTGCCGGATGGAACAACCTACCCCGACCCAGGTCTGACCCGCTCGGGGCGCCATCTGCGCCGCTATGCCGGTTCGGGATTGCGATTGGCGGAGGAATTGCGGCAGATCATTGGAGAAGAGTAAAAATTCCTTTTCAAGGCCGTATGTTTGCATCTTATACTCGATCACGTAAATCACGCAGCCGTGCCTGTATCCCCTGTACAAAGCCTTTCTGTCGTCGTCATCGGCGGCGGCGCAGCCGGGTTCTTTGCGGCCATTCGCTGTGCGGAGTTATACCCCAATGCGGAAGTTACCCTCTTGGAACGGGGAAGAGAAGTGCTCGGCAAGGTGAAGATATCCGGAGGCGGGCGCTGCAATGTCACCCATGCCTGTTTTGTACCGAAAGACCTGGTGAAAAACTACCCGCGCGGCAGCAAAGAATTGCTGGGGCCTTTCACCCGTTTTGCCTGCGGCGACGCGATGGACTGGTTTGAACGCCGCGGTGTACCGCTTAAAATTGAAGACGACGGCCGCGTTTTCCCCGTTTCTGATAATTCTCAGTCCATCATTGACTGCCTTACACAATCGGCCTACAAATCCGGAGTTAAGTTGTGGACCAATTGCCGGTGCGACCGCATCATTCCGCCCGGGCTGGGTGTAAATCGTTGGCGAATAGAAACTTCGGCAGGTAATTTGGAAGCTGATCGCGTCCTGGTTGCAACCGGCAGCAACACCCGCATCTGGGAGCAATTGGCAGAACTGGGGCACACCATTGTGGCGCCCGTACCTTCACTTTTTACATTCAATATCAAAGATACCCGGTTGGAAGGGTTGCAGGGATTATCCGTTCCCAATGCAGCGTTGCGCATCCCCGATGCCGGGTTCCCAAATGCAGTCAGGGGCCCCTTGCTGGTTACGCATTGGGGACTTAGCGGGCCCGGCATATTACGACTTTCGGCGTGGGGCGCACGGGAATTGGCATTGCGAAGATATGCGTTCCCCCTGGTGGTGAACTGGACAGGGCACGAACCTGATGAAGTGGAAGAAGCCTTCGAAGCGTTGCGCGGGCAGGCCGGGAAAAAGCAGATTGCAGTTCATCCCCAGTTTGATATTCCTGCCAGGCTTTGGCGCTCCCTTTGCGATGCAGCCTTAGCCGGGTCCGGCGGGATTCGCTGGGGTGAGTTGGGCAAATCCCGCAGGCAGAAATTATTGGAAAATCTTACCGCATGCACCTTCCAGGTCACGGGCAAAAGTACCTTCAAAGAGGAATTCGTCACGGCCGGCGGCGTTGATTTGCGGGAAGTCAATTTCAGGAAATTTGAAAGCAAGCTGCTGCCCGGGCTTTTTCTGGCCGGCGAGGTACTCGATATCGACGCCATCACGGGTGGGTTCAATTTTCAGGCGGCCTGGACCGCGGGGTGGATTGCGGGGGAAGGGAGGGGGGGGGATTGATGATTTTTGATTGATGATTTATGATTGATGATTGATGATTTTTGATTTTTGATTTTT
>CAZNYK010000179.1:0-6161 GCA_964577215.1 uncultured Saprospiraceae bacterium
AGTGATTCAACCGGGTTGGCCAGCGCGGCCCGGATGCTTTGGAAACTCACAGTGATAAAGGCAATTAAAACCGCCGCTACGCCGGCCAGCGCAAACATCCACCACTGCAACTCGATGCGATAGGCAAAATCGGCCAACCATTGATTCATGGCCCAGTACGCCACAGGCGACGCGATGACTACGGCGATGAGCACCAATTTCAGGAAGTCTTTGGCCAACAGGCCGGTAATGCCCGCCACGCTCGCACCCAGCACCTTGCGGATGCCGATCTCTTTGGTGCGGCGGTTGGCAGCAAAGGCGGCAAGGCCGAACAGGCCGAGGCAGGCCACGAACACCGTCAGCCCGGCAAATATGCCGAAGATGCGCGCAAATTGCTGTTCCAACTTGTACTGCTGCGCAAACTGCTCATCGAGGAAAACGTACTCGAAGGGGCTTTCGGGGAAGAAGGCTTTCCACAGGCGCTCCACGGCGGGAAGGGCGGCAGAAATGCTGCCCGGCTCCATCTTGAGGGAGAGGTAGCCCCAGGTCATGTTGGGGCTGTGGTAATACAAGGAGGGGCGGGGTGTGGTTTTGAGGCTCTCGATGTGAAAATCGGCGGCCACGCCGGTTACGGTGATGCGGTGCTCCGGGTTGTCCCTGAATGCGATGACCTTGCCCAGCGCCTCCTCAGGGCCGGAGAAGCCGAACATACGCATGGCAGATTCATTGATGACGGCAGCATCGCGGCGAAAACCGGCGACGGGTACCGGGGGCAGCTCGCCGGCGAGCAGGGGTATGCCGAAGGTGGAAAAAAACGGCTCGTCAACTTGCCAGAAATACACCGTAGCCTGCGCTGCTGCTTCGGGTTTTTCCACCCAGTACATGCCGCTGTTGGTGCCGCCGATGGTGGTAATGCCCAAGCCGGGCGCTGCGGAGGAGGAAGCCACAGAGCGCACGCCCGCCAGTTGCGCCGCCTGTTTTTTGAAAGCCTGCCAGTTGTGCCGCTGCGTGGTATCGGCGGCCCAATCCACGGAGGGCGTTTTGAGCGTCGCGATCTGGTCGAGCGAGAGGCCGAGTTCGTGCCGGTTCAGGAAGCGGAGTTGCTCCCCGGTAACGATGAGGCCGGCCAGCAGAGCGGTAGAACAGGCAAACTGCGCCACGACCAATCCTTTGCGAAGCCACGGCCCGCGCGGTGTGTGGTGTATGGCGCCCCGGAGCGCCTCCGTAGGGCGAAAGCTCGACAGGAACAAGGCAGGATAAACGCAGGCCGCCGCAATGCCGAACAAATACAAGGCTGCCGTGGCCGCCCAAAACCAGGCATCCAAACCCTGCACTGCGGAAACCGGCTTGCCGGTCAGCGCTTCAAACCAGGGAGTGGCGGCTTGCACAAAAAAAAGGCACAGCAACAAAGCAGCTCCATTCACTATGGCGCCTTCCGCCAAAAACTGCCCGACCAATTGCGTTTTTCCCGCGCCCAAAGTTTTGCGCATGCCTACCTCTTTGGCCCTGCTGAGCGCGCCGGCAGTAGTTAAGTTCACATAGTTGACGAGGGCAATGCCGAGTACGGCAATGGCAATGAGCATCAGGAAATAAACCGTGCGGGCGCTACCGTTGGGTTCTATCTCGTAGGTAAGGTGGGAGTGCAGGTGAATGCCGGTGAAGGGCTGCATGAGGAGCCGGATGCCCTGCTCTTTCAGGTGCTGCTCTGAGTACCCGTCCAAGCGGCGCTGTACTTGGGCGAGATCGGCGCCGGGCGCGAGTTGGAAATAAGTGTACTCCCAGTAGTTGTACCAGGCCTCATCCTGGCCTTTGGCGATGCGCGTTGCATAGCTCATCAGCGCCTGGTATTTGAGGTGGGTGTTGGGTGGCGGGTCGGCGGTGATGCCCGTTACGGTGTATTGGCCGGAGAAGTGGCCGCCTGGTATGCGCAGGGGCTGCCCCAAGGGCGCCTTCTCGCCGAAAATGCGTTTGGCGGCAGATTCGGCCAGAACGATGGCGTACGGCTCGCGCAGGCAGGTCTCCGGGTTGCCGGCCAGAAACCGCTGCGGGAACATGCGCAAAAACCCGGTATCGACCATCCAGAAGCCGGAAAAGAGGAGGGGGTCGCCGTTGTGGACTACCACCGCCTCACCGTCGCCGTGGTTGAACATGCGGGTGAATTCCACTACTTCGGGCAGGTCGGCTTTCAGGGCCGGGCCGAGAGCGGGATGCGTATTGGCGTCGCCGGTAACGGGGCCTTTGCCGGGGAGGGTTTCATTAAATGCCCGCCATATGTGAGCGGCATGCGGGCTTTGCCGGTCGTAGCTCATTTCGTACCGCACATATTGCAATATGAGCAGGCAGGCAGCCATGCCCACAGCCAGGCCCAACACGTTGATGGCGGTGAAGAGCCGGCGCTTGTTGAGCATGCGCAGGGTGAGGAGGAGGTGGGTCTTTATCATTGGAGTACATTATTTTAGCTGTGAGCTTGCCTGCCCCGATGCCTGCCCCGCCCGGCGGGGCGGGGAGTCGGGGAGCCGCGAGTTGCAAGCATACTCGAAGCTCACAGCTCGAAGCTGATTCGTCACTCGCTTCTCAGCGACTCAACCGGGTTGGCCAGCGCGGCCCGGATGCTTTGGAAACTCACAGTGATAAAGGCAATTAAAACCGCCGCTACGCCGGCCAGCGCAAACATCCACCACTGCAACTCGATGCGGTAGGCGAAATCTGCCAGCCATTTGTCCATAAAATAATACGCCGCCGGCGAGGCTATGACAATGGCGATGAGTACCAATTTCAGGAAGTCTTTGGCCAACAGGCCGGTAATGCCCGCTACGGTTGCGCCATGTACTTTGCGAATGCCGATTTCTTTAGAGCGCTGCTCGGCCATGAATGCCGCCAGCCCGAACAAGCCAAGGCAGGATACAAAAATAGACAAGATGGAAAACACCAGTACCACGCTCGCCGCGCGCGATTCGCTGCGATAGAGCGAGTGGAGGTGCTCGTCCAAAAAACGGAACTCAAAGGCCGATTGCGGCAGCGCAACGCGAAATGCCTCCTCTATCTGCCGCATGGCAGCGGGCAGGTCGGCAGTATTCAGTTTTACCAATGCATAGCGCAGGTCTTCGGTGGGGGCATCGTGGAAAGCATAAGCAGATATGGGCTTATGCAGTGATTCTGAGTGAAAATCAGCCATCACGCCAGCTACCACGGCCGGGCGGATCAGGTCGCAAAGCACGCGCTTGCCGATAGCTTCCTCAGGTTTGAAGCCCAGATAGCTGACGGCAGTTTCATTGAGCAATACATGCACAGTAGTATCGCCCGGCGCTTTGTTCGGCAGGGTAGTACCTGCCAGCAATTGGATGTCGAGCACTTCCTCTATACCGGGCGATGCGTGGTTGGTCCACAGCTCCGTGCCCTGCCGGTCTTCCGGGTTTTTGTACAGGCTGCGACCGCTGGGATTACCGCCGGGATAGGTTTGAGACCGGCCCACCGCGCGCACGCTGCTCATGTTGCGCAGGCTCTGTTCCAATGCCGCCAATTGGGCTTCGCTCTCCGCCGCCGTTGTGGTGAGCGCCACTACTTGTTCCGGCTGGAAGCCGAGCTTTTTCTTTTGGATGTACACCATCTGGTTGTAGAGCACCAATGTGCCTGTGATGAGAATGACTGAAGCGGCAAACTGTGCAACGACCAAAAGCTGCCGTATCCTGCCGCCCGCAGTGTCTTTCCTGAAGGAAGTCATCAGCAGGCTTTTGGGTGCAAAAGACGACAGGTAGGCAGCAGGATACGCCCCGGCCGCCACTATCACTATTCCAGAGATGCCCAGTATGGCCGGAAGGGTTTGGGCATCGTAGAGCATACTGAAAGACAGTTGCTTGTCATTCAACTGGTTGAATATTGGAATGGCCGCCGACAACAGCCCCATTGCCGCTATCAGGGATATGCCAACCATGAGGCCCGCTTCGACATAGAAACGCATCGCCAACTGGCCTCCCGACGCGCCCAGCGTTTTGCTCACTCCCACTTCCCGGAAGCGCAATTGCGCCCGCGCCGTAGCGAGATTCATGTAGTTGAAACAGGCAATGAGCAGCACCGCTATGGCCAATGCGCCGAGCATCCATACCTGCCGGGCATCGCCCACGCGACTGCTGTTGCTGCGCATATCAGAAGAATACAAGTGAACGTGCTGCAGCGGCTGTAACCACATGCTGTACCACTGCCACTCTTTGGGTACGTTGGCGTCCAACAGCGATGTTAAACGGCGTGTCACATCCTCGCGTCGCACCGAGTGGTTCAGCAGCAGCCAGGTCTCAAAACTGGCATTGCTCCAGGTCAGTTCTCTGTTGGCCCAAACGACCGAGCTGAAAGCGCCCAGCACTGCTGCATCAAGGGTGGAGTTGGACGGGAAGTCCTCATACACGGCGCGTACCTCCAACGGCTCCATGCGGTCAATGCGCACGACCTGTCCGATCGGATTCTCTTCGCCGAAATAGCGCGCTGCCGCCGTGCGGCTCAGTGCCAGCGCATTGGGCTGGGATAAGGCGGCCTCCAAATCGCCCGCCAATACAGGTATGTCAAATATGTGTACCAGGCCGGGATCGGCCCAATACAGGTTTTCCTCTACCAAGCGATTATCGCCCAACTGCACAAATGCCGAGCCGCCAAACTCGTGTTTGAGCAGGCGCGCGTATTGCTCTACACCGGGAATGCCGGCTTTGGCCGCCGGCCCTACGCCATTGGGTGCATTGGCGAGCATTTCCGGGCGTTCGGGGTCCCAAAAAGTGTTCAGCACCACCCGGTAAATGTGCCCGGCATTGGCGTGGTATGCATTGAACGAAAGCTCGTGCCGCACATCGAGGTACAGCATCAGCGACACGGCCAGCCCAATGGCCAGACCCGCCGCATTGAGTACTGTGAACAACGGGCTTTTCCATAAGCCGCGCCAGGCGAGTTTGAGATGGTTTTTCCACATAATCTTTCTTAATGTGCTGATTTGCTGATTTGCTGATGTGTTGATTGCACCCGCCGAACCACGCCACGGGCGTGGGAGGGAGGGTGTACTGATCCCCGCGGCGTGGTCATAGGGACAAGTTGTGCTAATCCCGACTGCCCCGACTTTTTCGGGGGGACAAGTTGTGTTAATTTGCTGATCTTTTTGACGCTGATCCCTTATGATCCTTATGATCTACCCTGTTTGCCTGGCCCACGGAATCGCTTGCTATGATCTGTATCCCTCATTATCCAAGACTGAACATAACCAATCATAAAAACCAGCGTCCTTCAGCGTCAAAAAACTAATTGTCTTTAGAGCATACCGCAGTGTCAAACTCAGACTAAAAACCTGTTTAATAGCTACAAACTGTTCACTCACTCCGCAACGACTCCATCCCGACCTTCGGTACGGGATTTCATCACTCACTTCGTCCCGACCTTCGGTACGGGATTTCATCACTCGCTCCGGAGTGATTCAACCGGGTTGGCCAGCGCGGCCCGGATGCTTTGAAAACTCACAGTGATAAAGGCAATTAAAATCGCCGCTACGCCGGCCAGCGCAAACATCCACCACTGCAACTCGATGCGGTACGCAAAATCGGCGAGCCATTTGTCCATAAAATAATACGCCGCCGGCGAGGCAATGACAATGGCGATGAGTACTAATTTCATAAAGTCTCTGGCCAGCAGCCCCGTAATGCCCGCCACGCTCGCGCCCAGCACTTTGCGGATGCCGATCTCCTTAGTGCGTTGCTCGGCGGTGAACATGGCCAGCCCGAAAAGGCCGAGGCAGGAAACAAAGATGGACAGCAAGCCGAATATGGCGGCGATGCGGCCCAAGCGCCGCTCGGCGTGGTACATCCGCTCGAAGGAGTCGTCGAGGAAGCGGTAGCTGAAAGGTTGTTCGGGGGAGAGGCCCTTCCAGGTTCTTTCCAAAGCCGCGATAACGGAACTCGTGGCAGCGCCCTGGTACCGGAAACTCGCCAGGCTGGTGGAGCGCCCCAATTGCAGGCACAGCGCGCCGATGTTGTCGCGCAGGCTGGACCAGTGAAAATCCCTCACTACCCCGATGATCTCGTGCTCTGTGAAATCCTCCGGGCCGGGAGCGCCTTGCGGGTTGACATCGAGGGAGTAAATCTTTTGGCCGATGGGGTCTTCGAAGCCGAACAGGGCGGCTGCGGCTTCATTGATGATCAAAGCGGTGCTGTCGG
>CAZNYK010000180.1:0-6053 GCA_964577215.1 uncultured Saprospiraceae bacterium
CCTTCCCCCTTCAGCACCGCCCTTATGTAAGGCGCGGCATCCAGCAGTTCTCCGGAAATGCGCAGCGACAGCGCCTGAATGTGTTCGGCCCCCAAGCCGATATACAGAGATACTGCCGACAGCATTGCGATAGGCGCAAGGATCATGACTTTTCGCCACTGGAGCATATCGTCGAAATATTCAAACGCCTCCCGTTTTGCGAGTGGGGGAGCAGATTTCCAGAACGCTTCCGCCCATACCCGGGCAATGACAATAAGCGTCGCAAAGCCGGCAAACAATATCAGTCCCGTTAGCAGGTAGCGTTCGGTGTCCATACCGGCCCGTATCAGGGAAATCTTGGGCCAGAACCCTGAAAGCGGCGGTATGCCCACCAGCGAGAAAAGCGGAATAGCTGCAAGAAGGGAAATAAAGGGGTATTCGGCATAAAGCCCCCCCAGGTTTTTCAGGGTGTTCGCTCCTTTGATCTTGTAGATCAGGCCGGCCACCATGAAAATATTGGTTTTTACTATTATGTCATGCACTAAGTAAAACACCAGCCCTGTAATGCCTGCCTGAGTGAGCATGCTCAACCCGCCTATCATGTACCCGATATGGCAAATGATGAGGTAGGAAAAAATTTTGCGCAAGTGATTCTGCGTCATGGCGCCGGCGGCGCCGGCCAGCAGCGTAAGCCCCGCTATTGCCGCCAGCAAGTCGGCAAGGTAGGTATCGCCGTGGAATACCAGGCTGACCATGCGCACCAAGGCGTACACGCCCACCTTGGTGAGCAGCCCTGCAAAAATTGCGGAAACAGCCGGCGGGGGCGTATGGTAAGAGTCGGGTAGCCAAAAATACAGTGGAAAAACCGCCGACTTGATGCCGAAAGCTACGAAAAACAGCAACGCGCAGATATGTACCAGTTCGCGGTTGGGAGCCTGGGGCACTTTGACAGCCAGGTCGGCCATATTCAGGGAGCCGGTAAGACCGTACAGCACGGCAATGGCCGTGAGGAACATTACCGATGCCAGGATATTTAAGGTGAAGTACTTCACCGCTCCTTCTATCTGCGCTTTTTCGCCGCCTATGGTGATGAGCACAAATGAGCTGATGATGATAATCTCAAACCAGACGTACAGGTTGAACACGTCGCCGGCTAAGAAGGCTCCCGTGAGACCCAGCAGGAGGAAATGAAAAATGGGAAAGTAGCCGAATTTTATCCTCCGCTCCGTTATGGAACCGGCGGAAAATACAGAAACTGCCAGCCCCGCTATGGCAGTGAGCAATACCAACAACGCGGAAAACGTGTCGGCCACGAATACTATGCCGAACGGCGCAGGCCAGTTGCCCGCGTTATGGCACAAAATACCTTCCTTCCAGACCTCGGCCAAGAGCAAAGCTGAAATGACGACGTGTAAGGCGCTGCCGCCGATGCTCAGCAAACGCTGTACTTTGATATGGAACCAAAAAAACAACAGCAGCAGGGCTAAGGCAAACTGAAACAACAAGGGTATTAATATGATGGAATTGCTCATATTTCTTCTGTTTCGCTGATGTGGATTTCATCGAGGTCGTCTGTTTGCGACACGCTGTATGCCCGCTTCATTAAAATGATAGCAAAAGACTGCAACCCGAAACTGATGACGATGGCGGTGAGGATGAGGGCCTGCGGCACGGGATCGGCATACGCATCCGCCATGCTCTTGAGCCCTTCTGGTATGATGGGCGGTTTGCCTTTGGCGATGCGGCCCAGCAAAAAGATCAAGAGGTTGGCGCCGTTGCCCAGCAGGATCATCCCGATGATGAGTTTGACAAAACTACGGCGCAGCATGAGGTATATTCCCGCTGCATACAGTATTCCGGTCATAAGGGCCAGTACTACCTCCATGGTTTAGGTGGTTTCGCTGATGGTGAAAATAATGGTGAGCGTGGCGCCTGTTACCACCAGGAACACGCCGATGTCGAAAAACAGAGGCGTGCCGATCATGCCTACTACTGGTGCAGGCGTGGGATACCACAGGGCTGTCATGAAGGGCATGCCGAAGAGCAAGGGTGCCAACCCGCTGAGAAAAGCAATAGCAAGGCCCGCCGGCATGAAAAAAGCCGGATGGATGCGCAGCAGGCTTCGGGTTTGCTCCAGGCCGTTGGCAAAGGCATGGAGTACAAATGCAATAGAAGCTACCAGTCCGCCCACGAATCCTCCGCCGGGAAGGTAATGACCTCGCAGCAAGATGAAAACCGAGAACAGCAGCAGCAGAGGCAGCAGGTAGTTCGATGCGGTTTTGAGAATGATGGTTTTCATGGTCAATCGTTGGTTGGCTTGAGTTTCAACAAACTGTACACTCCGATGGCCGCGATGGTGAGCACGCTTATCTCTACCAAAGTATCCGCCCCGCGGAAATCCACTAAGATGACGTTCACTATATTTTTCCCCTTGGCCATCGTATATGCGTTTTCTGCATAAAAAGCCGAAATCTCCGGCGACATGGGTTCATTGAGCACCGCCAGGGCCAGCACCGTGATCAATCCGCCGAAGGCCAGCGCCGCTGCGCCGTCGCGAATGCGGGTACGGGTACTCGAAAAGTTGAGGTAGCGGGGCAGTCGGTACAATACCAGTACGAACAGAATCACCGTGAGCGTGTCGATGGTAAACTGCGTCATGGCCAGGTCCGGCGCGCTGTAAAAGACGAACAGGAGACACAGTGCGTACCCCGTCACGCCCATAGCTGCTACCGCCGCCAGCCGGGAATTGGTAAACACGGTGAAAGATATGGATAGGAGCATGATGGCCAGCAAGGCGATTTCGTAGCCCACCAACTCCGTCATGCGGCTGAAATCCACACTGATCCGCAACCCGCTGAAAATGCGGTATCCCACAACTCCGATCGCAAATGTAATGATGGTCAGCACGTAAAAGCGCAGGTA
This sequence comes from uncultured Saprospiraceae bacterium, assembly GCA_964577215.1. Taxonomy (GTDB): domain Bacteria; phylum Bacteroidota; class Bacteroidia; order Chitinophagales; family Saprospiraceae; genus UBA2329. The sequence goes on from CAZNYK010000180.1 coordinate 2,902, forward strand.
ACCATTTTGCAGCAAATGTGTGATTGCAGCGAACAGCCCTGATATCGCTTTTGACAAGCGCCCGGCCAGTCCCTTCGGCGATACGCCTTCCAAGCTGTCCACAAAGGATTCCTTTTTCGCCGATGGCCGGAATACCCAAAACAACAGGGCGCCGGCGGCTATGGTAATGCCGCTCAGCAGCAACACGGTATTGAAACCATGCCACAAGGCGAGATGGGCGCCGGCTCCCGGGATCAGGCCTTGCAGAGCCGGCTCTATCAGGGCGCGACCTGCCAACCCCGGAAAAAGCCCGAATACCAAACCGGCAAAGGCTGCGATGAGCGGGGGAATCCAAAGGGCCACAGCCGGCATTTTGGCATCGCGATGTGCCTCCGGAAGCGCTCCTGCAAATGGTTTTATCCCGGCAATAAACCCTCCGTAAAACAGGAGCACACCAGTGAGTACCCCGGCGGCGGTGAGCAGTACAGACCATTCCCCGGCGTGCAGCGTAGCTTCGTAGATCAGGTCTTTGCCCACAAATCCGAAAGTGGGGGGGATGCCTGCATTGGCAATAGCGGCAAGGCCTCCGGCAAGCGCTACCGGCCCCATCACCCGGCGCAATCCCCCAAGCCGGGTGACGTCGCGGGTGCCGGTGGCGTGGTCAATGATGCCTGTCACCAAGAACAGCGGAGCCTTGTACAGCGCATGGGCGAGCACGAATACCAATGCCGCCGATATAGCCTCCGGCGTGCCGATGCCGATGAGCCATACCATCACCCCCAGCGCCGATATGGTGGAGTAAGCCAGGATGCTCTTCAAGTCGGTGCGGAAAAGCAGGTTAATGCCGGCATACAACATGGTGAAGCCTCCTGTGAGCGTGAGCGGGATATGCCAGTAATCGTGCCCGCCAAGGAGGGGCGAAAGACGCAGCAGCAGGTACACCCCCGCTTTGACCATGGTGGCCGAATGAAGGTAGGTGGATACCGGAGTGGGGGCTTTCATGGCGCCCGGCAGCCAGAAATGAAAGGGAAACTGCGCCGACTTGGTGAACGCAGCCCCGAAGATCAGCAGCAATATGATGCCGTACCAGGGGTGCGTCTGCAAACTCAAACCGGATTCTATCATACCTTGCAGGGAATATCCCCCGGCCACTTCCCCTATCAGCACCGCCCCCGCCAGCAGCAGCAGCCCGCCCATCCCCGTGATGGTCAGCGCCGTGAGCGCCGCTTTCCTGGATGCGCCGTCTTCATTTTTGAAACCTATGAGAAAGAAGGAACTGAGGCTTGTCAGTTCCCAGAACAGAAAAAGCGATATGATATCGTCCGACAAGACCAAACCCAGCATGGAACCCATGAAAATGCTCAGGTAGGCGTAAAAACGTTCCAAGGAGGGATGCCCCTTGAGATAATCCGAAGTGTACCAGTAAACCAGAGCGCCTATTCCCGTGATGATGAGGGCGAACATCAACCCCAGACCATCGGCCCGGAAGGAAAGCGACACGCCGAAGGAGGGCGCCCATTGCCATATTTCGGAGACTGCCTCCCCACGGCTCACGCGCGGAATCAAGGAGGCAAACCAGGCAAACAATGATACAGGCAATACCGTAGCCCAAATGGCTCGGCCTTTGCGCAGATGGCGACCCCAAAACCTCAGCACGGCGGCAAACAGGAAACCCGCAAGTACGGCAAACAGCATAGCAGCGGTGTTTTTTGACTGGCGGTAAAGATATATTCTTTTCGAGAAATGGGTAACGGCGCTGTTCCGCTATCCCGGCCTCGCGGCTCCGGCAAAAACCGCCTCTTTGCCGTTTGGGAAATGTTTTTTTTCAAAAAAAGTGCCTTTTCTGTTGCATTGTATTCAATAAACCCATACGTTTGCTGCGCAGTTAAAAAAATCAATGATGCTTCCTGCGAACCATTGGCAATTTTGCTTTTACGGCTTTTACTTTTACGCTCAAGCGTAAGGGGCTGCCGGCTTTGGTTTTCAAGGAGTTGAAAATAGGAGATTGGGAGTCCCGCAAAAGCGAGGCTCCCAATTTTCGTTTATGAACCAAATGACAATGCGTCCTGACCAATTGCCAAATGCCGGCTTTTACGGCTGGTTTTATTTTTATACCTGCGGGGACTTGCCCTGAACGGCGCGGCTGCGCTGTTTCTTTGTGCAAGTCCCGACTAAAACGGGACTTTTTTGTTTAGCGTAAATGCCAAACCGAAAACTAGGGAATTACAATACACTAAGATTTGCAAACCGACTAAAATGATAAATACTCAAACAACTGACGCCGAAGCGCTTGAAGTGCCGGCGCCTCCCCGGCGGGTCGCTATCCAGGGCATTCCCGGCGCATTTCACGAAGTGGCCGCCCGCTGTTACTTCGGGGATGCCGAGTTGGAGATCGTGCCTTCGCTGACTTTCGAGGAATTGGTAAACAAGCTGGAGTGCAACGACGGCGTGGATACCGCCCTCATGGCCATTGAAAATACCCTTGCAGGCAGCCTGATGAGCAATTACCGGCTGCTCGACCATTCTGAACTGACCATCACCGGGGAATTGCACCTGCGCATCGCCCAAAACCTCATGGCCCTGCCCGGTCAGTCGATCGAAAAAATCAGTGAGGTGTATTCTCATCCTATTGCCATAGCGCAGTGCAGGGATTTTTTCCGCAGTTTTCCGCACATTCGCCTCATCGAAACAGAGGATACGGCACTGAGCGCCAAGCAGATCAGCGATGCCGGCCAATATGGCGCCGCCGCCATTGCCGGCGTGCTCGCCGCCGAATTGTACGGCCTGGAAATCCTCGCTGAAGGCATCGAAACCAACAAGAAAAACCACACGCGTTTTCTCGTGCTTCAGCGCCGGACGGATGCCGAAGAAGTATTGGACGCCGATAAGGTATCCATGTCTTTCAGCGTAGATCACGAAGTAGGGAGCTTGTACAAAGTACTGGCCGTACTGGCTGCCTATCATGTGAACCTGACTAAAATCCAATCGGCGCCCATCATCGGCAGGCCCTGGGAATACCAGTTTTTTGTGGATTTCGTCACCGAGGGAAAAGTGGGCTGGAAACAAGCGATCGATGCCATCCTGCCGCTTACGCGAGGGCTGAAAGTGCTGGGAGCGTACAGGCAGGGGAGGCATTTTGGGGATTGATGATTGATGATTGATGATTGATGATT
>CAZNYK010000181.1:0-1305 GCA_964577215.1 uncultured Saprospiraceae bacterium
GACAGCTTCCAGACCTTCCTGCGCCGCCGCCGCGACGTGGGCTACCTGCGCCAGAACTACCTCAACCTCGTGCGCCTCACCCGCAAGCTCCTGCAAGTGCCCGCAGCCGACAAGGCCGCCCGCAGCCGCCTGCGCGCCGAGGTGGAGGGTACGAAGGCGTTGGCGGAGAGGGAGTGGTTGCTTGGTAAGTTGGATTATTAAGGTCTCTTAATAGCTACGAGCTTCGAGCCACGAGCTTCGAGTTCCATCACTTACAGGCTCGTAGCTCGGAACTCGCGGCTCGCAGCTACCAAATAATCAATAACTCGTCTCGTCCAATTTCACTTTGCCCCGGAAGGTATAGAATACGAAAGCGGTGTAGGCCAACACCAAAGGGGCGCCGATGGCAGCCATGAGCAGCATGATGCCCAGCGATTTTTCGGAAGATGCAGCATTATACACGGTGAGGTTGTACTGCTCGCCTATGGTGGAAAAAATGATCACCGGGTACAGCTCTATGGCTACAAGGATCAGGAGCAGGGCCACCGTAATGGAAGAAAATAGAAATGCCGGGCCGAACTTGCCCTTGGATGCTAAGCGCGGCACGTTGGCAATGCTCAGAAAGGCGAGCAGCGGCACGATGAATAGCGAAGGAGATTCCTTGAAATCGTCTGACAGGTGGGGGATGTAAAGCAACGTGTACAACGATACAATGCTGAAACTGACCACAAAGAATATAAAAGCCCGCTGGAGCAGTTGCTTCACTTTGCTGAAAAGCCGCCCCTCCGTTTTCATGGCCAGGTAAATGGCGCCGTGCATGGTAAAGAGCGCCACCGTAGTAACGCCCACCATCAGCGCATACGGATTGAGAAACTCCAGCCAGTGCCCCTGGAACTCGAAGTTCTCGCCGAGCGGCACGCCCAGCAACACATTGCCCAGCACTACGCCCAGCAAGAAGGCCAGCAAAATGCTCGACACGGAATAGCTCACATCCCACATCTGCCGCCACCAGCGCATCGGCTCCTTGCTGCGAAACTCAATGGATATAGCCCGGAAAATGAGCATGAATAAAAACAGCATGAACGGGATGTACATGGCCGAGAACATGGAGGCATATACGATGGGAAAGCCCGCAAACAACGCCCCGCCCCCGATGACGAGCCACACCTCGTTGCCGTCCCATACCGGCCCGATGGCGTTGAGGGCGATGCGCCGGCTCTCCTCCTTTTTGAAAAACAGGTGTATGGCCCCGGCGCCGAGGTCGAAGCCGTCGAGGATGGCGTAGCCGCTGAACAGCGCGCCTACCACCAAAAACCAGAGGGTGGG
>CAZNYK010000181.1:1405-2882 GCA_964577215.1 uncultured Saprospiraceae bacterium
AGGGCGAATAGCAGGGTATAAATGAGGGTGAACATGATCAGGGAGAACAGCACCTGCTCCGCGGTCACTACCGCCGACAAGGCATCTGAGGTGCGCAGCAGGCCATACACCACCCAGGGCTGCCGGCCCATTTCGGCGGCAAACCAGCCCACCTGGTTGGCGATCTGCGGCAGGAACACGGCAAAAACGAACACCCACAGCAGCCAACGCTGCTCGAATAGCTTGCCACGCCGCCATTGTACCACCGCGTACAGCGTAAGCGCTATGAGAAACATGCCTATGGCGACCATAATGTGATAAAACTGGAAAATGGCATTCAGCGCCGTAGGGCGCTCGTCTTCCGGGAAGGCGTTGAGGCCTTTTACCGGCGTCTCGAAATCCCGGTGCAGCAGGAAGGTAAGCCCGCCGGGGATTTTCAGGCCGGCAGTTTGCTGCGTTTTTTTGTCCACCCAGCCGAGGAGATACATATCCGCTATGGCCAAGCTGTCGAAATGGCCTTCTAATGCGGCCAGCTTGGCAGGCTGGTTGTGCGCCACGCCGTCGGCGGATTTGTGGCCGGTGAGCAGTTGGGAAAAAGCAGAGACAGCGGCAATGGCCAAAGCGATCTTGAAGGCTTTCTTTGAAAGTTCCACATGTCTGTTCTTCAGCAGGTACCAGGCATGGACGCTCAACACTAAGAATGTGCCGGCCAGGAAAGCGCCTATCCACACGTGCAGCAGCCGGTCCACGCTGGAGGGGTTGAATACCATGGCCCAGAAGTCGGTGATCTCCGCACGGGCCATCATGCCTTCTCCCACGATGTGGTATCCTGCGGGCGTTTGCTGCCAGGAGTTGGCCACCACGATCCACACCGCCGAAAACATGGAGCCGAGCCATACGCCCAGGGTGGCAATGAAATGCACGCGCGGGCTTACCCGGTTCCAGCCGAAGAGCAGCACGCCGAGGAACCCGCTCTCCAAGGCGAAAGCGAAGATGCCTTCCGCCGCCAGCGCGCTGCCGAATATGTCGCCTACAAAACGCGAATACGTCGCCCAGTTGGTGCCGAACTCGAACTCCATGACGATGCCGGTGGCTACGCCGATGCCGAAGGTGAGGGCGAATATCTTGGTCCAGAAGCGGGCCATTTGCTCATACACCTTTTGACGGGTGCGCAGGTACATGCCCTCCATGAACACCATGGCGAGGCCCAGGCCTATGCTCAGCGGCGGATAGATGTAATGGAAGGATACAGTGAAGGCGAATTGCACCCTGGAGAGTATCTCAACATCCATGCTCTTTGGGTTGTGTATGCAAATGTAAGTCAGTGCAACGTATCTGCAAAAATGGATTTGAGATCGGAGCTCTGAAAGCAACTTTGATCACACAATGGGAAAAAACTTTGCTGTTGTAGCGCGTGGCTACTGCTCAATCAAGGGCGAACTTCAGGAATGCCGTCGTTTCGTCGCGTTTTTCACTTTTCAAAACTCATCCCTCCACC
>CAZNYK010000181.1:2982-6053 GCA_964577215.1 uncultured Saprospiraceae bacterium
CCGATGGCCTGATGGCTTTGCGGCCGGTTGCGCTCCACGGTGAGCATGGCGTTGAGCAGGAATACGCCCTCGGCAGTCCAGCGGCTCAGGTCGCCGTGGTTGGGTATGGGCAGGCCCAGGTCGGATTGCAACTCCTTGTAAATGTTGACCAAAGAAGGCGGCACCCGCACCCCCTTGGGCACGGAGAAGCACAAGCCCATAGCCTCGCCGGGGTTGTGGTAAGGGTCCTGCCCAAGGATCACTATTTTGACCTTTTGAAAGGGCGTAGAATCGAACGCATTGAAGATGAGGCTCCCCGGCGGGTAGATCACCTTGCCCTGCTCTTTTTCCCTGCGCAGAAATTGCGCGATGGCCTGGAAATACGGCTGATCAAATTCCGATTCCAGCACGGCTTTCCAACTTGGCTCTATCTTTACCTGGCTCATACGGCAAAGGTAGCATACCCGGCGAAAAATGGTTTGCGAAAAAAATTAAACCATGTTTCACCGGGATAACTGATAGCCAGTGGTTTGTAAAATCACCGGGGTTTTATCGCGCGGGTCATCTCTCTTTTGCCCGGGGGCCCGGGGATGGATTCGATCTGGAAGCCCAAGCCCTTAAGGGTTCTTTTTACGGCGCCTTTGGCCGAGTACGTGACCAGCACTCCATTCGGGCGCAGGGCGTCATATACCCGCCCGAGCACTTCGCCGGTCCATAGTTCGGGTTGGGTGTCGGGTGCGAAAGCGTCAAAGTAGGCCAGGTCGAATGCATCGCGATAGGTGATTTCCTCGAAGCGACCGATGACTTTCCGGAAAAGGATGTCTTTTGCGATCTCTACAAGCTCTCCGGATGCCGCCCCGTGCATGGCTGCGAGCCAGGAGCGGCTTTCGGGCAATCCGAGCTGCTCGGGATAGTTGAGCAACCCGGCCTGTGTTTGCGACAAGGGATAGGCCTCAATGGTTTCATACAGGATTTTCAGGCCCAGCCGCCCGGCTTCCGCGAAGGTGATCAGGGCGTTGAGACCGGAACCGAACCCAAGTTCGAGGATGGAAATATCTTTTTGTCGGATGCTGAGGGGAAAGAGGCCGGCTTCCACAAACACATGCTTCGACTCTTGTATGGCCCCGTAAATGGAGTGGTAAGTCACGCCGAATCGGTGGGAAAGCACCGAGTGGGAACCATCGCGGGTTTCTATGAGCGTAGTGTTTTCCATGTGTTCAACGGCTATGGCCCGCCATCAGGAAAGGTTGTGGAAGCATTCCCTGAGTTCGTCCACTGAAATATCTAAATGAGACGCCTCATAAGTGCATTCCCCGTTGCGGATGAGCAATAGCTGCGGAGATTCGTGATGTACGGCAAATCGCTCGGCGATGTATTGGGACACGTCCCGGTACTGTATGAGGTCGAGGTAATAAGGCTCTACCTCTTCCTGGGTGAAATCCCATTTTTGTTCCAGGCGATGCTGGGCAATATAGCTGATGTTGCAGCGGACGCTGTGCTTGAATATCACGCAGGGCTTGTGGTGGGAACGCTCAGCGATCTCCTCGACCTGCTCTTCCCGGTCGAGCGTTTTCCATTGTATCATAACAGCTTTCCGGCTTAGTCTGCCATCTCATCGGCCAAGGCACATACTACGGCGCCGGCGGCAGATTGGAGGGAGAAGTTGGTGGGGCAGCCGTAGCCGCGGTTGCAGGATGAAAAGGAGATTGCAGTTGTTAACAACGCTGCTGCGACGAGCAGGCTGCGAAAGATTTTGGACTTCATGGTTATGCGATTTTGGACTTTTTTAAACACGTTTGACAACGCAAAGTTGAGCGGAAATATTTTAACAATCAAGTAAACTGCCTGTTCCAGTAAAAAAAGCTTTACTTTTGCGCCGTTTTTCGGAGTTAGTGAAGGGCTGACTGCCAGTCAGCCCTTCACTAAGCCTCCAAACGAAAGCTACCTAATTGACACTGAAAATGAGTAGAACACTAGCACTGAGAGACGCCCTGCGCGAGGCCATGGTAGAGGAAATGCGCCGCGACGAAACCGTCTTCCTCATGGGGGAAGAAGTAGCCGAATACAACGGCGCTTACAAAGTGAGCAAAGGCATGCTCGACGAATTCGGCCCCAAGCGGGTGATCGACACCCCCATCGCCGAACTCGGCTTTGCCGGCATCGGCGTGGGCGCCGCCATGAACGGCCTGCGCCCCATCGTGGAATTCATGACCTGGAACTTCGCCGTGCTGGCTTTCGACCAGATCGTGAACAACGCCGCCAAGACCCTCTCGCAGTCGGCAGGGCAGTTCAAGTGCCCCATCGTGTTCCGCGGGCCTTCGGGTTCTGCCGGCCAGTTGGCGCAGCAGCACTCTCAAATGTTCGAGAGTTGGATGGCCAACGTGCCGGGCCTCAAGGTGATCTCCTGCGTGGACCCCGCCGACGCCAAAGGCCTGCTCAAATCCGCCATCCGCGACGACGATCCGGTCTGTATCATGGAGTCGGAAATGCTCTACGGCCACACCGGCGAAGTGCCCGACGGCGAGTACCTCGTGCCCATCGGCGTAGCCGCCGTGCGCCGCGAGGGCACGGACGTCACCTTGGTGTCTTTCAACAAAATGATGCTGCCCACCCTCGAAGCTGCCGACATCCTCGCCACCGAGGGCATCTCCGCCGAGGTCATAGACCTGCGCACCATCCGCCCCTTAGATGTGCGCACCATCATCGAATCCGTGAAAAAGACCAACCGCTTGGTGGTCATCGACGAGTCCTGGCCCTTTGCCGGCGTCTCTGCCGAAGTGGCTTATGTGGTACAAAAACACGCCTTCGATTACTTGGACTCTCCCGTCACCCGCATCAACGCCGCCGACACTTCCCTCGGCTACGCGCCCACCTTCGTGGAAGAGTACCTGCCCAATGCCGGCAAGATCGTGAAGGCGGTGAAGGAAGTGATGTATGTGCGGTATTAGAGGTACAGTAAAACCGCAAAATATCCCAAAGGGATGCCTTTGGCATCAAACCGCAAAACTGCCCCCGCTTCCTCCGTTGTTTCAAGTCTCCCGTTGTTTCAAGTCTTCCCCGCGCAGCGGGGGCGACTTGAAACTCGTTATGAG
>CAZNYK010000182.1:0-6047 GCA_964577215.1 uncultured Saprospiraceae bacterium
AGATTTGTCAAATCTTGCCCTAAAGTTACCGCTCATGCGACCAAGGGTCGGGGCGGTGAAGTCGGGGGAAAAAGGCGCTGTGCCGGGCGGAGTCGAGGTGAAAAAGGAAAAAGTAAGGAGGAGATTTACGCGCTTCTCAAAGGGCAATCGCATTTAAACCGCAAAATACAAAACCGCCCCGACACGCGTGTCGGGGTAAAACCGCAATAGTGCGTGACGCATCGCGAGGGGCAGTCTTTATTTTCCATTATAGGGTTTTAATGTGGGCAGGTGAATGTGGAATATGACAGCTACTAAACGGATGACGATGACCGTGGATGCCGCAAGCAGGCCGGTGAGGGTAGCGGAAAGGCCGAATTGGTGGCAAATAAAAAAAACGATCCCGCCGGCTACGCTGGCCAAAGCGTAAATGTCCTTGCGGAACAACAGCGGGATCTCATTGATTAGAATGTCCCGGAGCACGCCGCCCACCGAGCCGGTGATGGTGCCCATGATGATGCATACCCAAAAGGGGAAACCGGCGTCGAAGCTCTTGTCGATCCCCACCACTGTGAACAAGCCCAGCCCGATGGTATCGAAAAGGAACAGGGTATTCCCCCACTTGAAAACCGCGTTTTTGAACAGCAGCGTAGCCAATAACGCCACCCCGGTAGTGATCATAAAGGACGCATCTTCCATCCAGAACGGCGTGGTGTTGAGAAAAATGTCCCGGGTGGTACCGCCTCCTATGGCAGTGACCAGACCAATGACATAAGCTCCGAACCAGTCCATCTTTTTCTTTGACGCCAGGCGGATGCCGCTGATGGCAAAGGAAAAGGTGCCAAGGATGGTCAAAATGGTGGTGAAGTTATATGCGGTGATGAATGTCATTTTTTTGTAACATGTTGATTTTTAGCACTATATCACCCGCTTTTGACGCAAATTTAAGTTAAATTTGTACCCGGATCATCAGATTACCTCAAACATACAAAATTGAAACGCGATGGCTACCACAGAGAAACCCAATAAAGAAATGCGGGAGCCTCAAGGACTCCGCCAACCGCTATGGCAACGCATTGTTCTGCTAAGTGTTTTGGGGTACGAAGCGGCAGGCTGCCTGTCGGGGGGCGTTCTCCTTATGGCAGCACCGGACGGAAAGTATATGGACATGCCCGTTGAAATGTTGCGTGGTATCTTCCCTGATTTCCTTATCCCAGGTATCATTCTCTTTGGAATGGGGATCCTGGGTACGCTTTCTTTTGTTGCCGTGCTTAGAAGAAAGATATCCGACTGGTTCATGGCAGGTCTCTTCCTGGGGGGACTATTTATATGGTTTGTGGTTGAAATCATCATTCTGCAGGAGCTGCACTGGCTGCACCTCATGTGGGGCTTTCCTGTTTTAGTGGGATGGGTGGTGGCAATGCCTTTGATCGCTTTGCGGCACGACACCGAGGCGATGCATAAGGCTTTGCTGATTTGCGGCATTGCCTCATCGCTATGGTATGTAGCTGCCAATATTTTCGTGCCTGTGATGTATGAAGGATACAGCCCGGTCACCCTGACCGTAAGCGAATTGTCGGCCATAGGCGCTCCGACAAGGATATTATGGGTGCTGCTGGTACTATGGTATCCTATGCTGTTTGCCGCCTTTGGATGGGGGGTGCTGCAATCATCCCTGGGAAACCGCAAGCTTCGCGTTGCAGGAAGCCTGATCATTGCATACAGTATCGCCAACTTTTTCTGGCCGCCGATGCATCAGCGCGAAGTCATCGCAGCAGGGGGAGGCACATTGACGGACACATTGCATATCGCCTGGGCAATGATGACGCTTGTAATGATGCTGCTGATCATGGGATTTGGGGCCGCCGCTTTGGAGAAGCGGTTCCGCTTATATACTATCGCCACCTGGGTGGTTTTTATCGCATTTGGCGTTTTGACGTTCATGGAATCCCCAGGTATTCAGGAAAATCTGCCCACACCGCATATTGGGATTTGGGAACGCATCAACATCGGGGCTTTCATGCTTTGGGTCATTGTGTTCGCAGTCGTATTGCTGCGACTGAACACAATGCCGGCCTCCACAAGCGGCGCTATTTTGGATACAGAAGGCGAGCAGCATGTACAGGTTGCAAGTCGATGACCATTTCCTTACTGTATCCCGGAAGAGAGGGGTGTCTGTTTCCCTGATGATCCGTTATCTTATTCATGGAGCGCGAGCGATTGCGGCAACATCCGCAAAAACGGAAGTGCGTTTGCGTAGTTCAAAGTATCGTATTCCAGACCCAAAAGCCGGATGTTGTGGTAATAGGCCGCGTGATGAAGGTAGTAGTACTTTTCCGATTGCAGCAACCAGGCCTTTTCGCCCAATTTTTCCGCTAAAAACCATTTCTCGATCAGCCGGGCGCTTCTGCCGTTGCCGTCGCCAAACGGGTGTATTTTGACAAACACCAAGTGCAGCAACGAGGCGAAGAAAATTTTGGGAGACGAGGCATGGGCTACCACTTTTGCCTTGAAAGCAGCTGAAGCCGGCTTTGAATTTGAGCGTGCGTCCAAACCTGAATCCACCAGGGGATTTGTGCCAATTGCTAAACGCTGGGTAGTGGAACGAACGATTGCCTGGACGAATTTCTTCAGAAGAATTGCCAAAGATTATGAATACGATGTTAAAGCAGCCCATTTCCCCAATCCTCCATTTTCACTTTCATCCGGCATTGGGTTTCCATGATGGATATTTCGGTGATACTGACCCACCTTCGGCATTGAGATGCGGGAGACAGTGAGGGTTGCGGCAGCAGCGTTATTCCGGGCGGTTCAGCGATGGGGCAACCCTTGAGGATGTAAGGCAAGTTCTTCCGGGAGGGCATCCGCGCCGTGCCTTAGCGGTCTTGGCTGCCCTGCCGCTGCAGGCGCTTTCCGCAGGAGGAAAACCGCCCGGCCTATACTCCCCCAATGCCCTGCCCTTTTTCATTTCAGATTTTCGGTTTTAGATTTTGCAGTTCCCCCGGCGCCGTATCTCCCCTTGCGCGCTTGCGCCATGCAGGCCAAAGCAGCCAATTACCACGGTTCTCCTTCCTTCCCCGAAACAAAGCGCCTGCATCCGGCGTTTTGGGAGGGTGTTTTCCAATTTTTATCATCTTTGCCGCCAAAATTGAAAATCGAATGACCCAGAGTGCATTCAAATCCGATGTAGAAGCCATGGACGCCCTGGCGCAGGCTTATCGCGACCTGTCGAAAGAAATAGCCAAAGTAATCGTAGGACAAGACGAAGTGGTCAAAGCTGTGATCATCTCCCTGTTCAGCAACGGCCACAGCTTGCTGGTGGGGGTGCCCGGCTTAGCCAAGACCCTCTTGGTGAGTACGATCGCCGAAGTGCTCGATCTCGAATTCAAGCGCATCCAATTCACGCCCGACTTGATGCCGTCCGACATCACCGGCTCCGAACTGCTCGATGAAGACCGCCATTTCAGGTTCAATCCAGGCCCGCTGTTTGCCAATATCGTGCTGGCCGACGAGATCAACCGCACCCCGCCCAAAACGCAGGCCGCGCTCCTGGAAGCCATGCAGGAACGCTCGGTGACGGTGAGCGGGCATCGCCACGCTTTGCCCAAGCCTTTTTTCGTGCTGGCTACCCAGAACCCCATCGAACAGGAAGGCACTTACCCCCTGCCCGAAGCGCAACTCGACCGCTTTATGTTCAATATCCCCCTCGATTATCCGTCCTACGAGGAGGAGGTCGCCATAGTGAAAGCTACGACGTCTATGCTGAACTACGATCTCAAACACGTACTTACGGGCCAACAAATATTGGACTTCCAGCAATTGGTGCGCAAAATTCCCGTGGCCGACAACGTGTTGGAGTACGCCGTGACATTGGTCAATAAAACCCGCCCCAACACCACTCGCGCTACGAGCATGGTCAATGATTACATCTCCTGGGGCGCAGGCCCGAGGGCTTCGCAATATCTGGTTTTGGGCGCTAAATGCCACGCTGCCATAGGAGGCAAATATTCACCCGATATCGAGGATGTGCGCGCTGTGGCCAACTATGTGCTGCGCCACCGCATCGTACGCAACTACAAGGCCGAAGCCGAAGGCTTCACAGAGGAACGCGTGATCGAGAGCCTGATGTGATTTTTTTTCCTTTTTGGAGCCTGCGCATCCGCCAAAACAGGAGCGCTTTGCATCTTTCTCTATTCAGGAATTCGCTGCTTGCCCAAAGAAGGGGAGCGACGTGTTTTGTGAATCGATCAAAATTTACCGGTAAAATGAAATACGCTTTTGTTTTTCTGTTCCTTGCAGGGCTGGGGCTGAGCGCCTGTACGGAAGAGGCCAAAAAATCTTTCGGCGGGCCCAATAATGCTTATGGAAGGCTCAACGACCTCGTCGTCATTTGCGACGACCATATCTGGAACGGACCGATCGGCGATACGATCGATTATTACTATGCGGCTGCCTACCCCATTCTTCCCCAACCCGAACCTTTGTACGACCTGCGCCAATACTCCCTGAAAAAGTTGGACATGGAGCCACTGCTCAAGGAGTTGCGCACTTATATCATCGTGGCCAATCTCGCCGACGAGGACTCGCCCGTAGCCAAAATGGTGCGGGCCGACCTCGGCGAGGAAAACTACATGCGGGCCAAGGAAGATCCCTCTTTTCACACCTTGGTAGGCAAAGATAAATGGGCGCGCGGCCAGCTTCTCGTTTATGTGTTCTCCTTTTCTGAAGACGGCCTCGCCGATGCCCTGATCCAGAATTTTTCCGCTATTTCCAAACGGGTACGCGATAGCGAAAAACCCCACCTGAGCAGAAGGCTCTTTGTGGGCGGCGAAAACTACGACTTGCGCGAAAGCATCCAAAACAAAACCGGCGTCACGCTCCGCCTGCCTAAGGGCTATTTCATGGCTTTGGACAAAGACGAGATTACCTGGCTCCGGTATGAGACCGATAACGCCTCCAGCAATATTCTCATCCATAAGCTGCCTTACACCAGCGAAAAACAACTGAGCAAAGAAGGCATCAAGGCCATTCGGGATGATCTGGGCCGAAAATACGTCTCCTCCCGCATCCCCAAGTCTTACATGCGCATCAATGACGAGGACCTGCCCATGTTCACCTACGTCAAAACCATCAACAACAGGTATGCCATTGAGGCGCGAGGCATCTGGGAATTGGAGAACGACTACATGGGCGGACCGTTCATCAGTTATCTTATCCACAATCCCGAGAAAAACGAATTGCTGTTTCTTGACGGGTTCGTGTATGCGCCGCAGGAAGACAAGCGCAACTACGTGCAATACCTCGAGCATCTGCTTTCGGGTGTGAAATTTTGATGCTATCTTGCCCCGGCAATTCACCGCAGGGGTTATGTTTATCCGGAGCATCAGATCGGAATCTCTTTCTGCACACACCGATGAGCAGCTTATCGAGGCGTTCTGCGCATCCGGGGAAGACCGGTTTATATCAGAACTCTTCGGCAGGTACCTGCACCTGGTTTATGGTGTTTGCATGAAATATGCCGGCGACCCGAACGACCGCAGCGATTTGGTGATGACCATCTTTGAAAAGGTGCTCAGCGACCTCCCCCAATCTGAAATTTCGCAGTTCAACTCCTGGCTTTATATCCTTTCCAGGAACGAGTGTATTTCCTGGCTGCGCCGCAGGGAGCGGCATGCCGCGCTGATGGAAAACTGGGGAATTGAAAAAAAAAGCGAGCTGCTCATTGTGCAAAATGACGCTTCTGACCGTCTTAGTATAGAGGAGGATGAGCTTGAGCATCGCGTGCAGGAGGCGTTGGCTAAATTGGATGAAAAGCAGCGGATATGTATCCATTTGTTTTTCTTCGAAAAGAAAAGCTACAAGGAGATCAGGGAACAAACCGGATTTGAGCCGGCCGATGTCAAGAGTTACCTGCAAAATGGAAAGCGGCGCCTCAAGATGTTGCTGGCGGAGAAATACACTCGATAGCCGGTAGTTTGCGAATTTTTATTTTTGCAAACCGCCAGCGATCAGTTATCCCGATGAAAAATGGTTTGAATTTTTTCCCATACCATTTTTCGACGGGTATA
>CAZNYK010000183.1:0-6011 GCA_964577215.1 uncultured Saprospiraceae bacterium
AAAGTAGAAAGTGCAAAGGTTAAAGTAGAAAGTGCAAAGGTTAAAGTAGAAAGTGCTGATGTACAAGTGGAAATCGGTAAAGGCAAGCCGGAGGGCATACCCGTGGAAGCGGTTCTGGCAAGGGGAAGTAACGGCGCCGCAACGGATCCTGCCGTCAACACACCCCAATCTTCCTGGCCGGAGGTGGACGCCCCCAGAGTGATCGGAGGGGGAGGCGCCAACCCCGGCGCATCTGTGCAAAAATCGCCCGCTGCCTATTCCACTGCGGCGGGAAAGGCGCCTTCTACACCCGGCAACCCGGTAAGCTTCAGCATACAACTCTCCGTCACCTCCAGCCCTGCCGACCTGAACCAGCCCCTTTGGAAAGATATCGGGTACAAGGTGGAGGAAGTCAGGGAGGATGGCAAATACAAGTACCAGGTAAGGAATATTGCCACTTATGCACAGGCCCAGGAAATTAAGGACAGAGCGCAGGCATCGGGTTTTCCCGGCGCTTTCGTGGTTGCCTACCGCGATGGCCGGCGTATATCCATGGAAGAGGCGCTTCGCTCAACAAATTGAATCCTGCCGGATATTGAACGCCAAGTTTTCTACCTTTACCGCCTGAAATTCCTAACAAACCGCATCCAACATGTCAAGTGAAGTAAAAATCGGTATTCTGGCAGTTGTCACGCTCGCCGTGTCGCTGTGGGGCTACAAATTCATCATGGGCCGAAATTTACTCCGGGCCTCCAATCTTTATTATGTGGAATACCCAAGCGTGGACCTGCTCAAAAAAGCTACCGATGTGACCATCAACGGGTTTCCCGTAGGGGTTGTGGCCGACCTCTATTTGAAACCCAATGACCCGGAAAAACGCGTGGTGGTGGTGCTCGACCTCAAACGCGAAATCCAGATTCCCAAAAACACCCGCGCCGTAATCGTCAGCACCGGCTTCATGGGCGATAAGAGCGTAATGCTCAAATATGAAAAACCCTGCACCGGCGAAGATTGCGCCCAAAGCGGCGATTATCTCAAGGGCGAGGTACAGGGCTTCATGTCTTACATGTTGGGCGGCGATGGGTCATTAGATAGTTATATGGCTTCCATCAAAAACGGCTTTAGCGATCTGCTGGATACGCTCAACAAACAACTGCTCAGCGATGAAAGCAATACGCCGCTGGCCGAAAGCGTGCAGGACCTGCGCAAATCCTTAGCCAACCTTGAATCCGCTACCAACCAACTGGATCAGCTGATGAAGCGCTCAGGAGGGAAAATTGACGGCACCCTCGGCAACCTCAATGCTATCACCGGCAATTTGGAGAGCAAGGAAAAGGAGATCAACACCCTCATCGACAACTTCAGCACCATCAGCACCCAGGTGAAAGAAGCCGACTTGCAGCAAACGCTCAGCGAGGTAAAAACAACCGTCGTCAGGCTGCAAACTACCCTGACCGGAGCGGAGGAATCTCTCGCCGGGGTGAACGGCATTTTGGGAAAGGTCAATGCAGGCGAAGGTTCCC
The DNA here is from genome assembly GCA_964577215.1 of uncultured Saprospiraceae bacterium. GTDB lineage: Bacteria > Bacteroidota > Bacteroidia > Chitinophagales > Saprospiraceae > UBA2329. The sequence continues at coordinate 1,503 of CAZNYK010000183.1, forward strand.
TGGGCAAATTGCTCAAAGACGACGCTTTGTTCAACGATCTTTCAGGGCTTAGCTCCCGCGCCGACTCCTTGGTAAACGACATCCAGACCCGGCCATACCGCTATATGCCGCTCAAGAGCCGCCGGAAAGTGAAGCGCTTCGACCGTTTGGATGCGCTGGAGAATCGGTGAAATCGGTGGAATCGGTGAAATCGGTGAAATCGGTGAAATCGGGGGAATCGGTGAAATCGGTGGAACTGGTGGAACTGGTTTTTGGAACAGGGATATTCTATGGAACACCGGCTAACCCGGTTAACCCAATTAACCCGATTAATCCAAAAAGTACAACAAAGATGGAGGATCACAAATATCCCTTTGAAAAGCTTGAAGTTTGGCGTATTGCCAGAGAATTCGTAAAATTAATTTATGAGAGTTCTGCCGGTTTTCCAAAGGAAGAAATGTTTGGAATTAATGCTCAAATCAGAAGATCAGCGGTTTCGGTTGCTTCAAATATAGCAGAAGGAGAATCCCGGCTGGGAAAAAAGGACCAACTGAGGTTTCTTGAAATTGCATATTCCAGTTTAATGGAAGCTATTAATCAGGCAATCTTAGCAAATGATCTCGGAATGCTGAGTTCTGAAAGGCTATCGGAAGTCAGAGAGCTATCGGGAAAATTATCAAATAAAATCAATGCTCTTTACAAATACCGTGGTGGTAAGTGAAATCGGTGGAATCGGTGCCCCGACACGAGTGTCGGGGGGTGGAATCGGTTTATGAAACAAGGATTCTCCATGGAACACCGATTAACCCGATTAACCCGATTAACCCGATTAACCCGATTAACCCGATTAACCCAATAGATAAAATATGCTTTTCAGAATTGTCATCGTACTTGCTTGTGTAGTAGCATTCATCAACGGATGCAGCAGTCTCATTTCCCGCGTGGCGGGCACGCACAAGTTGCGCGCCTACACCATGGAGCAAGTGTTGGAAAACGGTATCGGCGATGCCGACTACATCGAGGTTGGAGGCGCCTGGCGCAGCGGGGATTTTGTGCATACGCCTCCGCTCAAACGGGGTTACAAACCCGTAATCGCATATCCCGTGCTGAGTAAAGCTCAGGTGGACAGCATCGCCGCGGGAATGAAAGTACGCCCGGCCATAATTGCCTGGAGCCAGAAATTTGATGCGGAGTGCGTCAATGCAGGCAATTGCGCCCCGCCCGGTGAATTCACCCTGAACGGTATCGCCCGGAAAATAGACAAAGAACGCAACCGAAGCAAGGAACTGAAAGCTTCTGCTTATGCCTTGCCCGATAACGTGGTTTATATCGAAACCGGGCGAAAACCTTTGGACTGGTACTGGAATTTAGTTGTTATGCTTGTCGCGGCAGCCATTGGAGGCGGCATGGAGCTCTATCATTCCCGAAAGTCGAAAAGGACCAATATTTGAAAACCTTACACTTATTACAGTGTAAACAAAGAAAAGGGTAGTGAAGGGGTGACTCAGCTTGGTTTTTACCCCCGTAGTCACCCCTTCACTAAGCATAGAAACTTAATTTACAATGTACTTATGGCACAAAGACAACGCATAGTAGCCGGCAACTGGAAAATGAACAAGTCCTATGTAGAAGGCCGCGACTTGGTCAAAGAGATCGCCGATCGCCTTCAGCCCACGGACGCACTGGTAGTGCTGGCGCCGCCTTTCATTCATCTCAACAATTTGGGCAACATAATTCATGGTATTTCCAACCTCTATCTCGGCGCTCAAAATTGCCATTGGGCAGACAGCGGCGCTTATACCGGCGAGGTTTCTGCCCGGATGCTGGCGTCCATTGAGGTCGGTTTTGTCATTATCGGGCACTCCGAGCGCAGGGAATATTTTGCCGAAACCGACGAAATGCTGGCCCAAAAGGTGGACGCTGTGCTCAAATGGGATATGCGACCCATCTTTTGCTGCGGCGAAAAATTGGATATGCGGGAAGCGGGTCGGCAGGAGGCTGTTGTGGAAGAACAATTGCACAAAGCCCTGTTTCACCTCTCACCCGACGCTTTCGCCAAAGTGGTCATCGCCTATGAGCCGGTGTGGGCCATCGGCACCGGCAAGACGGCTACGCCTGCGCAAGCCCAGGAAATGCACGCCTTTATCCGCAAACTCATCGCGGAACAATACGGGCAAGACATTGCCGGGGCCACGTCCATCCTCTACGGAGGCAGTTGCAACCCTTCCAATGCGCGCGAACTTTTCCAGCAACCCGATGTGGACGGCGGGCTTATCGGGGGGGCTTCGCTCCATGCAACTGATTTCTTAGCTATTGTGAATAGCTTTTGATGTTAGCTGAAAACTGCCTTCAATTTGTCAACCCCTTCCTTGAAGGAGTCGGAAGCAGAGGAGAAGGCGGCCTTCGCTTCCTCCCATTTGTCTTCGGCGCTATCTTTCAATGCTTCGTATTTGCTCTGCAAATCGCTCTTTTGGGCCTCAAGCTCCCGGAGCATCTCATCGTACTTTGACTTGGCATCCTCTTTGGCAGCTTCTCTTTTGGCCTTCAGTTCGTTGATTTTTGCAGATACTTCATCAATGGTTTGGTTGGCTCTTGCCTTGAATTCTTCTTTGTTCATTATCAATGGTTTTATGGGTAAAAAATAAATTCTTTATCGGGTTTTCGCCTGGGTGGCGCCGGCGTCTTTTGCTTGCAAGCGTTTGGGTGTGACAGCTAAACTCTATATCTTACATAACAGGCAGCCTTGGGCCAATGTTCATTCTTGCGTTGCATACACCATAGCCGGCACTTTGCCGTTAATTGTGCTGTGAAGCGCTTGCTCTATTACATTTTGGTATCGCTATTGGCCTTGGGCGGCACAGGCACGCTCACAGCGCAGCGGCAGTTCAGCCTGCGCCTGCTGCCTACCGATATACTTCCGGAAGAACTGAACCCAAAGGTGAAATTCCGCGCCGCTCCGCACCAAGATTCCGCCTCGGTCGTCAATGAAGTGGCCGGCATTCTGCAGCAGTTGCACAACCAAGCCTACTTAGAAGCCTCGGCCGATACCATTGTGAGAACGGACAGCACTTTCACCGCCCTGCTTCACGTGGGGCCGGCATACGCCTGGCTCGAACTCCGCGCAGGCAACGTACCCGAAGAGCGCCTGAAAGAAGCCGGGTTTCGCCCCAGGCAGTACGCCGGCCGGCCCCTGAACTGGGCGGCTTGGCAGCAGTTGCAATCCAAACTCCTGCAAGGCTACGAAAACCAGGGTTTCCCCTTTGCAAGCGTAGGGCTGGGCGAACTGCGTTTTGACGGAGCGCACATCGAGGCTGCCATTAATGCCGAGCCGGGCAGCTTGGTGCGCTTCGGCGACCTGAAGCTGGAAGGCGATTTGAAGCTGTCGCCCAATTATCTAAAGCAGTTCCTCGGCCTGAAAACCGGCGTCCCCTTCGACCGCTCTCGTATCCTTCGCCTGCGCCAGCGCTTGCGCGAGCTGCCCTTCGTGTCGGTGGCTAAAGACCCGGAACTCTTTTTCCGGGACGACGGCGTGGCCGATATCAGCCTCTTTTTGGCGCCGCGCAAGGCCGGCCGCTTCGACTTCCTGCTCGGCGTGCTGCCCAACAGCAGCCAGGTGGGGCGCATGCTCATCACCGGCTCTCTCTACGCCGATTTTCAGAATCAGTTCGGCAAGGGCGAGCGGCTCACCGCATCTTTCGAGCGCCTGCGCCCGGAGACCCAGCAGCTCGCCTTCCAGTTCAATTATCCCTACCTGCTGCAATTGCCCTTCGGCATCGATAGCCGCTTCAACCTGTACAAGCGGGATTCCACCTTTCTCAACTTGGAATACCACCTCGGCGCAAGCTACTTGCTGGAGGGCGCCTCGTACTGGAAAGCATTTGTGAGCAATCGCAGCACCCGCCTGTTGTCTGTCAACGAAGCGCGCCTGCTCAATACCCGCCGCCTGCCCGCCGAATTGGACGTGTCCTACAACGCCTTCGGCATTGAGACGGCCTTGCAGCGCTTGGACTATCGCCTCAATCCGCGCCGCGGCTGGGCGGGTATGCTGCGCGCTACCGCCGGTACCAAGCGCATACGACCCAACAGTCGTATTACCGCGCTGGGCTTACAGGAATTGTACGACACGCTCACCCTGCGCAGCGCGCAGTACCGCATCGAAGCGAGCGCAGAGCGATTTCTGCCGGTTTTCAGCGCTGCGACGGTCAAACTGGGGGTTCAGGGCGGTTATATAATTTCCAGCCAACCCCTGTACCGCAACGAGCAATACCGCATCGGCGGCAACCGCCTGTTGCGCGGCTTCGACGAGGAGTTCTTCTTTGCATCGCAATACACGGTGGCAACGGCGGAGTTCCGGTTGCTCATTGCGCAAAATTCCTATCTCTACACCTTTGCCGATGCAGCCCGCTTGCAAGACCGCAGCAGCGAGCAGAATGAGGTGTTTTATCCCTACGGTTTCGGCGCCGGCATTGCCTTGGAGACCCGCGCAGGGCTGCTGGGACTCAGCATCGCCCTCGGCGCCCGCAACGATCA
>CAZNYK010000184.1:0-4233 GCA_964577215.1 uncultured Saprospiraceae bacterium
AAAAAATAACAGGCAAGATTTTGGAACGAAAGAATGTTTTGTTTGCCTCGCAGGCCCCACTGACTCCCCGGCTGGGGAGAACCAGCCAGCCCTCAAACAAAACATTCTTTCAAAGGATTCTACAATTGATACAGCCTGTACGCCATACAATATGGCAAAAATAGCGATATTATCTGAGAGAGCTGAGTTCTCCAGGGGCGGGAATACAAAGTGAATCCAACGCGGAGAGGGAACCGCTGAAAACGTTGAAGTCCACATGCCCTTTGATGCCGGGAAGCCTGCCGTGGCGGCCGTATTGCCAGAATTCCCAATTGCTGCCGCAGGCCAGAATAGGCTCGCGCTCGTTGTACCGGGCAATCCACAAAGGATACCCCGTAAAATGGCCGGCTAAGTAGCGGTTGTAAAAATGCAGATTGGAATATATGACAGGCCTGATGCCGTAAGCGGTCTCCACAATATCCAGCCACACCTGGAGGCGTTGCACCAATTCAGTTTTGGGCACGCCGCCCGTAATTTCCACATCCAGCACGGGCGGAAGATCGCCGCTTTCCAACTGGACGGTGCGGGCAAAATGCCGGGCCTGTTCTCCGGGAGGCGCTTCCGGGCGGAAAAAGTGGTATGCCCCGCGCCGGATATCTTTTTCCTTCAGTGCCGCCCAATTCAGCGCAAACAAAGAATCGGTATAGGAAGCCCCTTCTGTGGCTTTGACAAAAACAAAATCAATCGGCATGACCGATACGGCCTCCCAATCTATACGAGACTGATAATGAGACACATCTATCCCATGAACGGAATACCGGTCGAGCCGGAGCGTAGGCGGCCCCTCGCAACCGGCCAGGGCGAGAAGGAAAATGGATATGCCCAGGAGATGATTCATGATTTTGCCTGTGCAATTTGCGACAAAAATTACTTTCTGCAAAGGCTTGCAAGATTTATTAGTTTTAAGCCATGAAACTATAACATTTTCATAACATTAAATAAAATAAAATGTGTAGCGAAGATATTTTAATCCCGCCTGGATTGGAATTTTCCCTAAATTGACCCTGAAAAACTGTCTGCCTCGCTAAACAACAGAAATGAGGAGGAAACGTTGCCTCCAACACCTACTGCACTAACAGGAAACGACTTTCGGGATATTGCACTTTTGTAACAGAGGCGGCCCGCCTCCGGATAAAGCCCTTGTAAAGCATGTGAAAATAGCTGCTATTGTTCACCACCCCCGGCCAAAAGCCGGTATCTCCTGCCGGATTTTGGCCGGGTAACATCCCGCTTAAATCATGAGACAGCAAAAAAACATCCGTTTGAAGCGCAGCGCTATCCTTGCAGCGCTTATACTTTTTGCAACCGGCCTGTTGGCTCAATCTCTCATTCAAGGCCAGGTAACGGATCGCCAGAACGGCGAAACGCTCATAGGCGCCAACATTATCATAATTGGCAAGGTTGGCGGCACCGTTTCTGATCTCGACGGCAGTTTCCAACTCGAAACCGCTGCGAGCTTTCCCCTGAAGATCCGCGTATCGTACATCGGTTACCAGTCTGAGGATATCGAGATCACATCGCCGGACCAGCCCTTACGGGTAATGCTGACGCCAGTTTCGGTACTCGTAAACGACATTGTGGTCGCGGCATCGAGAATTGACGAGCGCATCATGCAGGCCCCGGTAACCATTGAAAAAATGGGCCCGGTGGACATCCGGCAGGCTTCCGCGCCCGACTTTTACGACGCCATCTCCAACCTCAAAGGCGTACAGACCGTCAAAGGCAGCCTTACCTTTACCACGGTCAACACCCGAGGGTTCGGCGCGGTAGCCAACGAGCGTTTTGTACAACTCATCGACGGCATGGACAACGCCGCCCCGATACTCAACTTCCCCATGGGCAATATCGTGGGGATTTCAGACCTCGACATAGCCCGCGTGGAACTCGTACCCGGGGCCGCGTCTGCGCTCTACGGCCCCAACGCGTTCAACGGCATCCTCATCATGGATAGCAAAAACCCGTTTGACTACCCCGGCCTGAGCGTGGAAACCAAGGGCGGCATCACCAACTCCGTGGCAGGCGGCGCCAATCCTTATACCCAGGTCGGCGCCCGTTACGCGCATGTTTTCGGAAAAAAATTAGCCGTTAAAGCCGACGCTTCCTACCTGGCCGCTACCGACTGGACGGCCAACGACTACCTCAGCGGACGGGGAACTTTTTTCAAACCCAAGCCCTCCGGCGCCGGCGCTTCCGACTTTGACGGCCTCAACACTTACGGAGACGAAACACCCATCGTCGTTCCCATGGCATTCCTGGCCGAACCACTTTCCCAGGCCATGGCGCCTTTATTGGCCGCTCAGTACGAAATTCCCGTGGAGGTGGCACAGGCCATCCTTGCAGAGAACATTCCCAAACTCCCCACCCTGAACCTCCGCCGCACCGGCTTCCGCGAGGAAGACCTTTTGGATAACGAGAATGCCCGCAGCCTCAAGCTCAACGCAGCGCTGCATTTTCGTCCCAATGAAGGCATAGAGGCCATATACCAATATCGCTTCGGTCGAGGGTCAACCATTTATCAAGGCGGCGACCGCTTTCCGCTGCGCGACTTTACCCAGCAGTATCACAAAGTAGAACTGCGCGGCGGCAACTTCTTCATACGGGGTTATGCAGCCCTGACGGATGCCGGAAAGTCCTACAACCTGACTGCGCTCGGCGGGTACGCCAATGAGTTCTTCAAAAAGTCGGAAGACTGGGTGGGAGAATATGCAGCAGCCTATTCTTCTGTCTTGTTGCCGATCGTTATCGACGGTCGTACGCCTACGGCAGAAGATATGGCGCAGGCCAACATGACCGGCAGAGCATTTGCCGACGGCAACATCCCCCCACCGGGAAGCCCAGAATTCAATGCCGTCATAGACCAGGTGCGCAAAGGATACTTCCAGCGCATCCCACCCGGCGCCGGCTTTATTGATCAATCGAGGATATTCCATGCGGAAGGAAAGTACAGTTTCAACAACCTGATCCAGTTCCTCGAGTTGCAGATAGGAGGCAACATCCGCCGGTACGACCTGTTCACCGACGGCACCGTGATCAATGAAAACCCTGCTGGGGACACCCCCGGTAACCGGGTCAAAATAGATGAGTTCGGCTTTTACCTCCAGGCAGGTAAACCGATGATCAACGACCGCCTTAAAGTGACTGCCTCGATCCGCTACGATGAAAACGAAAACTTCAAAGGCCAGTTCTCACCGCGCGTATCCGCCATCTTTTCTCCCGACTGGGAGCGCAAACACAACTTCAGGGCATCTTACCAAACCGGCTTCCGGAATCCCGCCACACAGCAGCAGTTCATCTTCTTTCAACAAGCCGATGCCATCCTGCTCGGCAGCGCCAAAGCCAATGCCGAACGCTACGGAGTGCATGAGGGCGGCGCATACACCAACAGCTCCTACAATGCGTTCCTGCAAAGTGTGATCGGCGGCCAGCCCAATCCGCTCCTGCTCGAACAGGTATCTATTCCCTATGTGCAACCGGAAAGACTCCAGGTGTTCGAACTCGGGTATAAAGGGTTGATTGAGCATAAACTATTGGTGGACCTGAACGGCTATTACAACCGGTACCGCGATTTCATCGCCCAGCAAACGGTACGGGCCAGGTCGGGCGCATCCCACCAGGGGCAATACCTGCCCGGAGTGGACGATATGCTCGCCGGCACGGCTTCCAATGCCACAGGGTTTGAACTCTACGTCAACTCGCCCGAAATCGTTACCTCTTTCGGCGCCGGCCTCGGGCTTACTTATGAAATTGCCCGCGGGTTCCAGGTGTATGGCCACTACAACTACACCACATTTGACGTCGAGGATCCGAACCCTGACTTCGAACCCAGGTTCAACATGCCGGAGAACAAGTTCCTCTTTGGCTTCGCCAACAGAAAGCTGCTCGGCAAGCGGCTGGGATTCAACGTTTCTTATCGCTGGCAGGATGCTTTCCAATGGCAAAGCTCGTTTGGACAGACCGACATTCCGGCTTTCGGCGTAGTGGACGGGCAGATCAGCTACTTGTTCCACGCAGTGAATACGACCCTCAAGCTGGGCGGTTCTAACCTCTTTGGCGCCGATTACCGCACCAATATCGGAGGGCCGTTCATCGGGCCGATCTACTACCTTGGCCTTACCTATAACCCGGCGGTGCGGTAGAGGATGTGTGTGGTTGGAGTTGGAGGAATTCTGTGTTCTGTGTGATTTGTGGTGAGAG
>CAZNYK010000184.1:4333-5963 GCA_964577215.1 uncultured Saprospiraceae bacterium
TCTGTGTTCTGTGTGATTTGTGGTGAGAGGGTGAGAAGTTGAGAGGGTGAGAAGTTGAGAGGGTGAGAAGTTGAGAAGGTGAGAAGTTGAGAAGTAGAGAAGTAGAGACTTGCCCGGTGGAGCCTTGGCGTAGGCGGGAGTAGAGACTTGCCCGGTGGAGCCTTGGCGTAGGCGGGAGTTGAGAAGCTGAGGGAGTGAGAGGCGCCTGGCGACAGCGAAAATCATAACAAACAGCGACTGCCGGGCGTCAGAAAAAAATCCTTGTGAATCCGTGGGATCTGTGGACAAAAGAGGCGCGAAAAAGGTCCGCAGATTCCGCGGATTTTCACAGATTGGCAGGAAAAGTAATCTGTTGAAAGTCCTAATTCCTACCTTGCGGGAAATTTTAAGGCCATGCAGCTCCGCCGGCTTTTTCTCGAACACGTAGCTCAAACCAGCCCCTTCCCGCTGGGATTGGAGATAGCGCGCGCCGAGGGCATGTACCTGTACGATGCCGCCGGTAAAGCCTACATGGACCTCATCGCCGGTATCGGCGTGAGCAGCTTGGGGCACCGGCACCCGGCAGTAGTGGAAGCGATCAAGACACAGGCCGACCGCTACCTGCACACCATGGTATATGGAGAATTCGTGCTGGGGCCGCAGGCCCGCCTGGCAGCGCGTTTAGCAGAATGCCTGCCGGAAGGTTTGGACAATGTATATTTCGTGAACTCCGGGACAGAGGCTGCCGAAGGCGCCATGAAATTGGCCAAGCGCTACACCGGCCGCGCAGAGATCGTAGCCTGCCGCAAGGCCTACCACGGCAGCACGCAAGGCGCGGCGAGCCTGATGTCGCCCACCGATTTCACGCAAGGCTACCACCCGCTGCTGCCCGGCATCCGGCATATTGAATTCAACTGCACGCACTGCCTGCAACAGATCACCCGGCATACCGCCGCCGTCGTCATCGAGCCCGTGCAGGCGGAGTGGGGCGTGCGCAAGCCTCATGGCGACTACCTGCAACAATTGCGCCGCCGCTGCGACGAAACCGGCGCCCTGCTCATCCTGGACGAGATACAAACCGGCTTCGGGCGCACGGGCACGCTCTTTGCCTTCGAGCAATACGGCATCGTACCCGATATATTGCTGTTGGCCAAAGGCATGGGCGGCGGCATGCCCATCGGGGCTTTCATCGCGCCCAGGCGCATCATGCAGGCCCTCAGCGAAAACCCCATATTGGGGCATATCACTACGTTCGGCGGGCACCCGGTAAGTTGCGCGGCTGCATTGGCCACGCTGGAAACTCTCCTCGCAAGCGATCTCATCGCCCAGGTGAAAGCTAAGGAAGCGCTGTTCCGCTCCCTGCTGCGCCACCCGGCCATCGTGGAAGTGCGCAGCGCCGGACTGCTCATGGCCGTAGAACTCGACAGCTTCGATACCGTGCAGCGCGTCATTCGCCATTGCTTAGATGAAGGCCTGCTTATAGACTGGTTTTTGTTCAACAACCGGAGCCTGCGCATTGCGCCGCCGTTGGTGATAAATGAGGAGGAAATAAAGAGGGCGTGTGAGGTGATATTAGCCGGAGTTGAAATGACATTCAGAAGACCGAATACCTGATTTCCAGGTAAGAAAAACCCAAAGAGCTATCACAAAA
>CAZNYK010000185.1:0-2271 GCA_964577215.1 uncultured Saprospiraceae bacterium
AAGGATAAAGGATAAAGGAACTGTACAGCCGGCAGTCAAGCTGGGAGCCGCGACCTGCCGTCGTTTTTACTAATTACCGGCAAAAGTCTTCAGCTCTGGTAACATGCCTGCATAAGCCCTTGCTGCAGCACGTTCCATCCTGAAACCATATACGTAGGCCGTTATGAATGCGCCGCTCTGCCCCTGGCTTTGGAGTTTGCGCCGGAACTGATCCGCCTCGGCGTATGTGGTAAATGCGCCCAGGGTATAACGGTAGTATTCTACGCCGTGGCTCTTTTCCACCATCGCATCCGGATGGCGGCTGAGCAAATCGCCCCGGTACTCTCCTTTGAGAGAGGAGACCTGCACTTTGAACAGCAGGGGGGAATCCAGCGCTTCGTTGTAAACCGCAGCCGGCATAGCGCTTTTTACCGGCGCATACTCCGGCGCCGCCCTGCCCGGCGCAGGCAGCCAACGCAAAGCCAGTACATGGGCGCCGGCGGCGGGATCGCTCCACCTGCCCGGCACAGCGCGCACAAAAATGCGGTCTGCGGCAATTCCCTGCGAGATCAATTGCCCTGCGGCTGCTTCGGCGCTGCGGATACCGGAAAACAGGGCTGAGCCCGGAGGATCGGCATCTTTCACGAATGCCGTGATGGAAATCTTGACGTCCGGATTCGACTTCATCCAGTCGGCAGCGGTACGAAGCGCCCCGGCGTGGCGCGTCCGGTCAGTTCTCAGCGTCTCGGCTGAAAAAAGGACGGTCGCGGCAGAGCCGGAAATAGCCCTGGGCTGTTCCTCCTGCGGTTTGGGCTGGACAGGCGGCACGGGCGCCGGAACGACAGGAACAGGAGATGAAGGAGGGGGAGCTGTCGCTGCGGCGGCAGGCGCTGAAGGCTGCGGAGCTGTCGGCTGTGGAATTGCCGGCGTTACAGGCATACTGAATCCCGGTATGGGGTCCAATTCCAGGAAGTCGTTGAAGTACGCCACGTAAATGTCTCTCATGCCATATCCGTCCTTGCGGGAAGACGAAAAGAAAGCAGTGAACCCGTCGCGGGAGATGCGGAAGTGGGAGTCGTCGGCAGCCGAATTGACGGGCATGCCGAGATTCTCGGCGGGTGACCAGCGCTTGCTGCGAGGATCCCGGATACTTTTGAAGATATCAAAGCCGCCGATGCTGCCGGCGCTGTTGTTGGAACTGAAAAAGAGGCTGCGTCCGTCGCGCAAGAGGAATGGAGCGGTTTCGTCAAAAGCGGAATTGACCTCCGGACCTAAGTTTTCCGGTTCCGTCCAGCGGCCAAAGGCCAGGGAGGATCGCCACAAATCGAAACCGCCGAATCCGCCGGGCCGGCGGCTGGAAAAGATGACGGATGTATCATTGAATACATGAAAAGACACCTCCCCTTCCAAGGGATTCATCGGCCCGATAAAAGGATCGGAGGTCAGCGCCGGCGCCCCGCCCTGGCGAAAAGTATCCACTAAAACTTCGCCTTTTTGGAGGGAGAGCCCCTTGAAATAGAAAAGCGTATTGCCTATGGAATTGATGTCAACGAGCACCTCATGCCGGGGGCTGTTGAGGTGGTAGGGCAAAGGTTGCGTTTGCGTCCACCGGCCGCCGATGAGCCGGCAGGAGAACATATCGCTGGAGTAGCGCCCGTTGAGGTCGTCGGGATTGCCGCGTTCGTCGCGGCGCCCGCCGTTGTTGCCCTGGCGGATGGAGGAGAAATAGAGCCTGTCGATGTGGTTTGGGCTGGGTACGGGAGCGAATTCATCTCCGGCCGTGTTGACGTCCGGACCGAGGTTTTCCACGAATGCCGGCGCCGTTTTTAATTGCAGGTCGAGTCCGTTCTGACAGCGGCGCACCTCGTTCCACACTGCCCTGCGCAAGGGGTTGGAGGAGGAGAGGGTTTTGAGGTACTTCTTGTATTGACGGCCGGCTTCCGCAAATTCGTGCCTGGCGTGGTATATTTTGCCGAGGTACAGGCGGCACTCCGGGAAGGGGTAGCGGTCCTGGCTTCCAAGCGTTTTGATCTGCTCAAGGGCTTCATCCAGCGCATTGAGGTGGTAATTGGCCACAGCAAGCAGGAAGCGCCCCTCTTTGTCGTCGCGGATAAGTTCGCGCGAGCTGGAAAGCAAAGCTTTGGCTTCCACGTACTTGCCCTGCCCCATCAGGTCGCGTGCTTTTTTCTTCATATCCGCCCCCGACTGCTGGGCTACAGCAAAGGTCGCGATGGTCAGAAAAAGAAACCCGGCTAACAACAAGCGGATGTACATGGTTTGATATGCTAAATT
>CAZNYK010000185.1:2371-5913 GCA_964577215.1 uncultured Saprospiraceae bacterium
ATTTGCTGATTTGCTGATTTGCTGATGTGTTGATGTGCTGATGAACTGCGAAGCAGATTACTGTTGATCACTGCGAAGCAGATTGATTTGCTGATTTGTTGATGAACTGCGAAGCAGATTTTGACGTCCATGTTTCGACTACGCTCAGCATAAACGGCCTACCGCCTCACACCGCCCTTTTGGGATCAAATTGTTCCAGGTAGTCCCCGATGCGGCGCAGGAAGGAGCCTCCCAGGGCGCCGTCCACCACGCGGTGATCGTAGGAAAGAGACAGGAACATCATTTGCCTTACGGCTATGAGGTCGCCATACGGCGTTTCCACAACGGCCGGCTTTTTGCGAATGGCGCCGGTAGCGAGAATGGCCGCCTGCGGTTGGTTGATGATGGGCGTGCCCATTACGTTTCCGAAAGTACCTACGTTGGTGAGCGTGAAGGTACCGCCTTGAATTTCTTCAGGCTTGAGCTGATTGGCGCGGGCGCGGGCAGCCAGGTCGTTGACGGCTTTGGTAAGCCCGGGCAAGCTCAGCATATCGGCATTTTTGATGACCGGCACGATGAGGTTGCCGCTGGGCAGGGCCGCAGCCATGCCGATGTTGATGTCTTTTTTTACGATGAGTTTCGTGCCGTCCACCGAGATATTGACCATAGGGAAATCGCGCAGTGCCCGGCACACCGCTTCGATAAAGATTGGCGTGAAGGTGATCTTCTCGCCGTAGCGCACTTCGTACTCCTTCTTCACCCGTTCGCGCCAGTTGACGAGTTCCGTAACGTCCACCTCTACGAATGAAGTGACGTGGGGGGAAGTCTGCTTGGACATCACCATGTGGTCGGCGATGAGCTTGCGCATGCGGTCCATTTCTATGATTTCCACGTTGCCGCTGAGGGACACGGCCGGCTGGTCCGCAATGACAGGAGAGGCCGGCGCGGCCGGGGCCGATGGTTGGGCGGCCGGTCGGGGCGTGGCCGTGCGGCGTTGCTCCACATAGGCCAGGATGTCCTTTTTGGTAACGCGGCCTTGCATCCCGCTGCCGGAAACGCCTTCCAGTTCCTGTACGCTGATCTGCTCCTTTTGAGCGATGTTGCGCACTAAAGGCGAGTAAAAACGCGTGGCTGCGCCTCCTGATTGAAGGCCGCTCATGGCCTGCTGGGGTGCCGCTTGAGCTGCGGCCGGTTCTGCTGCGGGGGCAGCGCCTCTGCCGACGGTTCCATTGCCGGAAGTAGCTTCCGCCACGCTGGGCGAAGGAAGCGGTTCCGTTGCTTCCCCTTCGGTAGAGAGTATGGCGATGACTTTGCCTACGGGCACTACGTCGTTTTCTTTGAAAAGCACCTGCGCAAGCACGCCGCTCACAGGGGAAGGAACCTCGGTATCTACTTTGTCGGTGGCGATTTCGAGGATAGGTTCGTCCACCTCTATGCTATCGCCTACGTTTTTTACCCAACGCAGGATGGTGGCCTCCATTATGCTTTCGCCCATTTTGGGCATGATCAATTCTACTTGTGCCATGGCGCGAATGTTTCGGTTTTGATTTGGTTGTCGGTTTGGCGATGCAAAGATAAGAAAAAATGCTGCTTTGGAACAGCGGAATTGTACACCTGTTCAACCTATGTAATCAATTGAACGTTTGAATAGTTGAATATACTTTTTCGTATGGAAAAACGCGCATTCAAAGACAGTGCTTACACCGCCATAGCCGGCATAGCCAAATCCTTTTCACATGCCAACCGGCTGGAGATCATAGACCTGCTGGCCAACGGCGAAAAGACCGTAGAACAGATCGCAATGCAAACGGCCATAAGCGTGGCCAATGCCTCGCAGCACTTGCAGGTACTGAAAAACGCCCGGCTGCTGAAGTCCCGGCGGGACGGAAATTTCATCTATTATTCCCTCGATGGCCGGAAGGCTCATGCCGCCTGGCAAGCCCTGCGCGACCTGGCAATGGAGCAGGAGCCTGCGCTGCAGGTCGTCATTCAACAGTTCCGCCGGGAAATGGGTGGAATACAAAGCCTGAGCCTCCCACAACTCCCGGGCACAGCCGGCGCTTTGCTGCTGGACGTGCGCCCTGCCGGGGAGTATGCCGCCGGTCACTGGCCGGATGCGCTTTCCATACCCATCGATACGCTCAGCCGGCGCTTGGACGAACTGCCCCGCGACAAGATCATCATCGCCTACTGCCGCGGCCCGTTCTGCACCTTTGCCGATGAGGCGGTGCAATTGCTGCGGGCCAACGGGTTTGATGCGCTGCGCTTGGAAGAGGGGTATTTCGACATGGTTTTGTCGGAGAATAAACGGCAGAACTGATATGGAGCAAGTCAAATTAGGACTCCGGGAAAACTGGCGGCAATTCACCCTCTTGGTCATTGTCAATGCTTTTGTAGGCGGCATGGTGGGGCTGGAGCGCTCCATACTGCCGCAGATCGCGGAGCAGGAATTCGCCATAGCCGCCAAGACAGCCATTCTTTCCTTCATTATCGTGTTCGGCATCGTCAAGGCCGTTACGAATTACTACGCCGGCGCCTTGGCCAACAAATTCGGGCGGAAAAACCTGCTGGTCGCCGGCTGGGTCATCGCCATTCCCATTCCGCTCCTGCTCATGTTTGCCCCCAACTGGAACTGGATCATTGCCGCCAACGTATTGCTCGGCATGAACCAGGGCTTGACCTGGAGCAGTACCGTGGTGATGAAGATAGACCTCGTGGGCGAAAAGCAGCGCGGTTTTGCCATGGGGCTCAACGAGTTTGCCGGTTATTTGGCCGTGGCATTGATCGCCTTCCTCACGGGCTACATCGCCGCCGAATACGGCATAAGGCCCTATCCGTTCTATCTGGGCATCGTGCTCGTGGCGTTCGGCTTGCTGGCCAGTATTTTCTGGATCAAAGACACGCGGCATCACGTCGCGGCGGAAACCGCCGGCAACACCATTGCCCGCCTGAAAAACATTTTTTGGGATACCACCTGGAAGGACAGGAATCTTGGCTCCGTTACGCAGGCCGGCCTGGTCAACAACCTCAACGACGGCATGGCCTGGGGGATTTTTCCCATCCTGCTGGCGAGCAAAAATTTCAGCCTGGAACAAATTGGAATGGTGACGGCGGTGTATCCGGCCGTGTGGGGGCTTGGCCAATTGTTCACCGGCAAGATGGCCGACAAGTTCTGCAAGAAAGACATGCTCTTTGCCGGCATGTTTCTGCAGGCCGCCGCGCTCTTTGCCTTTGCCTGGGCCGGTACCATGTTTCACTTCGTCGCCCTTTCCGCTGTGCTGGGCTGGGGCACCGCTATGGTGTATCCTACCTTCTTAGCCACAGTGGCAGAAAATACCCATCCGCAAGACCGGGCCAAAAGCGTCGGCATTTTCCGTTTGTGGCGCGATCTGGGCTATGCCATCGGCGCCATACTTACCGGCATCATTGCCGACCGGATCAGCATACAGGCGTCTATTTTGTTCATCGGCCTGCTTACTTTGATTTCGGCGCTTGTTATATTAGTTCGAATGCAGTGTGCAAGGGGAGATGGGATTGCCGGTTGTACACAGGGAATGCGCTTC
>CAZNYK010000186.1:0-5848 GCA_964577215.1 uncultured Saprospiraceae bacterium
TTCCAGACCGACTTCTACGTGCAGCAGCGCAAAGCGCGCCGCATCCTGCTGGAACCGGACGGAAAACCCTCAGGAGGAAAGTGGACATTCGATTCTGAAAACCGGCTGCGCTATCCCAAAGACAAACGCCCGCCCGATGTGACCTTTCCGGCTCCCAACGCCTACTACCTGGAGGCTACGGCATACGCGGAAAAGCACTTTGCCGGCAACTACGGCAGCCTCGATGGCGAACTGCGCTACCCCGTCACATTCGAGGAGAGCGAAGATTGGCTGGAGGCGTTCATCCAAAGCCGGTTCTCAGAGTTCGGCGCCTATGAAGATGCCATTGTAGCCTCAGAGAGCATCCTGCACCACAGCCTGCTCACGCCCATGCTCAACGTGGGTCTGCTCACGCCCAAACAGGTACTGGACGCCGTCTTGCGCCCGGAAGTCCTGACCCGCGTTCCACTCAACTCCTTGGAGGGCTTCGTCCGGCAAGTCATAGGCTGGCGGGAGTTCATCCGCGGGGTGTATGAAAAGGCCGGCTCGCAGGAGCGCACAACCAACTACTGGGGCTTCACCCGAAAGATACCTGCATCGTTTTGGGAGGGAACAACCGGTATTGCCCCCCTGGATACCGTCATCCGCAAAGTACTCCAAACCGGCTATTGCCACCACATAGAGCGGCTCATGGTGCTGGGCAACTTCATGCTGCTGTGCGAATTTGATCCCGACGACGTCTATCGCTGGTTCATGGAATTGTTTATCGATGCCTACGACTGGGTAATGGTACCCAACGTGTATGGCATGAGCCAGTTTGCCGACGGCGGCCTCATGGCTACCAAGCCCTATATCAGCGGCAGTAATTACCTCATGAAAATGAGCGATTTTCCGAAGGGCGAATGGCAAGCGGTGTGGGATGGCCTGTTTTGGCGCTTTATGCACGTGCATCGCGACTTTTTCTTGCAAAACCCCCGGCTGGGTATGTTGGTAAAGACTTTCGACAAGATGCCGGCGCCAAAGCAACAGGCGCATTTGTCTGCTGCAGCGCAATGGCTTGATGCAATGGGAGGATAAAGAATTATACCTTCGGTATTTCGCTCAGGAATTCGTAATCGGCCAGGTGGCCGTTGTGGTAAAGCCGGTGATAGAGCACCGAAAACCGGTGGGAAATCTCCACTATGTCTTTGGTTTCGAGCAGCAGGCTGAAAATAAGGGCGCTGTTGCGAAATCCGAACTCCGAGGTTTTAATACCGGCGATTTGAGCAGAGAGTTGCTCCTCCAAGTTGACCAACAATTGGCGCCGTTGAGTACGGATATCCTCTATTTCCGCAAAATTTCGCTCCTTCATGCGCAAGGAAACGGTTTTGAGATAGTGATCCAGGTCAGACAAGATGGACAATAATGCCTTGGCCTGGGGTTTTTCGGGAGGGGTGAGGCGATTCTCGACGTGATTCCGGCAGGTCTTCACGATTTGGTCGGCAGATTGGATCAGGTCTTGTTCCAGGTCGAAAACCAGGATATACAGGCGGCTGGCTTCTGAGAGCTCTTCCTCGATGCGTTTGATGGCAAAGAAGAGCTTGTTTTTCAGATTTTCGCTTTGCTGTTTGAGTTCCTGAAGCTCCTTTTTGGCCTGGCGGATACCCTTGGGGTCATCTTTGAGTACAGCTATGAGCGCATGGCGATATATCTCGGCAATGAGCTTGGTCGTTTGGCCTACTTTCCGGGAGGTATCGTCCACCAGGGTGGTTGAAGGTATCTTGACGGATTCCTGCACGGCAGCCTGTATCTCCGCTTTCGCCTTCTCCCGCTTGCGGTGCAAAGTGAAGGTGTGATAAAAGAAATAACCCAGGGCAATAACCAATGCCCCAAGGGCCCAGGGCCCGAAAGTGTGGATAAGCCAGGCTACAGTTGCAGACACTGTAAAGGCGATAATAGCCGTGAAGAACCACCCGCCGATGACGCTGAGTACTCCCGATACGCGGTAAACTGCGCTGTCGCGGCCCCATGCTTTATCGGCCAGCGAGGTGCCCATGGCCACCATAAAAGACACATAAGTGGTTGACAAAGGCAGTTTGAGCGACGTAGCGAAAGCGATGAGCATACTGGCTACGGTCAGGTTGACGGATGCGCGCACCAAGTCAAATGCAGGCTTGTCGCCTACCGTTACCGAGTGTAGCGGTAAGGACTGGAAGCTCTTTTCTGCCAGCAATTTCAAACGCTCCGGCACCGCCCAGCGCGTTATAGAGCCGATGTAACTGAAGAAATTGACGATGCTCCTTGCCAGGAAATTGGGCTGGAAATTCTCAACGCCCTCGTCCTGACGGCTCAGACTAACCTCGGTATCTGTCACGGTTCGTGCTTTCCTGGACAACCACAGCGTGGCAACCATTATAGCGCCTGCCGCAAGCAGTAGAAAAGTGTTGGTTCTGACGGGCGCCTTGAGAATGCCCATCGAAAATTCATCGGCGGGCACACCTGACGATCTCCAGGCTAAAAACGACTCCAAGCCGGCTATGGGTGCGCCGATAAAGTTTACTAAGTCATTGCCCGCAAAAGCCATTGCCAGCGCAAAAGTGCCGAACAACACAATGATGCGCAGCGCATTGAATTTGAAAACAGTGATGAGGGTCTGCATGATCAGCGACCAAAAAACGAAGGAGGCAAGCAGTAGAACACCGGTATTTTCGCTTATCCATTTCACGAAATTATCCGTGACAAAAGATGCGCCCTTGATGCCTTTGAATAAAAGAAAATAGCTCAGAAGAGAGAGTGCCAGCCCCGACCAGATACCACCCACCCAGGGCATGCGACGCTCGTAATGAAAGGAAAAGAGCAGACGAGACAGGTATTGAACTAAACTTCCAACCACAAAAGCAATGGCTACTGATGAAAAAATGCCCGTGACGATAACCGTAGCGCTGGAAGCGTTGATGTAGTCCGGCAGGGTCACCAGCGGATCGCCGGCTCTTACGATCTTGATGAGCGCCACGGCAACCGATGCGCCCAACAATTCAAAGATGAGGGAAACCGTGGTGGAGGTGGGCAGCCCAAAGGTGTTGAACAGGTCGAGCAGCATGATGTCGGTGATCATCACGGCTAAGAAGATCACGATGACATCCGAAAAAAAGAAGAGGTCGGGATTGAATATGCCTTTGCGCGCCACCTCCATCAGGCCGCTGGAGAAAGTGGCCCCTACAAAAACGCCGATGCTCGCCACAATGAGGATGTTGCGGCGGGAGGTTACTTTGGAGCCAATGGCAGAATTGAGAAAGTTTACCGCATCATTGGCCACTCCGATCATGAGGTCGGAAGCTGCCAGGATCAACAATAGTATAACTACGATCAGATAATACTCCGGCATGGCGACGCGCTTTTACAGGCCGTTTTCAACTTTCAGGCTGCAAGATAGGCACAGTGCGGGGAGCTTTTACAGGAAGTGGGAAAAAATTAAACTTCAGTTAACGTTGGTCAGGATTCCCTGTCGCCGTATCTCCGGTTGTACAGGCGCTGCGCAATGAGCATCAGCCCGCACAGACCAGTACCCACTACCGAGCCGGCCAGCAAATCCGCAGTGAGCAGCCCACCCCACAAACCCGTCACCACGCTGGTGGTTACCAACAGGGGCCTTGGTATAGGATGCCGGGAAAAGACCCGCTCTGCTGAAAAGCCCAGTGGTATCAGCATTAAAAGCAGCATAATGATCAGTATGGCGAATCCCATTTTCCCTTCGGTTTTCTCCCTGAAATACCGGGATTTGATTTTGGTCTGTCGTTTCAGCGAAGGGGTACAAAACCGCCGGTCCGGCGGTTCGGGCATAAAGATAAACGATTTGCCCGACCGGTGAGATGATCAGGTAAAAGATTTAACAATGGCCAGCATTGCTTCCCTGTGGTCTGTAATAGAACGGTACAATTGCATCTGGTTGCGCGCCCGGGTGAGGTTGTGATCGGGGTATTTGACCGGATAGTAAGCGTCTCCGGCCAAGAAGTCGCTGAGGAAGCGCAGAGCTTGCTCCAGGATGATCCATTGCGCCCCCCAAACGAGATTCTCTTTTTCCTCCCCGCTGAGCAAGCGCGCGGTTTCGGCGAGAAAACCCCGGCACAGGGCTTCGAAAAACGGCATTTGCACCCGCACGGCATCGAGGTTTGGATCGTCTTCCTCTGTGGGATTGACTATGCTGCGCACCAGGTCGCCGAAGTCGGCTAAAATGCTGCCCGGCATGATGGTGTCCCAGTCGGTGACGGCGAGTACTTCGCCAGTATCCTGTGCAAAGAGCACATTGCCGAGCTTGGCATCGTTGTGTACTACCCGCAAGGGAAAAGCCATAGTTTGTACCTGGAAAAAAATACCATGATGCTTTTTCAAAAAGTCAATCTCCTCCTTTGCAATGGCACAACGGCGCAAAGGGTCTGCATTTTCGATCTCTTTGAAAGCCTGCCACCGGGCTGCACTGTCGTGAAACCCTGGTATGGTTTCCCTGATGAGAATGGGCGGTAGCTCGTGCAAAGCGGCAGCGAATGCCCCAAATGCTTTACCTGCCTGAAAAGCCTGCTGCGGGCTTTCCGCCTTTTCTACCGAAAACGCGCCGTCTATAAATTCAAAAGCCCGCCAATAGCTGCCGTCTCCTGAAACGAAGTAGGCCAAGCCCTGCGGCGCATATACCGGTGTGAGTACGGCCTGCCCGAAGCGCTTGCCCGACAAATGGCGATGTACCTGTCCAATATTGGCCGCTACCACCTCCGGGCGCGTGAAAACGCGATGGTTGAATTGCTGGAGCAGGTACCTGCGCGCTCCGTCCTCGCCCGCCATCTCCACCTTGAACGTGCGGTGAATGTGGCCGCTTCCGTAGGGGCGGGCAAAGTGCAGCGATTGCCCCGGGAAGAACCAATGCAGGGCAGCCCGGATGATTGGCATTTCTGTCATAACTTATGCAGTACCGGCGACTTTAGTCGCCGGACAGGAGTCATACCTTATGCAGTACCGGCGACTAAAGTCGCCGTTACTTCCACAACTTCGGCGGGTACACGCCGGCTTCGGCCATGCCTGCGAACGCCTGTTGCGCGATGGCCTTATCCTCCTGAAATGTCACCCCGTACCATTGCGAGGCATTGGGCAATACCGATACCTGCGCCCGGTTTTCACTCAGCAGGCGGTTGACTACAGAGGGGATGTAAAACTCCGCTTTGGGATTTTCGCGCGAGGCGTGAAAAAACTCCACGAACTGCGCCTCTATTTCAGGGAAAATACTTGCGGGAAACCCCCACAAATTCATGGATACGATGGTGTTTTCATGCAATTCCTGCGCCTTTCCTTGCTCGTCGGTAAAAGTTATGCGCTGCCCGGAGCGCAGAATTTTGTGCCGTTCGGTTACGCTGCGCAACATGCCCTGCGCGTCCACATCGCATACGCCGCGCGACACGGCGCCGTGCTCCGAAAGTGTATTTTGGAGCAAGTAACCCACCATGGCCAGGTGATCCTGCCGGCAGGAGCGGGTAAGAAAATCCGCCATGACCCGGAACGCCTCCGCGCCGTAGAAGTCGTCGGCATTCACCACCGCAAACGGCTCCCGGATGACATCGCGGGCCATGAGTACGGCATGGCCGGTACCCCAGGGTTTTTCACGATTGGGCCATTGGGCGATGCCCTTTACCGGGCTGTCGTTCTCCTGGAATACATACTCTACCTCGATGAGATGGTCGAATTTGCCTGCAAACTTGGCCTTGAACGCCTCCTCGATAGCGTGGCGAATAATGAAGACGACTTTGCCGAATCCGGCGCGTATGGCGTCATACACGGCATACTCCATGATGGCTTCTCCGCCGGGGCCTACGCCGTCCACTTGCTTGAGACCGCCGTAGCGGCTTCC
>CAZNYK010000187.1:0-5681 GCA_964577215.1 uncultured Saprospiraceae bacterium
TGCGAAAAAATATAAACCATTTTTCGTCGGGACCAGTGGTTTGCAAAAATGAAAATTCGCAAACCACTGGCTATCGAGTATACACTACTGCCAATCGTTCCGATTCATCATAAATGACCGCCTTAGTCAATACCTCTCCTTCCGATTTCATCCGTTCCTACCGCCTCCACAAGGCCAAAATCCTCTTAGAGACCACCGACCTGGCGGTCTCTGAAGTGGCCTGGAAGGTTGGCTATAAAGATCCCGCCCATTTTTCCAGGTCCTTCAAGGACGCGTATGGAAATCCGCCCAATGCAACCAACAAGTAGTTGATTTTCAATTTTTTGTTTTGATGTGAAATGGCGCGCATGCAACCATTCGGCAAATCTTTTTTTGCCCGATGCAACGGTTTGGCAAATGCCTGAACCCGATCGGCAAGCTGTTATGAGCGGGTGGCCCCCATCTTTGCAGGGCAAGCGGTATTCGCTTGTTTAACAAAAAAAACTTAAACATTATGAAAACGATGAAAAGCCTCTTCGGCGTGTTGTCCCTCTTAGTCATCCTGATGAGCGCCGCCTTTATCACAGGCTGCCAAAAAGAGGAGGTGAAAGAACCACCCACTGCTATTGATGCGCTGGGGCTTGATCCCAACGGCGCTTATTTCATGGCCCCCGACGGCAGCATCCAGCAGATCGATCTGGATGCCCTGGAAAACAACCCCGATTTGACGTTCCGGAATGGCAACGGCAACGGCAACTCGCATGTGAATGCCCACTACTCCTGGCAGCCTGGCAACAGTTATCTCGTCAAAACAACTACCTGGCAGTTCAACGCCACGGAAAACAACCAAGGCACAAACGGAACCGGGCACATGTGGCGGACATGGGGCGAGAATGGCGAATTTGCCTATCACGTTATCCTGGACGCAGATTGCCTTTTCACCAATGAACAAGGGGAAGCCATCTTTGTCGGCGTGGTCACGGAGGTAACCGGCGAATTTCCTCCAAGTGCTCCAGACCCTGGCGCGAGAATCTGGGTAAGAGTAAAAGACAACGGCAAGGGTCCCAACGCCCCGCTTGACCAGCACAAAGGCATTGTATGGAATCCCAGCGGGACCATCCCTTGCGACAATCCATTCTTTGGCTTGAATGGAATTATTTGGAATTTTAATCCCCCATACCAAGATGTGGCCAATGCCTCCGACAACATCAACGTGAAGTAAGCGATACCCCCGAATTATCTATTCAAGCCCTGAAAGGCGTCATCTGCGGCAAGCGGGTGGCGCCTATCTAGCCAAGCCGTTCCTGAAGGAAGAACTGTATGTCCGTTTGGAGCAGCTGGTCGAGCTCCGGCGGAAATTGCAGGACCTTATCCCTTTTCATTCGGAGCATCCGTATGCAACAAGGCCAAAATCCTCTTAGAGACCACCGACCTGACGGTCTCTGAAGTGGCCTGGAAGGTTGGCTATAAAGATCCCGCCCATTTTTCCAGGTCCTTCAAGGACGCGTATGGAAATCCGCCCAATGCAACCAACAAGTAGTTGATTTTCAATTTTTTGTTTTGATGTGAAATGGCGCGCATGCAACCATTCGGCAAATCTTTTTTTGCCCGATGCAACGGTTTGGCAAATGCCTGAACCCGATCGGCAAGCTGTTATGAGCGGGTGGCCCCCATCTTTGCAGGGCAAGCGGTATTCGCTTGTTTAACAAAAAAAACTTAAACATTATGAAAACGATGAAAAGCCTCTTCGGCGTGTTGTCCCTCTTAGTCATCCTGATGAGCGCCGCCTTTATCACAGGCTGCCAAAAAGAGGAGGTGAAAGAACCACCCACTGCTATTGATGCGCTGGGGCTTGATCCCAACGGCGCTTATTTCATTAACCCTGACGGTAAAATTGTACAGATCGACCTGGATGCGTTGCAAAACAACCAGGAACTGGTTTTCCGGAATACCAACGCGCAGGTGAATGCCGATTTCTCCTGGCAGATCAATTCCATGGGGCATGGCTTTTACAAGTCACATGCCGTTCAGATCAACGCGACGCAAGGCAACCAGGGTGTAAATGGCTCCGCGCGTGTTTGGCGCACATGGGGAGATGCCGGCCAAAATGCCTACCAAATTGTAATGGACGCAGTTTGCGTGGAATCCAATGGATCAGATGCTGTATTTACCGGAAGGGTAGGCGCCCTCATTGGAAATCACCCAAACGTTCCGTCACTCCGCTCAAGAGTATGGATGAGAGTAAAAGATAACCAACAAGGGCCTGATCAATACAAACCAGGCATCATATGGAACCCCGGTGGAACGATCCCATGCGGAATTTTTGGTCTGAATTCTATCTTTTGGAACTTTGTGGGGGCATATGAAAATGTAGCCAATGCATCCGACTACATCACGGTGAATTAATCAATATCCGGTTTTCCCTTCAAACCCTGCAAAATGCCGCCTGTGAGCCGTTCTTTGGAATGGTAAGCGGGCGGCGTTCTTGTACTTATGCCCGGCGAAACGAATATACCAACCCGAAAAACTCCAATCCTCTTGCCGGAATCTTCAGAACAGCGCTTTCGCTGCGGCGCGATCGGGAAGCTGCATGGCGTTTCGATTGTAGTTTGAAGATAAACAGCATCAAGAGTCAATCCCTGGAACACTCAAATCAAAGCAGTAGTGTATTTTCTTATTCCGGAAGTCCGGCGGCACTGTTTTTTCGCTGATGTCGAAGATGCGGGCCCCACCCCAGATGCGATCGCGGTCGATGCGGAACTTGCGGAAATTGGTGGAGAAGAACAGCGTGCCGCCCGGCGTCAGGCGTTGCAGGCAGCGGTTGATGAGGTAGGGGTGGTCGGCCTGTATGTCGAAGGCGTGGCGCATTCGCTTGGAGTTGGAGAAGGTGGGCGGATCGAGGACGATGAGGTCGAACTTTTCCTCCGGGGCTTCCTTCAGCCAGGCGGTGACGTCGGTTTGCAGCAGGCGGTGTTGCGGGCCTTCCAAGCCGTTGAGGCGGAGGTTTTCCTGCGCCCAGTCTAAGTAGGTGGCCGACATGTCGAGCGTGAGGGTGGTCGTAGCGCCGCCCGCTGCGGCATACACGGTGAATGCGCCGGTGTAGGCAAACAGGTTGAGCATGGTCTTGCCGGCGGCGCGCTCGCGCACCATGCCGCGGGTGATGCGGTGATCCAAAAAAAGGCCGGTATCCAAATAATCGCTGAGGTTCACCTTGAACTTCAGGCCTGCTTCCTGTACGCTGAACTCGTGCCGGCGTGCTGCCTGTTTTTCATACTGGGCGCTCCCCTTTTGGCGGCTGCGCGTTTTGAAAAATATATCTTCCCAAGGCACTTGCAGCGCATCGGCGAGGGTTTGGCGGCAACCGCCTCGCCAAAGCCGGTATTCTTCTTCATCCAATGGATGGTCACGCTGATACTCCGCCGCGTGTACCCTGCCCTCGTACCAGTCCACCGCCAACGGGAATTCGGGGATATCGGCATCGTAGAGTCGGTAGCAGGTAATGCCTTCCCTGCGCGCCCACTTGTCGAGATGGCGTCTGACCTTGAGCAGGCGGTTGGCAAACATTTGGAAGTCAGGTAGCGGCATGGTTAATCCAACTTCAGCGGCTGTACATCGCCGGAGGGGGTGATGAGAAAGTAATTTTTGCCGGCCGGTTTGGGCGGTGGGGCAAAAGTAAAGCGAAGCACCAGGTTGTAGGAGTACTGGATAGCCGGCTCCAACACTTCCGGGTTGATGATGATGTCGTAATCGTTGGAGGGCACGGCGTTGTAGAAGCGCGACACGGGCTTGTCCACTGTACTGATAGTAGCGCCCTTTTCTATAGGTTCAAACGATTGGGTGCTATAGGCCTGGTAGCTTTCGTAGCGGTTGCCTGGGAACGCCACCCAGGTGTTCTCGGCGGCGATCATGTAGGCGCTGTCGAGTTCGATGCCGGCGCCGCGAAAATCTTCCCGGATTTTGGCGAGGTACTCGAAACTGCGGCGGCGCAGCTCTTCGTAGGTGGCGGTGGGGCTGTCGTCGAAGTAGTCCACTTTTACCAAATCGTAGATATCCTGGGCGGCAGCGGCGGTGACCACCTTGTCGAGGATGGCAGGGTCGGTGTAGCGGATGTGCACGTTCTTTTGCAATTCAAACCCCTTGGGCACCTCGGTGTAGTTCTTTTTGCTGAAGAGTTTTTTGGAAGCGTCAATTTCGTATTTGGGCAGGAAGTTGACCATGTCCACATACACGTCCGGGGCGGGCACGCCGAGGTTTTTCACGGCGGTGGTGAAAGCGCTGAGGCGGTTGTTGAGCAGGGCATTGGCCTCTTCGGTAGTACGTCCCAATTGGATGATATTGAACACTGCCACGTAAGAGGACGCCTTCTTGTTGTGCAGGGCGTTGACCCTGAGTTCGACGGCGTTATCGGCTACCATCCGCGCCGATTTATTCACAGAGAGGAAGCGGGCGCTTTGCCCGGGATCGAAGTTGTTGTACTGCACGTAATTGCCGGCTGCTTGCGCCGATGCCGAAAAGGCGAGGCCGATGGCGAACACACAGGTGAGTAGAAGCTGTCTCATGGCTTTTTTTGCGGTTCTAACGCCGGGGTCACGCTGTTTTATTGTCTGCATAGTCCCGCCCGGGGAAGTCCGGCGGCAGGTTGCCGGGCCGGCGGATGAGTTTCACCAGGAGGTACAGTACCGGCAGCACCAGCAAACAAGGCAAGACCAGGGTATAAAAGTTGATCTTTTCCTCGGCGCTTTCCAAGTCGATATTCACAAAATACATGGCCAGCACCTGTACGGCGTTGATGGCGAAGTGCCCGGCGATGGGCGCCCAGAGGCTCCGCGTCCACAGGAAGAGGTAGCCCAGGCCTGCTCCGAGCAGCATGCGCGGCAAAAAACCCGCAAACTGGAAGTGGATAAGGCTGAACAGCACCGCGGTGATCCATACGGCCCATACCGGCTTGCCCCACCATCTCGATAATTGCTGTTGCACGGTGCCCCTGAAAAGCAGTTCTTCCCCAAGGGCCGGCGCCAGGGCGATGACCACGAGGGTGAAGATCAGTTCGCCGGGGCTGTCCATCACCAGCAGCGATTGGATGAGGCCGCCGGTGCGTTCTTCCATGGCGCCCATCCATTGCGGCAGGGGTATTTGTTTGTTGAGCCAGTAGGTGAGCTGCACCCAGGGCATGGTGAAAAGCATGAAAACTGTGGCGTACGCCAATTTTTTCCAATCGGGGGCAGGCCACAGGCCGAGGCGCTCCGCCCATTGCCGGCGGAAGATGAATATGGCCACAGCAATGGGGGCGACGGAAAACGTAAATACATGGCTGAGGAGATTGGCCCCGCGCAGGAGGTTGCGGCGTTCCGGGGTGTTGTGGTCGGCTATTTCGCCCATCACTACGGCCAGGTCAAAGCCGGTCATTTTCGCCATCACCAGCGTAAGTCCGCCGCCAATGATCACGCCCATCAACACGGTAGCCAGGGTGAGCATCAACACAGAGAGCGGGGGCGCCCAGTGCGGGGGCGGCCAGGAGGGTTCGGGCGTCGGTTGGTCTTGCAGCGGCGTTGGTAGCATATGTGTGCGTTTGATGTTGTGGACAGTTTACTCGATAGCCAGTGATTTGCAAACATCAAAAACGGATTTGGGAAAGGGAAAGTTTTTTGGAGACTGGGAGACTGGGAGACTGGGAGACTGGGAGACTGGGAGACTGGGAGACT
>CAZNYK010000188.1:0-5647 GCA_964577215.1 uncultured Saprospiraceae bacterium
TCGGCAGTGGACAGGCATATCCGGTTTTGAACGGCCGGCGCGCGCGCGCCGATGTTGGCCAACAGCAATTCGAGCTGGGCTTTATGTTGTTGATGGTGTTGTTTTTCCATCGCTTTGGCCACCGCCTCCTGCAATTCATCGATGTCAATAGGCTTGAGCAGGTAATCGAGCGAACTCATCTTGATGGCTTGTATGGCGTATTGCTCGAATGCCGTAGTAAAGATCACATCGAATTCCATATCCGGAAGCAGCCGGAGCAGGTCGAAGCCCGTGCTGTTTTGCAGTTCGATGTCGAGAAATAACAGCGCCGGCCTGACCGAGCGGATCAACGGGACGGCCTCTTCCACGGAGGCGGCCGCGCCGCAGAGTTCCACATCCGGGCAAAATTCGACCAAAAGGTTTTTCAGGCTCTCCCGGCTGTGCAGTTCGTCTTCTACAATAACGGCTTTGATCATGGCATTTACTTTAACTATGCAGGAATATGGACGATCGTTGCAGCGCCCGCGTCCAGGTTGATCTTTTCGTATAAATATTTGACTTACAAATACATATCATCCCCCCTAAACAGTCTTTGCATACGGGTTCAATACCGGCAGCGACAGATGTATTGCCACCCGTTTTTCCGAATCATTTTCTCCGGGCAGTATTTCGGAACGGGTCTCTATATGATAACCCTTGAGCCGGTTGAGCAAGCGCACCTGTTCGTCCCAGGGCAGAAACTCCTCCCGGTAGTTGACTGTTCGCTCCCGGGGTAATTGCTCGGGGTATACCGGGCCGTACAATACATTTAACTCTATGGCATCTCCGTTTCGCTTCACCTCCAAGTGCAGGCGGCTAAGCCCCGCCTGGTGAAAAACAGAATGCTCCACCGCAAATTCCATGATGGAAGACAAAACCATCGAAGGGATGTGAATACTTCCGGCGTCCATGCCAAGCTCTTTTTCGAGCCGGTAAGCAAAGCGTTCCTCGTAGCGCAGTTCCTGCAAGCGGAGGTACCATTCCAGCATCTCCAACTCTTTTTCCAAAGAAACCACTTCTTTTTCGTAATGGCTGAGGTGGTAGCGGATGAGTTTGCTGAACAGTGACAGGAATCGAATGGCGGCGGCTTTGTCGTCGGCGGTGATGAAGTGCTGAATGGCGTTGAGTGAATTAAACACGAAATGCGGGCTGAGTTGCGCGCGCAAGGCCCTGGATTTTAATTCGTTCATGAGTTGTTGGGCTTCTGCCTTTTGTTTTTCGGCCCGGACCCGCTGCAATTTGTTGGCGCAAACGGAAGCAATG
Source organism: uncultured Saprospiraceae bacterium (assembly GCA_964577215.1). GTDB lineage: Bacteria > Bacteroidota > Bacteroidia > Chitinophagales > Saprospiraceae > UBA2329. The sequence continues at coordinate 1,282 of CAZNYK010000188.1, forward strand.
GCAGACAGTACCCGGAGGTGTTGGCCGGTGAAATAATTTTTTTCGGGATGTTCACTGTCAATCAGCCCCAGCACGCGCTCCCCTTCCTTGATCGGCACGCACAATTCTGAAAACCTGACCTCATCGTCCACAATGTAGCGGGGGTCAACGGAGGTGTCAGAGATGATCTCGGCAATTCCGCTCATGGCGACATGGCCGGTGATGCCGCGGCCCAAAGGTATTTCTATGGGGTCTAATATTTCATACCGGGTTGGGTTCTTGGGGCCTAACGCCGCTTTTTGCACCAAAACGCTGCGGCCTTCATCAAGCAGGTAGATCACACAGTCGGCAAACCCGAGCCTGGAGATGCAATTCCGGGCTAAGTCCCACAGGATGTCTTCCTCGGTATTTTTGCCGTAGATAGAGGTGGAAAAATAGATGAGTATCTCCTCCAACTCTTCAATGGACAACACTGGCCGGGTGGTAGAAAGGTGCGTGTGGTTATTCACGGTTTCTCATTTTTCAGAATGAACTTTTAACTACCTGTACGAAAGAATATCCTTCAACAAACTTACAAACTCCTCCCGTATTCCGGTCAAAACGATACTGCCTGCATCTAAAAAAAACGCGGGGGAGCTTGGCGCCCCCCGCGCGTTTTGTGCAAAAAATGCGGCTTCAGGAGTTAATGGGTTCAGGGATTATGAATGGACAATGTTCATGGGTTTTGTTGTAAATGATTTTTCTTGTTGACAATGCAAAGATGCGCCCCGCCGGATGTGGTTTGCGCGGCGAATTGACGGATGCGGGGTGGGAATTGATGGATGGGGGGTGGGGGTTGATGGAATGTCAGTAGGTTTGAAATATTGCTATATCGCTTTGCTGAACAATGCCCCTTGCGTGGGCTGCCCCTGCAAGTACTGATCCAAAGCCGAGCAGATATTGCGGATGAAGATTTTACCCCAAGGGGGTACAAAAACTACCCTGGCATTGAGGTGGAGCAAACCACCGGCTTTCACGGCTTTGCTCATGGGGGCGATACAGGTGTATAAGCGGGTGCGGGGCGGGTAAGGGGTTGGGGCAATACGAGTTGCTTCAAAGTGATAAAAATCATTGCAGCGTTTCAAAAACGAGGCTACATTGCTTTGGTGAATATTGATAGACGAAAGTTGAGTCCCATCGGTATTCGTTCAAAACAAAACACCCTTATACCCTCAAATCAAGGTGGGCGGTCATTGATGTTGACTGTTTCATTTTTCTTGTACAGGCATTCGATCAAGCAGGCCGCCGAAGGTTGAAAAATATGGTTTCCCGTTTAGCGTCTGTGAAAAATCTGACCTAAAAAGCATTATCATGAAAACGCAACCTGACATAAATCCCAAGTCCGGGGAATCTGACCTTACACAGTGGCAAACCGGATTACTACCGCTGATGAAACGAATGATCACAGGGCTTTCCCTGTTCTTTTTTGTAGCTACATTCCTTCAATTGATCTACCTCCATTTAAGCATTGAACGGACAACCCCTCTGGATCCCCGCCATGCTTTCGCCAAAATGGAGAGCCAACCGGTCACGAATTTTGAAGATCAAATGGCTGCTTCTCAATTGCAAGCCATGGTTGACCTGGAAGCCTACGCCCTGCAGCGCAGGCACCACCAGGCCAATGTATTGCTCATGTCGCGGGTATGGGCGCGTTATCTGGGTTTTGTTACAGGGATGATACTGGCGTTTATCGGCGGCGTTTTTATTTTGGGCAAATTGGAAACTCCCGAAACCGAACTGGAAGCTCGATCAGGGCAAACAGGTATGACAATCAAAAGCGCCTCTCCGGGATTGATCCTGGCCTCCCTTGGCGTAGTCCTGATGATTACCACTATTGTAGTGCACCAGGAGATACAAGTGACCGACGCTAAGGTATATACCGGAGTTTATACCGGCGGAAAAGCCCAAACGACGGAATCCCTGAAGCCGCTGCTTCCCGATGCCCCTCCTGTAAACCCTGAGGATACGACGGAATAACATACTCGATCACCATAAAAAATCATTCGTCATGAAATCCCTCCTTCATTCAGCCGGATATTGGGCGTTAGTCCTTATTGTCAGTCTTGCTGCATTCCGGCCTGCCGTTGCGCAGAAAAACACGTATGATGTATATTACAGCGACGAGGAATTGTGGAAATTAGGCTTCAGTGCCTATAAAAATAATGACTTTCCGGCGGCGGCATTGTATCTCTATGCATACGGCCAACGGCATCCTGGTATCTGGGAAAACCCAGACACCAAAGCCAAATTTGATTTTATTGAGGTAATAAAATACGTTACGAAAAATTTGGTGGCTGCCGCAGAGGTAAAAGGCGACGATCCGTCCGGATCAGACTACAAAGCTCTGACCAAGACATTTTATGACAACAAACCTTCTCCAAGCCTCTCCATGATTAAATCAGAGGATACGCCTTCAGGGAACCACGGCGCCGGACCTGTAAGCATTGCTGTTTCCTTCGGCGTTGGAGTCAATGATTATCCAGATCACCGGGATCCGAACAAAAGCCGCAATATAGAAAATGCCTATGTGAACATGTACACGGTTCAGCTGAATGCTGCCGGTACAGCCTTTGAAATGAAAGGCGTTGAGATCAAATCTACCGGCGCCGGCGCCAACCCCGGCGCAAATTTCTGGATACAACAGATGCAAATGGTGTGCTTCGAAGGTTTCAAGACCTGGGAAGACGCTGTACGCGGCGCCATAAAGAAAAAAAATGCACGCTGGACTTCACCCCCGCCCTACAAGAATTTTGCACGAGGTTCCAATTCTTTATGCCAGACCAATTTCCTGCGCGTAAATGAACCGCTGCAAAATGACTGGAATTATGCGTGTGCCACGAGCTTGAGCACACCGTATCAGGGAAGAGTTATTGCAAAAATTGATACAAGGTCCCGGATGAAAATAAAGGGTTAACCATAAATTAGCAACGTGGCGAGAGCCGGTCAGCTACACTCGCCCCGCCTTTGCCCCTCCCCCGCGCCAGATGACACCCGGCGCGCGCTCCATTATCCATCTGCGCCGGATGTCACCTTGCGCGCTTGTGCCATACAGGCTTCACCCCATCTCGCTCAGCGCCCTCACCAACACATCCAATTCCTTGGTAGTGGTATAGACGTTCGGCGAAATGCGGCAGCCCTGCACGCCGGCCCCGTCGATGGCCACCGTCCAGATGCGGTATTTTTTGAGCAGGGTGCCGGCCATGTCGGCGGGTTTCATGCCTTTGATGCCGGCGTTGGCGATGCCGCAGGCGCGCTGTGGGTCGGCGGGCGTGTTGAGCACCACGTGGGGCAGGTCGCGCACCTGCGCAGTCCAGTATTGCTGCAGATAGCGCAGGCGGGCCTCCTTGCGTTCGGGGCCGAGGGCATAGTAATAGTCCAAGGCATTGCCGAGGGCGAGGTCGGTGGCTACGGCGTGCGTGCCGGTGTGGTTGAGGCGGCGGATATCGGTTTTATCCGTAACCGCTCCGGCGAGCAAGGGTCGGATTTGCGGTATCTTTTCCTTCTTCACATAGAGCAAGCCGGAGCCTAAGGGCACGCTCAGCCACTTGTGCAGGCTGGCGCCGTAGTAATCGCAGTTCAGGTCGCGGATGGCGAAGTTGAGGTGGGCTATGGCGTGCGCGCCGTCCACCATCACCTCCACCCCTTTGCTGTGGGCCATGTCGCATATCTTGCGAATAGGCAGTACTTGCCCGGTGATGTTGACCATGTGGCACACCATGATGAGGCGGGTCTTGGGGGAGATGGCATTGGCGTACAGTTCCACGATCTCCGCATCGGATTTCGGGTGGTTGGGTACGGATACGCGTTTGTTCACGATGCCGTGCTGTTCAGCCTGCTGGTTAAACATTTCGAGCATGGAGAAATAGTCCTGGTCGGCCATGACGGCTTCGTCGCCGGCCTGCCAGGGAAAACCGCCGATGATGGTGTCCAAGGACTCGGTAGTGTTTCGGGTGATGGCGAGTTCGTCCGCATTACAACCCACCATTTCGGCCAACTGGGCAGCCATGGCCAGCTTGTTGTCGAACTGCACCGTGCGCATATACCAGGAGCCTTGGTAATTCACCTCCCGGATATGATGAATGTAATTTTCGAGAATATCCTGGGGCAGGAAGCAGTAGTACCCGTTTTCGAGGTTGATGTAGTCCGGTTTGAGGCGGTAGCCGCTGCGCACGCGCATCCAGAAGTCTTCGTCGCGGGCGGCTTCTTCCGGCGAGAGGTGTTCGATCTCGCTCACCCAGCGTTCTAAGTTTTTCAGGAATACCGGCATACCCGCGCCGAGGAGGAGGGTGTTTTTGAGGAAGGTGCGTTTGTCCATGCAAATTGTGTTTGAAGGCGAAGGTAAACATTG
>CAZNYK010000189.1:0-2438 GCA_964577215.1 uncultured Saprospiraceae bacterium
TATACCAATCCGCGCACCACTCCCACACATTGCCGCTCATATCGTACAGCCCCAACGCGTTGGGCAGCAGCAGGCCCACGTCGCGGGTTGCGCCGCCGCTATTCCCGCTGTACCAGCCCACTTGCTCCAATACGTCGCTGCCGGCGTAGGCCTCTCCCGATCCCTCCCCAGCGGGGGGCGCCGGGGAGGGGCCGCCGCGGGCGGCGTATTCCCACTCGGCTTCAGTGGGCAGGCGGTACCCCGGCTTACCAGTCGGGGCCGTTATCTCATTCAGCCGGGGCAGGAATTTTTGGGTGATGTCATCCCAGGAAACGTTCTCCACCGGCCGGCGCGGGCCTTTAAAGCTGGAAGGATTTTCGCCCATAACCGCCTCCCAAAGGTCTTGCGTGACCGGGAAGGCGCCGATGTAAAAGCCGTCCAAGCGCACGCGGTGGGCGGGCTTTTCCCAGTCCCGAGCTTCCGCGTCCTGCTCGCCGGCGCCCATGAGGAACTCCCCGCCGGGCACGTACATGAGGCGGCAGGGCGGTATGCCGGGCAGGGCAATGTCTATGTAGGGTGCGGCCATGCGTTGCGGATGTGTGGGGCAAAGATAAGAGATGGGAAATGTATAACCGGCGAAAAATGTAACTTCCCGGCCATTCCATCGTTATGGAAAAATCATGAGCAAAACCGTTCGCTTGTCCTATGAAAATACTTCACAAGTTGTCAGTGCTGGTCGCACTATGGATCATACCTTTTGCCGGCTTCTCCCAAACCATGGACAAAGCCGCTGAAAAATTGGAAAAAAACCGCTCTGAGAACTGGCCGCCCCAGCGCATCCACGGCCGCAGTTCCTTAGGGTATGCCCTGCAACAGACCTTCAGGCGCCACGCCGAGTTCTGCGGCTTTGGCGTGAAGGACAGCAACCGCGACTTCGTGCCGCCCGATGCCGCCCGCTTCCTGGGGCGCCGCACCCTGCGCACCCCGGTGGAAACTGCCGACATAGCCGGCGGCGGCCTCCTGTTCTACATCTTCCACGAGCAGGAGCGCAACCTGCCTTTCTCCAGCGTGCGTTTCGCGCCGTCCAGGGTATTCCGGCTCAGCAATATGCCGCAGCCCTTTGCCGTCAATCCGGATGAAAACTTCGACGCCTTCGTCCTCACCAAAACCTGCGGCGGCTACCTCAAAGCCTCCTTGGATGCGGGCATAGAGCCGCCTTATGCAGCCTTTAAAGCCGCCTTAGACAGCGACAGCCGGCGAGAGTCGTCCGTCATGGCTATCTCCGGCTCTTTCGTGTCGCCCCTGCGCTTGGCCTTAGATGCCGGCGACCGCCGCACCGCGGAGGCCATGATGAAGCTGTGGCAGTTTTACCGCGAAAACCCGGATTACATAGGCCGGGCATACTACCTGCGCGAGTTCCAGGGCGTGATGATCAAACACGTTTCCACGGCTGAAGAAAACGCCCGCATCGAGTCGGAAGGCGCGCTGAATCTCAGCGGCCCCCTGCCGTTGCGGCTCAAGGCCGCTTTCGGGGTGGGCGCTTCCAAATCGAGCGCATTTTCGGGTACGGATTGGCAAACCGTCCTCTTTGCCGATTTCGATGCTTCGTACCGGCGCGAGAGCCTGTTTGCCCCGCTGCCTACGCCGGAGGAGATACGCCGCTATTTTGAAAGCATCCGGCCCCTGGCTTATATCGACGGCAGCAGCAAGGCCTTGGTGGAAGGGGTGCGCTTTCAACACGTGGTGGAACTGCCCGGCGTGCCGGAGGAGATGGCCGCCTATTTCTGGGAGCTTGAAACCGTGGCGCCCGGCAGCTTTGACGAAGCGCCGGCCTTGGAAACCAACTACTTCGCCAAGGGCGAGAGCTACGGATGCCGCTTTTCGCTGTCGGGCAAGCCGGCGCGCAGGTACTTCAATCCCTACGGCAGCACGCAGCCCGGCGTGGCCCAATTGCGCTACACCATCCGCAGCCGCAACCCTGTGGGCGGGGAATACATCCGCATACAGGTAGAGGCCGAAACGCCCACCAGCATACACCCGCTGGCAAAGCCGGGGCGCGGCGAGTTCAACATCGGCAAAAAGGAAAACCGGCAGTTTTCCCTGCAATGGACATTTGAAGTGGAGGTGGAAGACACCGACAACCCGGTGGATTTCAGCATGGCGCCCTTCGTGGAAAAACTGCAGGCCCTCAACCCCGACGGCCCGCTGCCCATGCGCGTTGCCGACCTGCAAGCCGATCCGGGCCGCCGCCGCTTTTTCATCACTGTGGAAACAGTGGAGACCTGGCCTTTGGACCGCATCGACGACAAGCAGTTGCAGCCCTACAACCTCTCCTTGGACCTGCACCTGAAAAGCCTCCGCGCCGATGCCTTCGCCGTGAGGCCCGTGCAAGGCGCCATTTACCTGCCGGCCATACGGCCGCCTGCGCCTCCGGCAGTGGAGGGGAATGGGAACGGGGA
>CAZNYK010000189.1:2538-5474 GCA_964577215.1 uncultured Saprospiraceae bacterium
AAGTGAAAAACCTTTCCGTACAAAAAAAAGCTCAACTCACCGGCCACAACGCCGCTGTATTTGCCCTGGCGCCCGGCCGGCAGCCGCATGCGTTTTTCTCGGGCGCCGGCGACGGCTGGATCGCCGAATGGAACATAGACGAACCGGAAAACGGCCGCCTCACGGCACAAGTGGAAGCCCAGGTATTTTCCTTGTTGCACCTGCCCGAACGCCATACGCTCATCGCCGGCAATATGAACGGCGGCCTGCACTGGATCAACCTCGACGCGCCCGGGGAAACCCGCAACATTGCCCACCACAAAAAAGGCGTTTACGACCTTTTGCACGTCGGAGATTTTGTTTTCAGCGCCGGCGGGGAAGGCCTGCTCACCCGCTGGTCGGCCCCGGAGGCGCGCTCTGTGGAAAGCCTGCACCTGAGCAACCGCAGCCTGCGCGCGCTCGATTACTGCGCTTCCCGGCAGGAGTTGGCCGCAGGGGCCAGCGATTTTGCCATTTACATCCTGGACGCCGGAACGCTGGAAGTCAAACGGACTATCCCCCACGCCCATCGCAGTTCCGTTTTTGCCGTAAGATACAGCCCGGATGGCCGGTACCTGCTCAGCGGCGGCCGCGACGCGCACCTGCGCGTGTGGGATTGCGAACATGACTTTGCTCCTCTCTCCGGACAACCGGCCCACTGGTACACCATCAACTGCATCGCCTTTCACCCGGATGGCCGGCTCTTTGCCACTGCAAGCCGCGACCGCACCATTAAAATATGGGATGCGGAGACTTTCCAATTGCTCAAGGTACTGGATACGATTCGCAACGGCTGCCATATCAATTCCGTCAATACGCTGCTCTGGCATCCCCACGGCGGTACGCTGATATCCGGCAGCGACGACCGGAGTATTATCCTGTGGGAGGTTTTGTAGCCGGAAAAAACTACTTTTGCCCCCTCAATACAGCAGTGAATGATCCTGAGCGACAAGAAAATCCTTGAGGGCATCTCCTCCGGCCAGATCGTTATCGAACCCTTCCGGCAGGACTGCCTCGGCACGAACTCCTACGACGTGCACCTCGGAAAGTGGCTGGCCCGCTACAAAAACGAGGTCCTCGACGCCCGCGTCCACAATGAAATCGAGTATTTTGAAATACCGGAAGAGGGCTTCGTGCTGGAGCCGGGCACCCTCTACCTCGGCGTCACGGAGGAATATACCGAGACGTTCAACTCCGTGCCCTTCTTAGAGGGCAAATCCAGCGTCGGCCGCCTCGGTATCGACATCCACGCCACCGCCGGTAAAGGCGACGTAGGCTTCTGCAACCATTGGACGCTGGAGATATCCTGCACGCAACCCGTGCGCGTGTATGCAGGCATGCCCATAGGCCAGCTCATCTATTTTATGGTGGAAGGCGATATTGAAAACTACTACAACCGGAAACAAGGCGCCAAGTACAATCAGCGCTCCGACAAGCCGGTGGAGAGTATGATGTGGAAGAACCGTTTTTAGGCGCGCGGAAACCGCAAAATGTAAAACCGCAAACCGCAAGCAACCCGGAAACTTCCCGAACTCGGTCGGAACTCACATCATCACACCCTCCTTCCAACGCCTGCGGCGCGCTACGGCGGGTGAAATCAGCACATTAGCAAATCAGCACATCAACAATGGAATCAGAGATCATAGGGCACTTAGAGAACAAGATCATTTACCGCCAATACCAGATGGACGAGGAACTCGTTCGTTTTTTGGAAAGCGTCACCTGGGGCGTGGGCGAGAACCAGTACGAGCATTTTTACACATTGCACCGCCTCAAGCACATACCCGACCCCATTTATTTCACCGGCCGGGAAGCAGATACCGGCGAGTTGTTCGGCGCGGTGGTGTTCGGCAGGCGGCGCATCATGGGCGTGAAAGCTTACTACATCCGCTTTTTCGCCGTGTCGCCCAAGGTGCGCGGGCAGAGGATCACTACCCCTTTGGCGGTATTCCTGTTCGACTTTCTGCGCGCCGAGGAAAAAGACCCCGTCATTTTTTATGCCTCCACCGATCGCATCAACCCCAGCGTGAATCGCATGGCCGGGCGTCTCGGCTTCGAGGAGATATCCCTCAACAGAACCGTAGCGTTCAGCCGATTCATGCCCAGGGCCAGGCCCGGCGTGTCTCTGCTGAACGATGCCGAATTTGCATCCTTTCTGCCTGTGTTGGAAGAAGCCTACGCCGGCCATGCTTTCTGGACTACCGACAACATCGGTAAGGACGGGCACTATTTCGTCTTGCGGGAGAACGGCAAGATCGTAGCAGGCCTGCAAGCCTACAAGGCCCTGTGGCGGGTGGGCAAAATGCCCGGCCTATTCGGCAAAATTGTGCTCCCGCTGCTGCCCTATACGCCGCTCCGGGTAATTTTCAACCCCCAATCATTTCATTTCCTCGCCTTCGAAGGCATATACATGGCGCCCGGCCACGAACATCGCCTCCAGGACGTAATGGAAGCGGCGCTGCATTATTTCAAGTACCATTCCGCCATGTTCTGGATCAATACCGCCGATCCGCTGGGCGATCGCATATTGAAAGCCAACCGAATGGGGCTGCTCTACGGCTTTGTGAAAAACACCATGGCGCGCTTCATCGCCTCCTTTCACCACGTGGACCCCGCCATAGAAAAAGAACTGCGGAGCCGGCCCGTGTATAACTCTTCCCTGGATTATATCTGACGGCACTGTTCATTTTTCTGTTTCCCGCAAAGGCCGCAAAGATCACTAAGTATTTATTATCAGCCACTTACACAATTAATTTTTTGATGGAGACACACTTTAATGAACAGTCTCGCATCCGTAATCAAAAACAGGTACTCATAGCCTTCCGTTGTCTCCAAATACGTAATATCACTTACCCAAAGCCGATTGGGACGCATCGCTTCAAAGTGCCGGATCAGATTGGGATATTTCCGAAGCCAAT
>CAZNYK010000190.1:0-5420 GCA_964577215.1 uncultured Saprospiraceae bacterium
TGATGTGCTGATGGGTTGATTGCACCCGCCGTAGCGCGCCGCAGGCGTGGGAAGGTGGGTGTGCTGCGAAGCGACTTGCGCCGCAGGCTATCGAGTATAACAATAAACAAAACGACCAAATGAAGAAAGGATGTTTGATTGCGATTGCCGCATTTTTCGTACTGGCTACCGTTGCGCTGAGCGTGTACTTCTACCGGCAAAACCGGAAATCCCCGGAGTTGTTTGAGACGGAAAAGCCTGTGGTGATGGATATTGTAAAGAAGTCCGTAGCTACCGGTTCTATCAAGCCCAGGCGGGAAGTAGCCATCAAGCCGCAAGTGTCGGGCGTGGTGGACGAACTGTTTGTAGAACCAGGCCAAACCGTCACCAAAGGACAGCGCATAGCGCGCATCCGTTTGGTGCCCAGCGAGTTGAACATCAACTCGGCCCAATCCAGCGTGGCACTGGCGCGCCTGCGCCTGCAGGAAGCCCAGCGTGAACTACAGCGCCAGCGCGAGGTTAATACCCGCAAGCTCGATGTAGAGGAAGCGCGGGTCAACTACGAAAATGCCCGGCGTGAGGAAGCCCGGCAGCGCCAACTGTTTGACGAGGGGGTCATTTCCGAGCAGGATTACAATCGCTTCAAAGTGGATATGGAATTGCGCAAGGCCGTTTTGGACAATGCCGGCATCCTGGCGGCCAACAGCCTGCGGTCTTTCGAAACGGAAGTGGATATACGCAAACAGGAACTGGCCGCCGCTATTGACAACCTGGCGCTCCTGCGCGACGGCGCCAGCCGCAATTCCCAGCAAGTGGCCAATATCGTTGTTTCGACGCTCGACGGCATGGTATTAGATGTGCCGGTCAAAGAAGGCAGCTCCGTCATCGAGCGGAATAACTTCAACGAAGGAACCACCATCGCCGTTATCGCCGATATGAACGCCCTTATCTTTGAGGGCAAGGTGGACGAATCGGACGTGGGCAAGCTCAGGGAAGGGATGCCCTTGGAGTTAACGGTGGGCGCTATCGAGAACCTGAAGTTTGACGCCATGCTGGAATTCATATCTCCCAAAGGCCAGACTGAAGAAGGCATCGTCAAATTTGAAGTGCGGGCGGGAATCCAGCCTAATAAAGAAACATTTTTGCGCGCCGGCTACAGTGCCAATGCCGACATCATCCTCGACCGGCGCAAAGCCGTATTGTCCATCAAGGAACGCGACGTACTCTTTGAGAAAGATACTACCTGGGTTGAGATAAAAACCGGGGAGCGGCAATTTGAAAAACGCATCGTCGGCCTCGGCCTTTCCGATGGAATACAGGTAGAAGTTTTATCCGGCCTGGATAGCGCGCAGGCGGTGAAAGTGCAGACGAAGTAGGATTTTTTGGAGAACCAAGCATCGGTTTTTATCTTTACAGGTAAAATCTTCGCCATGCGCTGGTGCTTGCTATCGTTTTTATTCGCTGTAAAGATCGCCGCCGCCCAGGTGGTGGTGGAATATAACGTGCGCATAGAGGAGGAAATTAGCCCGGACCGGAGAGCCGCCCTGCCCCAAAAAGTATTTATCGCCACCAACGGCCAGCGCGTGATGGTGCGCGGCATCTGGGCAACCCCTTCCAACAGTTACCAATTGTACCTGCCGGAAGAACGGGTATTTTACCACCTCGACATTGACGGGACCGCAGCGGTTAAATACGACTTCCTCCCCATCGGGAATACCTCGCTGACTATGGCGCCTCCGGAAATCATTGCGGGCGTATATTGCAACATGGCGCTCGCCGTGGAGGGCAAGGATACTTTTCCCATCTTTTACACCGACGCGTTCGGCCTGCGTTTTTGCCAGATTGCGGAAGTACCCGGCTTTGCCATGCGCTACACCAAGCGCCTTCAAGGCATTAAAGTAACTTATGAGGCAGTGAAATACTACTTCGAGGCGATACCGGAGGATATGTATGACCTGGGCAGTCGAAAGATAGTGGAGAGCAACAACCTTCCCGACAGCAGGCAGTGGGCGCTTCAGATAGGCCGCAAACCTCCCAAAATTAAAGGCGCCTGTATGGACGGTACCCGTTTCAATGCCAAAGATCACGCCGGCAAAGTACTGGTAGTGGATGTCAACGGATATGAGTCGCCGGGCGCGCCCTATCTCCGGGAGTTGTACTGGTTCAATTCGCTGGCACAGCAATATGCAGGCATGGAGGACGCTGTTTTTTTGAGCATCAGCCTGCATGATGAGGAGTTCCTTCGAGACTACGTTACCCGGGATGAATTTGCTTTCAAGGTCATGCCCGACGGCGCCTTCTACAAGGATGCATTTCGCATGGACTGGCTGCCGGCCACCATCGTCATCAATCGCTATGGCCGTGTGGCGGAATACATGATCGGGCACGGCCCCGATTCGGAAGTGCGCCTCAGGCGCGCCATAGACCTGGCGCTGAAAGGCGGCCTGAAGCCTGCCGGACTAGATTAGCTTACGCCACCCGGGCTACCGACTTTCCCTTGATGGTGTAGAAATATCCCGGCTCATTGAGAATATCATAGAGGTATTCGTGGTAGAGAGCGAATTCCGGCAGGTTGTTGTGCTTGCCGTTGGGTATGGTGAGCAACGCGCAGTGACCGGGGTACTGCTTTTCCAGCATCAGGCTTTGCTCGTAGCTGATGAGCCTGTCTTTATTGCCATGTAAAATAAACACATGGCAGGTGATTTTGCGCAGGAACTGGTCGGTGCGCATATGGTAACGCAGCAGCCACTTGAGCGGCAACATCCAACCGTAGCGCCTGATCTGGTAGAGGAAGCTGTAATACGGCGAATCGAGAATGAGCATTTGGGGTTTGTTCCAGGAAGCGATGCGCGCCGCGATGCCGCTTCCCAGCGAGCGGCCATAGATCACGATCTGGTCTTCCGGAAACTGGGTGCTGAGCCATTTGTACACCGTTTGGGCGTCGTTGTAGAGGGCGGTCTCTGTGCGGCGGCCTTTGCTTTTGCCGAAACCCCGGTAGTCGAACATGAAGAAATCGTAACCCTTGCTCACGAAGTCGCGGGCAAATTTGCCCCAGCCCTTGATGCTGCGGGAGTTGCCCTTGAGATAATACACCACGCCCTTGGAGTTGGGCACCTTGAAGTGCACGCCATTGATCCTGGCGCCGTCTTCCATCTCGAAATCCACTTCGGTGAAGGGGAAGGGGTACTTGTACTCGAAGTGTTTGGGCAATATTTCAGGCCTGAAGAAGAAGTAGTCCTGCATGATGTAAAACACCGCGCAGGCGCCGGCATAGATCAGTGCAATGGTCACAACGAACGAAGGGATGATCCACATAGCGCCGCCTATTTGTTTTCCAGTCTTTCAATCAGGCGGGACGAAATCCGCAGGAAGTCCATTTCGGTGATGATCCCTATCAGTTCTTTTTCGTCGCCTTTCACCACGGGCAAGCAGCCGATGCGGTTTTCCCGCATCACTTTCATGGCCTCGATAATGGTGGCTTTGGGGCTGACGGTGACCGGCTCCTGTATCATAATATCCCTGACCATGCTGCCTTCTTTGCCGTTGATGCGGTTTTTGTGCACAAAATGCCGCAGCAACAAACGGGAAGTTACCAGCCCGCAGAGATTCCCCTTGGCGTCTTCTACCGGCATGTAGCGTATTTTGCGCCAGTCCATCAGCTCGGCTACCAATTCGATGATGTCGTCTTTTTGGACGGTGAACAAGTCGGTTTCCATAAACTCCTCCACGCGGAGTTTTGAGGGACGGTAGTCGTCCAGATCTGCTAATTCAGGCATAGACCATTGATGTATGGGAATATCCTTCCACTGGTTTTTGACTATGGCGGCGGTCATCACGGTGAGCGCTTCGTCGCGGTTGCATTCTTTGGTGAGTTTGGTGAAGGTGCGCAGTTGCCAGCGCGCTCCGTTCATGTGTTTATTGGCGCGTTCCTCGATGATGCCGAGGTATTTGTCGATGTCGGTTTTGACCACACCGCGCAGCTCCAGCCCATGACGCGCCATGGGCAGCAATTCTTTTAGTACCAAATCGCAGGCGGATATCTTCTTTTCATTGAACCAGTTGAAGTTGGAATCGATGCCGAATTGTGCTGCTTTGACGAAGTTGTCGCGCACGTCTTCCCAGGAAACCCTCGTGGTGATGTCTTTGTATTCGTGGCCCATGCCGATCATGGCGCCGAGCCAGAAAGCTGCGTTGGCTGCTGCGTCGGTGGTGGTGGGGCCGGCCGGGAGTACGCGGCACTCGATGCGCAGGTGGGGCTTGCCGTTGTCGCTGATGCCATAGCATGGCCTGTTCCAGCGGTACACGGTGGAGTTGTGCACCAGCAGGGCGCGCAATTTAGGCACTATGCCGGCCTCTATGGCGGCGAGGGAGTCTTCTTCGTCATCGCCGGCTAAGAGCACGCGGAACCGGGCGATGTCTTCCCGGTAAATTTCCAGCAGGCTTTCTTCCAGCCAGCCGGTGCCGAAGCTCACGCGGGGGCTGCGTTCGCGCATGTGATCGTGCGTAGTGCGTATGTCCAAAGCCTGTTGGAAAAGAGCGATCCGGCTTTCGTGCCACAAGCGCTTGCCGAACACTATAGGCGAATTGGCCGAAATGGCGATGGTGGGGGCTGCCAGCGCCTGGGCCATGTTGTACATGGGCACAAAAACCTCCGGCGAAACCTGCAAGTGTACCTGGAAGCTGGTATTGCAGGCTTCCATCAGCGGCGATTCGTGCTTGACTGATAACTCGTCTATGCCCGACAACTTCAATTCGTATCCCGTTCCCGAGGTTTGGGCGTCAATGGCCTGCATGAGGGCTACATAGCGTGGGTTGGGAGTGAGGTTGTGGATGTCGAGATCGGGCTTTCGCAGGGTGGGCAGAATGCCGGTCAGGCAAATTTCCGCATTCCAGCCTTTGAGCTTTTCCCTGATCTTGTCCAAGTAGGCGCGGTTCTCCTGGTCCATCTCGCTGAGGCATTTACCTGTGAACACCCGTGGGGTGAGGTTGGTCTCCAGGTTGAACTGCGCCAGTTCCGTACCTACCCAAGGCCAGTGCTTCATCTTGGCCAGTACCTGGGTGTTGATGCACAGCGGTTTGAAAGTGCGGGCATCCACGATGCACATTTCCTGTTCGGCGCCGATGCGGATGATGTCTTTCTCAAACCAGTCGTTGTCGAGCATATATTCCAGCGCCTGCACATCGCGCAGGAGGTTGCGCACGAAGCGCTGCATGCCGGTTCCTTCCTTTACTACCGATACTTTCTGCTCACCCATGTGTACTTAATATTGTCTGTTTTCGATGTGTGCGGCAACTTAATGCCGATTTTGCATCGAAAAATAGGTACATATTGGAGCATTGAAAACTTTTCGGCAAAATAATTTTGAATTTATCAAAAAACAATGCTTTCCGGGGAAATGGCGTTGATAAGGGGCGGGTTTCGGGTTAGTCAGTTCCGGGTT
>CAZNYK010000191.1:0-5306 GCA_964577215.1 uncultured Saprospiraceae bacterium
CGCCTGCGGTTGGTTTCATCTATGGTCTTTTGCATCGAATCGGTGATGTGGTCAGCATAGAAGATGACCAAGCCGTTCACGTTCCGGGCGGCGCGGCCTGCTGTCTGGGTCAGGGAGCGTTCATTGCGCAGGAAGCCTTCTTTATCGGCGTCGAGAATGGCGACGAGCGACACCTCCGGCAGATCGAGGCCTTCGCGCAGAAGGTTGACGCCCACGAGTACGTCGAATTCACCGAGGCGCAGGTCGCGCAGTATCTCCACCCGTTCCATGGTATCTACTTCGGAATGGATATAGCGCACCTTGATGCTGAGCTTGTTCAGGTACTTGGTCAATTCTTCAGCCATGCGTTTGGTAAGGGTAGTGACGAGTACGCGCTCCCCTCTTTTGATACGTTCGTCCACCTCTTCCAGCAGATCGTCCATCTGGTTGATGCTGGGCCTCACCGCAATGGGCGGATCGAGCAGGCCGGTAGGACGGATGAGTTGCTCCACGATGACGCCGCCGGTCTGCTCCAATTCGTAATCGGCGGGGGTAGCGCTCACGTATATGACCTGGTTCACCAAGGATTCGAACTCGGTAAAGTTGAGGGGTCGGTTGTCCATGGCGCTGGGCAGCCGGAAGCCGAAATTGACTAAGTTGAGTTTGCGCGAGCGGTCGCCGCCGTACATGCCGCGCACCTGGGGAAGGGTCACGTGGCTCTCGTCAATTACCATGAGATAGTCGTCGGGGAAGTAGTCGAGCAGGCAAAAAGGCCGGGTACCCTCTTTGCGTCCGTCGAAAAAGCGGGAGTAGTTCTCCACCCCGCTGCAATAGCCCAGCTCTTTGATCATTTCCAGGTCGAAGTTGGTGCGCTCACGTATGCGCTTCGCTTCCAGGTATTTGCGTTCGCGTTCGAAGTACTTCTCCTGCTCATACAGTTCGTCTTCTATATTGCGGATGATCTGGTGGATGCGTTCGCGGGGGGCTATGTAAAGGTTGGCGGGAAAAATGGCGGCATTTTCCATGCCTTCGATGCGCTTGCCGCTCTCTACTTCGATGCGCTCGATGCTTTCGATCTCGTCGCCGAAGAAAGTGACGCGGTAGCCGTAATCTACATAGGGGAGATTAATGTCCACCGTATCGCCGCGCACGCGGAAGGTCGCCCTTCGAAAATCGGTTTCGGTGCGGGAGTAAAGGCTGTCAACGAGGCTGTAGAGAAAGCTGTTGCGGGAAATGGTCTGGCCCTGTTGAATCCGGATGATACCGGATTTGTAGTCTTCGGGGTTGCCCATGCCGTAGATGCAGGAAACGGAGGCTACGATGATGATGTCGCGGCGGCCGGAGAGCAGGGAGGAGGTAGCGCGCAGGCGCAGCTTGTCCACTTCTTCGTTGATGGCGAGGTCCTTTTCGATAAAAGTGTCCGTCACGGAGATATAAGCTTCGGGCTGGTAATAATCGTAATAAGAAACGAAGTACTCCACCGCGTTGTCGGGGAAGAACTCCCGGAACTCTCCGTACAGTTGCGCCGTCAGCGTTTTGTTGTGGGTCAGCACTAAGGTGGGGAGGTTCACCTGGGCGATAACGTTGGCTACCGTAAAAGTCTTACCCGAACCGGTAACCCCGAGCAATACCTGGGCGCGCTCCCTCGCGCGAATGCCTTCGACAAGCTGCTCTATTGCCTGGGGCTGATCGCCGGTCGGCACGAAAGGAGAGGAAAGTTTGAAATTCATGCGATAGAATATGGTTGCGCAAGGCTGAACTATAGAAACGCAAAACAGGCCGCTCCGGATTCAAAAGCTCACAAACCAATTGATCGCCGCCCAAAAAGTACTGCGGGAGGGGTCTGCGAGAAAGGAATCCAGGCGGTAGTCCAGCCCGAACTCAATTTTATTGTCGTCATTCACTGCGTAACCCAACACCGGGATCACCCGCACTTCCAGGTCCCACTTTTTCCCTTCAATAGAGCCGAGATACTCATTATTGAACTTGAGATAGAATTCCCTTGGGTCCACCTCCCTGCCGTTGAGCGCAAAATCGGCCGCCGCCCTGTAGCGAAGCCGAAATTCCCAGGGCTCGCCGGGCTCAAAAGTCTGATCGGTGGAGATGCGGTGCGCCAGCCGGAAAGCGTCGTATTTTGTCACAATAGTGAACTGCTGTATGAAGCGGTGATTGATCTCATCCCCGCGAAAGCGGATCAAATAGCCTGCGCCCAAGGAGTTGTTGGCGCCAACTTTGCGGGAAGCTACCAACGCCATATCCGTCAGGTCGTAACGCACATCAGGATCTGAAGGCGTTGAAAAAGCGCCTCTCCAGAGATCAAGGCGGCCTTCCATCCTGAGGTTCAGGCGCCAATCCCCTGATATTTTTTTGTTGATGTTGACGCCCGGCAACATGCCCACGCGAAAGGAAGCCTGCCCGAATGCAGCGCTGCCAACTAAAGTCCAAATAGTAAAGCCCACAATCAGTTTCCTCATGATCAAAACTCCAGATTGTCTGCATTCCTCAGCACGATCGTAGCCCGGTGGAGAAAATCCCCCTG
This sequence comes from uncultured Saprospiraceae bacterium, assembly GCA_964577215.1. GTDB lineage: Bacteria > Bacteroidota > Bacteroidia > Chitinophagales > Saprospiraceae > UBA2329. Next base: position 2,519 of record CAZNYK010000191.1, read on the forward strand.
TGCGGCGAAGGTGTATTCATAGAAATGGGTACTTCCTTCTTTCCGCCCTCTCACAATGATCTCGTATCTTTTGGTGATGCCCTCCTCCAAGCCGCCGCTGTGCGCCAGACGAAGCAGTGCGGCACTCTCGCCGCTGTACTGGGTCTGGATCTTGGCGATCTTGTACCGGTCAAAGTCCTTGTTGAAGGTGGCATCTATATGCTTCAGCGCCATTTCATCCACCTCATCCCTGCAGATTTCCACTTCCATATCCTGGAGGGTACCCGACAAATCAAACTCAATGCTGTAGAGTTTCTTCCGGTGCTTTGCCTTGGCTTCTATCGATTTCTGACCAAGGCCTTCTTCCATGTACCATTTTACCTTTCCCTCGAGCTTGAGGGCATTGACGAACTCCAATGCCGGCCCGGGTACGGCGTCTTCGCGTATGCGGTATTCCCTTTCGTATTTGGTCTGGCCCAAAGCAAAACCTCCCGAAAGAAAAAGCAATGATAAGAGCAAAGCAATACCTCTGTTCATGTCATTCGGCTTCTGAAACGGTTTTGATCATTTTTTGCAGGAAAAGAGAGGTCGGCACCGTGATCTTTTCCTTGTCCTCCGTCAGGATGATAATGAAAAAAATGCCAATCTCGCTGATGGTCCCGCTTGAGGGGAAGTCCTTGTCCAATATGGCAATGGTATCTCCCACTTTTGCCGGGTGGTTGAAAAAAAGGATGAGGCTCGAGGTGATATTGGAAAGCAAGGACCATTGTGCAAAAAAGGCGATGCCCAACACAGTGAGAAAGGAGGAGATGAAAAGCAGCAGTTCTTTCTGATCTACGCCCCAAATGATAAAAACGAACACCGCAGCCACCGCAAAGGCCAGTATGTTGAGGATCTTTTTAAACCCGTCAATGCGTTTTTTCTGCGATAAAAAGATTTTTGCCATCCGGCCCAGGAACCTTGAAAGCGTCAAGCGCACCACAAAAAAAACAGCCAGCGTTACGACGGTCTCTATCAGTTTGATCTCGTGTTGTTCCATCACAATGTGTTACTTGCTCAATAGTACTTTAATTGTGCCTGCTTTGTTCAAAACAGGTTACAATTCCATCTACGGTATGGCGCTTTGCATCGGGTAGGATGGTGCAGGGACATCTCTTGTTCAAATGGCGGCTCCAATAGAGGGCTGGCAGGTTAAGAGGCTGGATCAAAAGGAGGTAAAAGTAAAAAGTAAAAAGTAGAAAGTAAAAAGTGGGGCAACAGGCAGGGAAATGCATGATCATTTCACAAGCCCCTATTGATTACCCGGAATACAAATTTTTATTTGCCCAATTTCAACCTTCATCTTTTGAACGAAGCCTCTGTGCGCTGATAGATTACTTATTTTTCAGCGCCCTTAGCTTCCTATATCGCCCCTTTTAGCAGCTTTCTTGAGCTTTTTATTGGCATAAATAGCCACTTCCACCCGCCTGTTGGCCTGGCGGCCGGAAGTGGTTGCGTTGTCAGCTACGGGGTAATCCTCGCCCATGCCCATATCGTACATGCGGGAGATGACAACTCCTTGCTGCATCAGGTAGCTTTTTACCGAGCGGGCGCGGTTTTCAGATAAGGTCTGGTTCAGAGCAGTACCGCCGGTATTGTCGGTATGCCCCTGTATGACGATATCCGTGTCGTCGTATTTACTGAGAACGCCAGCGAGTTCATTGAGATTTTGGCGGGTGGCGCTCCGCAGTTGGTGGGAGCCTACGTCAAAGAACAGGCCGGAGTCGAACGTGATGAGGATGCCTTCGCCCACGCGCTCTACTTTAGCGCCTTTCATATCGCGGCGAATCTCCTCCGCCTGTTTATCCATGTATCTGCCGATGAGCGCGCCGGCAGTGCCGCCGATGGCTGAGCCTATGAGAATGCCCACCGCCGTATTTCCGGATTTCTTGCCGATAGCGCCGCCGGCTACGCCGCCCACGGTACCGCCGATGACGGCGCCCTTTACCGTGCGATTGGTTTTGCAGGAAGGATAGGCCACAAGCGTAAGGGCCATTACAAGCCACAGGATTCGATTGATTTTCATGATCGGTTTTTTGAGGGTAAAGATAAAAAAAGCGGGCGCACTCTTCAAAACCGCTCAAGCTCCGATTTCCACTTTTAATCGCTCCATATCATGTACCAAAAGGCGCCGGCGGTCAAACTTGAGGATGCCCTTGTCGCGCAGATCATTCAGCACGGTATTGACCGTTTGGCGGGAGGTTGCCGTCATTTGGGCGATCTCTTCCTGGTTGAGGAAATTGGAAACCAACATATCAAATCCCATCTGGCGGCCTTTTTTTTGTGTAAGCTGGTACAGGTACTCCACCACCCGGGTGCGGGAGTCTTTAAAAACCATGGAGGCGAGTCGTTGTTCCAACTCCAGCATGCGGGCGCTGATGATCTTCATCATAAAAACATTCAAGGCTGAGCGTTCGCGCATGAGCGAGTGCATGCCTTCCACGCTGAGTACGCAAACGGTGGTAGGCTCCATTGCCAGAGCGAAATCCCTCCGCTTTTCTTCGCCCATTGCTGCCAATTCCCCGAATACTTCCCCTTTCCCGAGAATGGCCTTGGTGATCTCCTTGCCGCTGTCGGAATCGATGGCGCCGATCTTCACCCGGCCTTCCGTGAGGAAGAATATCTTGTCGGCATCGTCTTCCTGCAGATAGATGTATTCCCCTTTGGGGTAATGTTTGTGCGGGTGTTGGTCCATATCGCCTCTGCCCACCTTTTGGGGGCAGAAGATGCCGTTGACATCGATGTTTTCCAAATGCCAGAAAGCTTGTTC
>CAZNYK010000192.1:0-5295 GCA_964577215.1 uncultured Saprospiraceae bacterium
ATGGCGGAACGGAGTTCCGCCCCACAAGCCTGCCCTGCCATGTATCGCGGAACTCTGTTCCGCGGCCTTGACTTAGCGGAAAGCATTGGCGGAACAGGGTTCCGTCCCAAGCGCCATTGGCCCCCGGCACGAGTGTCGGGGCCGTGTGCCGGTGAAATCACACCTCCCCCAGATATTTATGCACAAAGCTGATCGCCATGGCGCCTTCGCCCACCGCCGAAGCGACCCGGTTCATGGCCGTGGCGCGCACGTCGCCGGCAGCGAATACGCCGGGGATGCAGGTTTCGAGCAGGTAAGGCTCCCGCTCCAATTTCCAGGCCTTCCGGAAGGCATCGTAGCGGTTCAATTCCCTCCCGGTTTCGATGAAGCCCTTGCCGTCGCGTATCAGGTCTATGTTCATCCAATCCGTGCGCGGCCTGGTGCCGATGAATACGAAGAGGGCGTCGGCAGCAACGGTGCGCGTTTCCCCGCTGCGGCAATGCGCCAGGGTGAGTTGTTCTAAATGCCCGTCGCCTGCGACCGAAGCGATTTCCGATTCCGGTACCAAGTGGATATTGGGCGTAGCGGCAATCTGGTCGATGAGATATTGCGACATGGTGGCGCTCAGGTCGGGCCGGCGGATGACGATATACACATTGGCGGCGAAGCGCGATAAGTACATGGCGCCCTGCCCGGCCGAGTTGCCGCCGCCTACCACGTAAACCTCTTTGCCGGAGCAACTGTAGGCTTCGGTGGTGGCCGCTCCATAATAGACCCCGGCGCCGCTGAGGCGCTCCATGCCCTCTTGTTCCAATTTCCTGTACTCCACACCTGTACTGATGACCAGACTCTTGGTCACGATCCCGCTGCCGTCCGAAAGGCGGAGTATCTTGTAGTTGTCTTTCAGTTCTATGCCTTCAACTTCCTGCGGGGCCAGAATTTCCACGCCGAACCGGGTAGCCTGGGCCACGGCGCGGCGCGCCAATTCCGCCCCGCTCAGGCCGGATGGAAAACCGAGGTAGTTCTCTATGCGGGAACTGGTACCCGCCTGTCCGCCGGGGGCGCGCTTCTCGATGAGCAGGGTCCGCAGCCCTTCCGAGCCGCCATACACAGCTGCGGCCAACCCCGCCGGACCTGCGCCCACAATGACCACGTCGTAAATATCCTGTGAGGCTTTGACTTTTAAGCCCAGCTTTTCGGCTAAAGCTTGTTTGCCGGGTTTGGCCATCACGGCGCCGTCCTCAAAAATAATGGCCGGCAAATCCGCCTCCTGCAATTCGTGTATGCGCATCAGATCCTGTGCCTTTTCACTTGTCATTACATCCAGCCACTGGTAGGGAAACAGGTTGCCGGCAAGGAAGTCCTTTAATTCATGCGACTGCGGCGAGAACTGGTACCCGAGCAGGCGGAGGCCGGCAAACTCCGGCTTGTAGTGCATGTGCCAGTCGTCGAGCAGGTCGTCCAACACGGGGTAGAGCTTTTCCTCAGGCGGATCCCAGGGTTTGGAGAGATAGTAGTTCAGGCCTACGTCGTTGATGGCTTTTACCGCGGCGTCAATGTCGGAATAGGCCGTGAGCAATACGGAGCGGGCTTCGGGGTATATACTTTTCGCCTGCTCTAAGAACGCGACGCCCTCCATTTCGGGCATGCGCTGATCGGATACAATCAGGGCCAATTCCTCGTTCTGTTTTTTGAACTCCGCCAGCGTTTGCAGCGCATCCAGCGCGGATGTGGTACTCAACACCTTGTATTGTTCCCTGTACCGGGTTCTCAGGTCGCGTTGCAACGCCCGCTGCACCTGCGGGTCGTCATCTACTGATAGTATGATGGGTTGTTTCATTCTGTTTTCAGTTGATAGGTAAACAGACCGTAAATACCGTTTTCCCGGGTTGGGATTGCACCTTGATCTCTCCCTGATGCTGGATTATGATCTTGCGCGTGATATCCAAGCCTAAGCCGGTGCCTTTTCCGATTTCCTTGGTGGTAAAAAAGGGATCGAATATCGAGTCTAAAATGTCCGGGGGTATGCCTTTTCCGCTGTCTTGAATATTCACCATCAGCCATTTGTGGTTGGCAGCGCAACTTATTTCAAGAATCCCGCCCGGATCCATGGCGTCAATCGCGTTGTCTATGAGATTGGTCCACACCTGGTTGAGTTCGCCTACAAAAACATCTACAGGCGGCAGGTCGCCGGGGAAGTGGGTGGCAACCTTGATCTGTTTTTCCTTCAGCTTGTGGTTGAGCAGGGTGAGCGTGGTGAGCAGGCCGTCGGAAATGGGCACTTTTGCCTTTGAGCTTGCGCGGTCCATGTGAGAGTAAGACTTGATGGAATCCACGATATGCCCGATGCGCTTGGAGGCCTCCTCTATTTCATTGACGATCTTCTCCGTCATGAAGTTGTTGCACACCCAGTTGAGAATGGGATCAAGATGCCCGGAACCCAGTTCGGCTTCGAGACTGTCGAGATCGGAGGTCTGTACGCCGAAATCCACAAAAACGGGCGCTACATCGTATGCACTGCTCACGTTGCGGTCTTCCAGCCAGTCGAGCAGTTCGTCTTCAAATCGGCTTCTCTCCATAAGGGAGAAGCTTCGCGTCTCGAAATTGCTTATTTTCCCGAAAATGAACTGGTTCACTACATCCACCTGCCGGTCGCCGGCTTCGATGGCCATTACTTTTTTAAACTTCTCCGGCGTGTGCGAAAGGTGGGTTTTCAGTGCTGCCGAACTGCGCACGATCGCTGCTGCCGGGTTGTTGAGCTCGTGGGCAAGGCCGGCGGAGAGCTTGCCCAGGGACATCATCTTCTCGTTGATCTGCTGCATCTTGCCCAGTTCCCGCACCCGGTCGGTCATTTGATGCACGAGTACCTCGGTGATCTCGTAATGCTCGCGGGCCATGTCTTTCAGCAAGGCCTTGGGAAGGCGAAAAACCGTACAAGGAGACAGCGCCACTCCGGTACCGCCGGAAATTTTGCCTCGGGAGTAGGGTAGCGCCCCGGAAAAATCGCCGGGTTCCAGCACAAAGGCATCCCGCCTTTGGCCGGCCTGCATGGTATAAACCTGGAATTGCCCTTCCAGGATCACAAAAAAGTATTCGATGGGATCGCCTGACCGGAACAGGAGGTCGCCTTCCTCCATTTGAACCACTTCGCCGCGAGCCATAAGCCATTCCAATTGAGGGGCGGGCACGTCTTTCAGTACGGGGTTGTTTTGTAATGCCTGAAAGATATTCATACATGCAGGTTTTGGGTGAATACGGATAAAAACGGCTCCTCCCGGCAAAAGTTCAGGTCTTTATCCACAGCGAATCGGCAAAGTAGCGATTTGAGTCGAAGAAATGCTGCAGTACCCGGAACCCGGCGCCGGCTGCCAGGTTTTCTATCATGTCTAAGTCGTATTTTTGAGAAAGCTCCATATAGACGGTTTCCCAGGCTTCAAAACGCACAGATTGCTTTAGATGGCTGATATTGACGGTTTGGCCGGTTCGGCTTACCAAGTAGCTTTCACATGCGCCGGAAGCAGGGTTGTAGGTCGCCCAGTGCCGGAAGGCATCCGCGTTGAAATCTGCGCCGAGTTCGCGGTTGATGCGCTTGAGTAGATTGAGGTTGAAATCTCGGGTGACGCCGGCGGCATCGTTGTAGGCAGCCAGGATAGTACCGGGGTCTTTTTTCAGATCAAAACCGGTGAGCAAAAGATCGTTTGTATCCAAATGTGCCGCAATGCGGCGAAGCAGCTCCAGGGATTCAGGAAAAGAATAGTTGCCAATGTTGGAGCCGAGGAACAGAACCACTTTGCGCCGTGCAGGATCGCGGGGAAGGGAGGCCAGCCGCTCGAAGTAGTCGCCTTCCTGCGGGAGCACTTCCAGTTCGGGTATCTCCAGGTGCAGCAGCGAGGTCAGCTGCTCCAATACGTGGGTGGAAATATCCAGCGGCAAAAAGCGGAATCCGGCGCCATGCCGCAGAAAGTGGCGAAGCAGTATCCTCGTTTTCAGTCCGTCGCCGGCGCCCGGTTCAATGAGGTCGAAGGGGCCATGGCCGATGGCTTGCAACAGGGACTCCTTGTGCACTTCCAGTATCTCCGACTCGCAGCGGGTGAGATAATACTCCGGCAGCGCCATGATCTGCTGGAACAGGCGGTCGCCGGCTTCGTCGTAGAAGTACTTGGAGGGCAGGCTTTTGGGCGTTCGGCGCAAGCCTTCCATGATGTCCTGGGCAAATGCGTTCAATGTACCCGGTTTTTAAAAGACTTTTTTGTAGAGTTCACTTATTTCTTCTTCGGCGTGTTTGTGCGTAATCTCCAGAATTTCAAACACATTGTCCTTTATGGTACGGGCTATATCGCCGGTGGGCAAGTCGTTGCAGTCCAAGCCGAAGGGGTCTTCTATTTCTTCAGCCATCATCATGATGCCGGTAAAAGCGAATCCCAGAAACATGACTACAGGAATGCTCCAGTAGCTCAATTCGTGTATCATGCCGAAGGGCAACATGAGTATATAGGCGCTTACCAGTACCTTCACATAGACGGCATAAGAGAAGGGAATGGGTGTTTTCCGGATACGTTCGCAGGCGCCGGCGATGTCGAGCAAGGCTTGCAGATGCGGTTTGAAATTGCGCAAATCGGCATAGTCAATTGCGCCGCTGCGGTACATGGCCTGTACTTTTTCGTGCAGGCGTTGGGAAAAATAGGCGGGCAGGTGATTCCGGTATTCCAACCCGGCGCGCTCGGCATCCGGGATCAGCAGGAGTTCCTCCTTCTTCACTCCCGTACGCAGGTGCTCCTTCAGGGCAATGCAGAAATTGGCAATGAGCACGGCCACTTCTTTGCGGCTTCGTTTGTCTTCATGCGGAAAAGTGACCTGCGCCATGACCGCAAGGTTGCGGCAATCGTTCACTAATGCGCCCCAGTGCTTGCGCCCCTCCCACCAGCGATCGTAGGCGGTATTGGTTCGAAACACCAAAAGGATGCTCAGTACGATGCCGAGGAGCGAAAAAAGGTTTGAAGGCAGGTTGATTGTAATGTGTAAAACATCCGCAGCGATGCATACCAACAAGCTGTACAAACCTATTGCCACAGAGCCGCGGATCACCTTTTGCATGGTCCAGCTCCGGGTCAGGTGGCCTATGTCGCGGAAGAAGTTTTTATTGGGTTCGTAAACGATCACTTTTTTTAGTTTTGGTGTAAACGGTGGAACCGGTGAAATCGGTTTAGCCGGCTTTAAAGACGAAATTTTGTTGCAAAATCCGGTTAACCCGATTCCCCCGGTTAACCCAATTCTTCCTGAACCAGCCGGATACCTGTAAAAGGCAACCTCATGGCC
>CAZNYK010000193.1:0-5209 GCA_964577215.1 uncultured Saprospiraceae bacterium
TATGCTGAGCGGCCAGTACTGAGCGAAGTCGAAGTAAGTCGAAGCATACGGTTTATACGCCTCTCAGCTCCAGAAACGCCTTCCCCATGTAGCGCACCAAATCTCCTGCGACAAGCGCCTCAAAACCCATCTCTTTAGCGGCTAAGTCGCCGGCAAGGCCATGCACGTACACCCCCAGCAGGGCCGCCTCCAAGGGCGCATACCCCTGCGCGAGCAATCCGGTAATGATACCTGTGAGCACATCGCCGCTGCCGCCGGTAGCCATGCCCGGGTTGCCGGTGGAGTTGAAATAGCAGGCGCCGTCGGGTGCGGCTATACAGGTGTGCGCCCCCTTGAGTACGATCACCGCATTGATAGCCTTTGCCATACGGCGTTGCAAGGCATTTCGCTCAAACCCGTTGGCCGTTTGGCCGAAGAGCCGTTCAAATTCCTTGGGATGCGGGGTGAGGATGCAGCTTTCCGGCAGCCGGTACAATAAGTCTTGATCCTTGGCCAGCAGGTTGAGCGCATCGGCATCGAGCACGAGGGGCTTCTTCTTGCCGCCTTCAATGAGTTTCCGAAGCACCTGGGCGGTAGCCGGCTCCTGCCCCCAACCGCAGCCGGCGCCGAGTGCGTTGTAGGGCTGCAGGTCGGGTAGGGTGGAGAGGAAGTGCTCTCCCGGATCACCGCTCACCATGGCTTCCGGCGCGGCGGTTTGCATGGCCCAATAGGCGCTGTGCGGCACATGCGCCGTGACCAAGCCCGCCCCGCTGCGCAGGCAGGCCTGAGCGGCTAAGATGGCGGCGCCCGTTTTGCCGTAACTACCCATGAGCAGCAAGGCATGGCCGTAGCTGCCTTTGTGGTCGTGGCGGCGGCGGGTGCGCAGCAGGGGCTTGACCATAGCCCGGTCCAAATAAAAGTAAGGCGTTTCGCTTTGGCCGATGAAAGACTGGTCCAAGCCGATGCTGCGGGTAGTCCATTCCCCTGCCTTCAGCTGGTTTTCAGCAAAGAAAAAGGCGAGCTTGGGCAGTTCGAAGCTGAAGGTGTAGTGCGCCTCCACGCAAGCGCCCTTGCTTGGAGCATCCGTGAACAGGCCGGAGGGCACGTCTATCGCCACGCGGGTGAGCGAAGCGGCATTGATGTGATGGATCAACTCGCCCCAATACCCGCTCACCGGTCGGTTGAGACCGGAGCCGAAAAGGGCGTCTATCAGCACGGCATCGGGGGGGAAATCGGGAAGCGGGTCGCCTTCGTTCAGGTGTGTCACGGAGATGGGGTCCCACTCCGGCAGGCGCTCCCAGTTGGCCTGGAAATCCTCGGACTCGGATTGACCGATATGGCAGCGGAAAAGATGAACGGCGTAAAAGCGCTGGTGCAACATGCGCGCCACGGCGAGCCCGTCGCCGCCGTTGTTGCCCGGCCCTGCGACGATGCACACGGGTCGGTCGGTATCGGTAAATTTGGCTGCGAACCAGTTGACGAACGCAAGCGCCGCCCGTTCCATGAGATCAATAGAAGAAACGGGCTCGTTGGCAATGGTGTAAGCGTCGAGCGCGTGAATTTGATCGGCGGTCAGGATTTTCATAGTAGTTTATTGGTATTACAAAGATAACGAGAATTTCGGGGATTGGAAGGAAAGGGTAACACGGAGACAGGGCAATTGCATTTAAACCGCAAAATACAAAACCGCCCCGACACTCGTGTCGGGGCGGTTTTTCGGCTTTGGGACTTGTCACTTCTCTGAAATTTATTTTAATGCGATGGCCTTGGGCATGATTTGCGCTCTGCTGGTTTCCGGGTAAAAGTCCCTATCTTTCGCCCAAACAAGACCAGGCATCATGCACAACAGGCATCTGCAAGCCAACGGATTGAACTTCCACCTTAAAGAAAGCGGCGAGGGCTCCCTCGTGCTGCTCTTGCACGGCTTCCCCGAATTTTGGTATAGTTGGGTGAAGGTCATACCGCTTCTGAGTCCATACTTCAAAGTGGCGGCGCCCGACTTGCGGGGTTACGGGCAAAGCGCCAAACCCCGCCAGGTGCGCGATTATAACTATCGCATACTGGCCAAAGATGTGGCAGAACTCATCCGGGCGCTTGGCTATGAACGCGCCATCGTCGTGGGACACGATTGGGGCGGGGCCCTTGCCTGGGAGTTCGCCAAACTGTATCCGGAAATGCTCGACAAGTTGGTGGTGCTGAACTGCCCGCCTATTGCCGTCTTGGCCCGGGCTATGCTCCGCAACCGCCAACAATTTCGAATGAGCTGGTACACCCTGTTTTTCCAGTTGCCTTTCATCCCCGAATGGCAGATACACAAAAACCGGAAGTCTTTCTTCTGGCGTGGACTACGTGGTTGGGCGGTCAACAAAGACGCTTTCCAGGCAGAAGACATTGCCCGTTATGAGGAAACCTTTGCCCTCCGCAGCGATTTCACCGGCCCGATAAATTACTATCGCGCAGCGGCCAGGTCCTTGTTTGACAAACGGTTCAACAGCCGGCCTCGATTGACAAAAGATACCTTGGTTATCTGGGGCGAAGCCGACCGCGCGCTGGGCAAGTGGCTGGTGGATGATATAGCGCAATTGGAAAAAGAAGCTGACTGCCGCTTAGAGATCAAAACCAGCCCTGATTCCGGCCACTGGATTCAGCATGAGCAGCCGGAACTTGTGGCTAAGTACATTTTGGACTTTGCGGGACGGGCCGCAGGCAAGCAGGCTATTTGACTATCCTTACTTTCCAAATCCAAATCAATCAAAGCTATATGCACTCCCCAATCCTCCACCTCAAGGTAGTTGAACTCGCCTCCGTGCTGGCCGGGCCGGCGGTGGGCATGTTCTTTGCGGAACTGGGCGCCGAAGTCGTCAAGGTGGAAAATAAAAAAACCGGCGGCGACGTGACCCGCTCCTGGAAACTGCCTTCCGAAGACCCCCATGCCTCCTCTTCGGCTTATTACGCTTCCGTCAATTGGGGCAAAACCGTGTGGATGTGCGACCTCGGCGATCCTGCCGACAGCGATCGAGTGCAGGAAGCCATACGTCAAGCCGACGTGGTCATCAGCAATTTCCGGCAGGATTCCGCCCGGAAACTGGGCATGGACTACGACACCTTGCGCCAAAGCAACCCCCGGCTCATTTACGGCCAGATCACGGGCTTCGGCGACGACAACCCTTTGCCCGCGTTTGATGTGGTATTGCAGGCCGAAGCCGGCTTCCTGTTCATGAGCGGCGAACCCGGCGGCGAACCGGTAAAAATGCCCGTAGCGCTCATAGACCTGCTGGCGGCGCACCAACTCAAGGAAGGGCTGCTCCTGGCGCTGCTCCAAAGAGAGCGCACAGGCGAGGGCGCGTACGTTTCTGTTTCGCTTTTGGATTCGGCGATAGCCTCTTTAGCCAACCAGGCCACCAACTGGCTCATGGCCGGGCACATCCCGCAACGCATGGGCAGCATGCATCCCAACATCGCTCCGTATGGCGATATTTTTTACACATCCGACGGGAAGCCCATCGTGCTGGCGGTGGGCAACGAGCGGCATTTCGAGGCGCTGTGTTTTTGTCTCGATCTCCCTGCATTACCTCAGGATGAGCGCTTCCATACCAATGCAGCACGGGTGCGGCATCGCAAGGCTTTGTGCGATACGCTGGCGCCGGCCATTGGAAAACACCAACGCGATGAACTGCTTCATACGCTGCACGCTGCGGGCGTGCCCTGCGCCGGCATTCGCAACATGCAGGAGGTATTTGAGCTGCCTGCAGCAAAGGCTATGATCCTGGAGGAACTCAGCCCTGAGGGAATATTGACCCGGCGGCCCGGAACGGTGGCGTTTCGGATGGTTTGCTAAATCTTAAAAAACCGGGATATTTCCCAATGCGTTATATCTTGCACCCGTTTTTGAAAAGGAACAGGAAACAGTAACGAATCATGGCAATCATCAGAGCCTTCAAGGGCTGGCGGCCACCCGCAGAAATCGCAAAACAATTGGCTTCGAGACCTTACGACGTAATGAATTCCAAAGAAGCCAGGGACGAAGCCAATGGAAATCCCTACAGCCTGCTGCACATCGTCAGATCAGAAATCGACCTGCCCGAAGACATAGACAGCCACAGCCCTTGCGTGTATGACAAGGCCAAGGAAAACTTCGACCGCTATAAGCAAAATGCCTGGCTGGTGCAGGACGAGCAAGAGTGCTTATACATCTATGCCCAGTCCATGAACGGCAGAACGCAGTACGGCCTGGTGGCCTGTGCTGGCGTGGAGGACTATAAGAACGACGTGATCAAAAAACACGAACTGACCCGCCCCGACAAGGAAGAAGACCGCGTCAAGCACATCAGTATTACCAGGGCCAATGTGGAACCTGTGTTGTTCTCCTATCCGGCACATGCCGGCATAGACGACATCATCAGCCGGTATGTGAAGGAGCATGATCCCGTTTACGATTTCACTGCCGCCGACGGCATGGGGCATCACTTCTGGGTGATCCGCGAACCGGAGATCATTGAAAAACTGATCGCGCTCTTTGCCGAACTGCCCGCAACCTATGTGGCCGACGGGCACCACCGCACCGCCGCCGCCGCCGAGGTGAGCAAGGAAATGAAAGCCCAAAACCCCGCCCACCGGGGGGATGAATCCTACAACTACTTCCTCGCCGTGCACGTGCCCGACAACCAGGTCACCATCATCGACTACAACCGGGTGGTAAAGGACCTCAACGGCCATACGCCGGAGTCATTTTTGGAAAAATTGAGCGATGCCTTCGTGATAGAAGACAAGGGAACCGAGACATACAAACCTACCGGCCTCCACAACTTCTCCATGTACCTGGGGGGAAGGTGGTACGCCCTCACCGCTAAGGAAGGTACTTATGACGACAACGACCCCATCGAGGGCTTGGACGTGACTATCCTCTCCAAACATGTGCTGGCGCCGCTGTTGGACATCACCGACCTTCGCACTTCCAACAGGATTGACTTCGTTGGCGGCATTCGAGGCCTGGAAGAGTTGAAGCGCCGGGTGGACGGCGGGGAAATGAAGGTGGCTTTCGCGCTTTATCCCGTGTCCATGAAACAATTAAAGGACATTGCCGACTCCGGCAATATCATGCCGCCTAAGACGACCTGGTTCGAGCCGAAATTGCGCTCCGGCTTGGTGATCCATGAGTTTGAGTAGCACGGGAACAAGGACAAAAACGAGGAGCCGTAGTGGTCCACAGATTTCACAGATTTCACAGATT
>CAZNYK010000194.1:0-5140 GCA_964577215.1 uncultured Saprospiraceae bacterium
CTTTTCATCCAGGAAAAGAACATGAAAGAAAGGTCGCAAAAGCGGAGCGCTCAAGCCGGACTACCGCAAAAGATTATCAGCGGCGGTGGCAGCATGACGGCAACTCGTTCCACGCTATATGTGTAAGTAACTGATAGTAAAGGCTTAGCGATCTTCGCGACCTTTGCGGGATACAAAAAAAGGAAAAGTGCCGGACACGACTTTTTTGCACAAAACCAGACACGACATATTTGCATTCGGCATCCCTGACTGCCCGCCCCGCCTCCGCTTCGCTTGCGCCTCCGCTAAAGCTTTGGCGGCACGCGGACGGCGGGCAAACGCGGCCTTCAATTTATTGAACACGCCTGCCTGACGGCAGTCAGGGAGGCCCACTGAGTAAAAGAGGCTGTCTCAAAAGATTAACATTCGAAAAACTGGCAAAATAAAACCTTGAAAAGCAAGTGCAAAAAGCAATTTTTTGAAATAATAATGCGTTTTTATGCTCGTTTGCCCACCCCTCCTTCGTCGGGGCATACTTTTTACTTTTGCCTTTTTACTTTTTCCTTCTTTTGAAACAGCCTCAGGGAGTTTCACGGAGTTTTCCTCCGTGGGTCTCCCCTTACTCTGTGTAACCCTGTGTTCCTAAAATAAGCCCTCCGTAACGAAGTGCAGGAGGGCCTTCCCGCCCCAGCGGGGCAATCAGGGAGTGTGCCGAACCTCGCCTTCGGCGTAGTTCGACAAATTTCCGAACTCGATTCATTTGTGTAAAAACCTAGAACCGTGAACTGAAAAGTGTTGCGCGCGTCTCACGGCAGAGGAAACAGCCTACGGCTAAAAAGGCTCTCGCCCTTGCTCGCGTGGCTTAAGTCGTGTATGCGACATACTGTCGGGAGATGCGGGCAATCCGGCGAAAAATTTAACAAAGCCCGCCTGCCCGGCGGGCAGGTATGAAACAAAATTTGCCGCATGTAGCCAATTGATGGATTCCCCAACAAGCTCTAATAGTGACTGAAAAGATTATTGGTTGGCAAAGCGCACCCACAGGCGCGTGTTTTCCCAATAGGCATTCAGCACGCTGCCGCCACCCTCCGGCAGCACGGCGATGGTGAAGGTCTCCACATATTCCGGGAGGCGCTCCACTTGCATGGGCACGCGCAACACGTCGGCAGCGGGGTCGTATTCCGTGCCCCAAATGCCCGTTTTTTTGTTAAAACAAAGCTGCCAGTCCTGCTCGCTGTCCGGCAGTGCAAAGAGCGTGTAACGCCCGGCCTCCAACGGCTGCCCCGCGATGATGACCGGCTCGCTGAAGCTGATCTCCGTGGCATTGTTGGCCCCGAAACGCCAAAAGCGCCCCACCGGCACGATGCCGCCGAACACTTTACGCCCGCGCGCAGAGGGCCGCCAGTAGTTGACGCTGATCTCTTGTCCGCCACCGGCAAACCTGACCGTATCGCGCACAGAAACCGGAGGGGCCGTGCCGAGGCGTATCTGCTTTTGGGCGAAATGCGTTTTCAGCGCCTCGAAATCCACACCTTTTCGATATACCGTTGCCCTGAAGTTGAGCGAGGAGCCTAAGGCGTCAATGGAGAGCAGGCGGTTTTTTTTGTCTACATACAAAGTAATCTGTCCCATGAAACTGCTACCCACCCGCACCGTGTTGGGGGCCGTCCTCTTCAGCACGAAATCCCGCCCGCCCAGTCCGGTGACGTGCCGGAATACCAAGGAATCGCCCACAGTACGCGGCGCCCGGAAAGCGTAAAACGGGAAAAGCTGGAATGCCGCCGCATCGGCGTTGTTGGTGATCATGCAATGCCCGGCGAAGCTCCTGCCGGTGGCCCTGCCGTCCCGGCGGATCAGGATACGGGTAGAGTCGGCGGTAGCTTCCAGCGAGGTTTCCTGTGCCGGCGACCAGGCGCCGTCTGCACCCAGTGCAATCACCGAAGACGACACGGCTTTGAGATCGCCGTCGGGGAACCACGCGCCGCGCCCCTCTGTATAGCGCAGGCCTTGGGGCAGGGAAAGGATTTTGGAAGAAAAGCTGTCGCCGCGCATCTCGAACTGGTGCACGAAAGTTGTATCGGCCCCCAGGGTAATAACGATGAGGCCGCTGTCGCGCAGCCTGGCGGTCTTTTGGGCAGATGCCGCATACAAGGCGGAGAAGATGAGACAGATCAGTGCCGCGTATTTTGATAAAATCATGGTCTTTCGTTTTTGGATGAACAGTTCACCATTCTCCCGCATAGTTGAGTTGAGCGTTGCGCCCTGTCTGGCGCCGGTATGCGCTAAGGCCATGGCAGGTGAATTTGAGGTAAAGATACAAGGTGTGGGAGAAAGTTGCACGCTCAACCCCGCTCCTCCGGCACATTGAAGATAAACCCTGCCCGGAACACATTCTCGATGCTGATGCGCGGAATTCCTGCCTTCAATCAATCACCTCCTCGTTGCGCACCATTCGAACAGCCGTACCGATGCGCTCGAAAAACGCCGGGGTCGGGTTTTCGCAGCGGTAGATCTGATCGCCATGCTGGCGCGACAAGGGCATGTCCAACTCCCAGACCTTTTCAATTTTTTCAAAAAAACCGGGCATATCGTCGCCCAATTCGTCATTGACGTATATCAACGTTTTGAAACCGGCAGGCAGCGAATCCGGCAGCCAGTAGCGGTAGTTGTCGCTGAAACACCACACCCGGGGTACGCCGTATTTTTCTCCCAAATGCTCAATAGCGCCCGCCTGCCCGTAAGACTCGGCATAGATGGCAGCAGTGGCTGTATCGGGAAGGCTCTGCCAGGTTTTGCCGACCGCTTCTGCCAACTCCTCCCATCCGATCATATCCGCAAAGTCCTGGGGAAGGGCATAGTAGTTGCCGTCTTCCCATCGCAGAATGCCTTGCAGGCCGGGAAAGCGGGTCAGTTTTTTTACAAAAACAGCTTCTTTTTCAGGGCCGAACAGAGGCAGCGCCACCGGAATGACGATCAGGGCCAACAAGGCCATGAAAGCCGGTACGGCGATTCGCACCCAAGTGCGCTGCCCGGCACTGATGCGTTCCAAAAAAGCCGCACCGGCGGCCAACAGCACCGGGTAAGCCCCCAGGGAATAATAGCTTTTGGCGCTGAAAAGCAAAAGGACGGCAAGCACGGCCAGGTACATCCAGCCAAAACTGCGCCATGGCATGGCCTCTTTTCTGAATAGCAAAAAATACAGCCCCAAAAGCCACACTGGCAGCACAGGCAGGAAAAACATCAATTGATCGGCCAGGATACCACCGGGGGTCACGTGAGCAAACTGCGTGGCGGCTAAGCCCCCGATGTGCCGGAATACCGGGAACTGGTGCTGCGCCTGCCAGGCAATGTTGGGCGCAAGGATCAACAGGGCAAGGGCAACACCTGCATAAAACTGCTTTTGTGAAAAAATGCGCCGCTGCGCCGTGAACAACAAACCCGGCAGCATCCCGAACAGAAATATCAGCACCGAATATTTGTTGAGCAGCCCCAAGCCCGACGCCGCGCCGAACCACAAAAGCCACGATGCCTGCCCGGAGTTGATGTATTTCAGAAATATCCAACTCAGCAGCGTCCAATAAAAAATATCGAATACCACCGGCTGAAACAGCATACTCGGCCGCAGGAATGCCCCGCAGGTCAGGCCGGCCAGACCGACAATGAGCATGGCAAATTTGCCGTTGGATGCGGTTTTATCCCCCAGCATCTCCTTTGCCATCAGCCCCGTGAGCAACACCGTGCCCGTGCCGAACAGGGTGGAAATAAGCCGGATTGCCCAAACTGAGCCTCCCAGGAACTGATCGGCAAACCATGCCCAGAAACCGATGCCCGCCGGCACGGAGGCATAGCCCCAGTCTAAATTGCGCCCAAGCGCGAGATACAATAATTCGTCCCGGTGAAACGACCACAAGCCATTGATGGGCAGGTGGAGCAGGACTTTTGCCGCGAGGCAAGCGGCGAGAACGTGAAACCAGGCAGATTTTTTCATACGGCAGAAGGTGTTAGGTCAAGCAAGGTACGAAAAAGATGCTCCGTTAATGGGTTTACCCCTACTTCTTCCGCCAGGCTACCAATATCAATCCCCTTTCAAATACGGCAGCACATCTACTACCTCAAAATAGGGAGAATCCTGCGCGATGCGCTGAAAAAGCGGCACGTGTCCCTGCCCGTAAATGATGAGCACGCGATCCTCAGGCGTGCAGCCTATCTGGTGCAGGTTGCTCATTATGCGCAGGTTGCGGTGGTACCAGTCCGCCACCAAGTCGGCGCCGGCATAATTTTCGCCGTGTACGGTAGGCAAAAACACCCGGAGGTAGAGCTGATAGTTCAAATCAATAAATTCCCGGCGATTCATCTGGTACAGCATATCCGTCACCGTGCCTTCGCTGAGCCATTTGCCCATCAGGTTCATAACCTCAGGCCCCATTTGCTCCATTTGGCCCATCCGGGGGCCGTGTTTGGCGGGGTCGGCTTCTACGACCGTTTGCAGGGCGGCCATATTGAAATTACCCTTCACATCAATGGGATATATCTCGGCGTGGCCGAGCATTTTTGCTAAGCGGAAGCCGATTTGTTCCTCCTCGCTCTTGCGCAACTCGTGTTTTCCGGCTAAATAATTTTGGTAGCGCGCCAGGGTGAGGCTATCGCCGAAAGGGGCCTCCACGGCAATTTTGGTGGGCTTGAACGCAGCCAGCCGGTTGACCAAGTCTTGTATTTCGGCCTGCCGTTTCGGGGCGAGCACGTCGTCCGACTGCAGGTTGAAGCGATCCAGACCCGGATTGGCCATGTGGTAGGTGCCCAGGAACATGAGCGGGATGGCGGGTTCTTTCCACAGGAACGGCTCCAGGTCAGAAGCGACGGGCGCGTTTTGCATCCAGGCAATTTGCGGCGCAAGCAAGGCAAGCGCAATAAGGCATTGGGTGAGGATTTTTTTCATCGTTCGATGTTTTACGGTAAAGATACAGTGTAGTTAAACAGGTTGCAGGCTCGGGGCAGGAACCGGGCATTGATTCTATCACTATGCGTGAGTGCCGGATATACGCATCATTTTTGACGACAGGAAAAGCAAAACCTGGAATTCAGAACGCATTTCCCGGCAGGATAAGGAACGCGGCGGTGTGGGTTTATCGCCGCATTATCTATTCACTGCGCAAGCTCTCCA
>CAZNYK010000195.1:0-5116 GCA_964577215.1 uncultured Saprospiraceae bacterium
AATTCGCAAATCACTGGCTATCGAGTATAAATATGCCCGGGCCGTGGTTAATCCTTCATACCGGCCACCACTTTTGAGGCGCCTACGCCAAGACCTACGCCGCCGGCCGGACCGCCGAGCAGGAAGCCCACTGCGCCGCAAGCTGCGTCGGCCAAGCCGATTTGCCACCATGTTGCTTTTGCCGGTACCGGTTCGCCGTTTTCGCCTTCCATCCAGTAGTGATTGCTATGGCGCCATACGGAAAGGAATACCAGGGCAAAATCCCGGTTATCCAGGTTTTCCCGGGTGAGAATGAGGCGTTCCTGCTCCTTGATCACGCGGATGATCTCGTTGGTAGCTTCCACAGTTCCAGGCTCAATGCGCATCACTGCGGCAATGGCGGAGCGGAGCGCCTGTCGGGTCTCGCTGTCTATGTCTAACATGTTCAGCCATTTATCATAGTCTGCAAAATTGAACCGGCCCAACAACTGGTCGCTGCCGTTCAGGCGCAGATGTTCGCGAAGGCGCAGGTGTAAATCCGGGTTGCTGCCGGCAAATTCAGCGCTCCGCGCAAAAACGTAACGTTCTGCTTCTACAGGAGCGGCGGCATTCGCGGTTTCAATGCCGGGCTGGTGGTTATTGCGCAGAAAAGCCAGTCCTTCGTTGTGCAGTACGCCGATCGCATCGAAGGGATTTTCCGGGTTTGCCGGATTGACCAATTGGGCTTCATCGCAATTGCCCAACAGTTCGCAAGGGTTTTCTTTTTCGCAGGAAGTGAAAATAAAAGCAGATACTGCTACGACTGCGAGGATCAAAATTGTTTGCTTTTTCATGGTTCTTGATTTAAGGATGGTTAATGAGTTTAAAATCGAATTACATCCCTACATCCGGCAAACAGGGAAAATCTTACGCCCTGCGGAGGAAAAAAATCTGCCGGATGAAAAAAAATTGCCCAACCGGGTGCTGGATGAAAAAAAAGCCCCCGGCATGTGCCGGAGGCTCCTGTTCAGGGATTAGCAAGACTTGCTCACCAACGGATGGTAATCGTCACTTTGCCGGGCGTGATAGTAATGGTGATGATGATGCGCGTACTTGGGGGCACGCCGCCGTTGCCTGTAAAAATCACATCATACGTACCTCTTGCCACTTCTACACGCTGGCCGTTGTAAGGCAGGCCGGCATTTTCGTAAGCCTGGCGCATAAGGCTTTCGCTGAGTACGAAGGTTTCGTCCACTACCATTACCCTCTCCTCGAGCAGCATGCGATTGGTGCGGGGGCTGAGGCGCTTGGTGTCCACAACCATTTCCAGCTCCACCGCGCCGTTATCCAAGGCTACCGGCTCGCTGACGGCTTCGTCTGTGCCTATGGAGAGGGTGGGTAATACATCGCCGGGAATGTTATCCTCGCGGATGCAGATGAATCCGCCGTCTTCACAGGAAAGGAAGCGCTTGCCAATTCCGATCCAGATGCCGGTGCGTTCCTTTGCGGGTTCTTCCGTTTCTTCTTTCACGCAAGAGGTGAATGTGGCGGCCAACATGGCGACGAGTGCAAAACTCAGCAATTGAAACTTTTTCATGATCTTTGTTTTTGGATGGTGAAAAATGTGTTTGAAATCGAATTACATCCCATCATCCGGGGGGCGGGGAAAATCTTACGGGCCGGAGTTCTTAAAAAAATGTTAAGAAAAAATGTGTTGATGTGCCGATTTGCTAATGTGTTGATTTACAGGTGGTAATTCGTAAAAGCACAAAGTGTTTTACTGAAAAAGAATTTATCTTCGCCTATGCGATAGCTTGATAGAAACACTGATACAACTCAACAATGAACCATCCCGACCACCGCTACCTCAGCGCCCTGTGTACCGGCAATTCCAGCCTGCTGGACGAGATATACCGCAAACACGCGCGCGAAGTATTGCTCTGGGTATTGAAGAACAACGGCGATGCCGACGATGCCCAGGATCTCTTCCAGGATGCCCTTATGGCTATCTACGACCGCTACTGCGGGCGCGACTTCCAACTGACCGGAGCTTTCGGCGGCCTCATCATGGCTATTTGCCGCCGCAAATGGTTTGACCGCCTGGCACAAAAAAAGCGCGAGGAAGGCGTAAGAAACAGCCAAGCCGAACGATATACAGAAGAAGCGCCGGAGTGGGAAGCGGCCGAGGAGGCCATTCTTCAGCAAAAGCGGCAGGAGTGCCTGGCAAAAGTATTTGAAATGCTTAGCGAACAATGCAGGCAGTTGTTATCCCTCATCACAGCGGGTGAAACGGCAGTGGAGCAGATCGCACAGCAACTCGGTATGGCCAATGCCAATGCGGTCTATCAAAGCAAACACCGCTGCACCGGGCGCTGGCGGCAACTATTTTATGAACATTTTAAAGCAGCAACCCATGAATGACGATAACGCACGCATAGACCGCTACCTGAGCGGCGATATGGATGCCGCAGAACGGCAGGCATTTGAGGCTGAGATGGCTGCCGATAGCCAATTGGCAGAGGAGGTGGCCCTCCGGCGCGATATGGAGGTCTTCCTGCGCCGGCGCGAACATCGCAGCGCCCTGCAGGCTCAACTCAGCCAAATGGGCGGCGGATATTTCCAGGCCGCGAAACAGGAAGCCAGGATAACGGCCCTGCCCCGCCGGCGGCTGTTGTGGATAGGAGCGGTAGCCGCTGCCGCCGGTTTAGCCCTGTTTTTGCTGCGCCCTCAACTTTTCGGCCCCTCTCTTTACGAGCAGTACGCTCAATACCCGCAATTGGCATTAGCTGAAAAATCCGCCGGCGGCCCAATAGACTGGTCCCGGGCGGAAACGGCGTTCAACTCCCGCGATTTCTCCACGGCAGAAAAACGCTTAGGCGAATACGTGGCCGGACATCCCGCCGACCGGCAGGCGCTACTCTATCTCGGCATCTGCCGGATGGAAATGGGCAAATCAGAGGAGGCCCGGCAGATTTTCAGAGACCTCGCCACCGCCGATGCCGCCTTTAAAGACTATGCCGACTGGTATCTTGCGCTCAGCTATCTCAAGGCAGGCGACCAAGCTGCCTGCCGGGAAGCGCTGGTCAATATCCCGGCGGCATCTGTTTTTTACGGGGAGGCCCAAAAACTGCTGAAACAGCTTTAAATACCCAAAATGCCATGACAACAAGCTACCTGAAAAGCGCCCGGCAACAATTTGAATACTACAAGAGGCTCGGCGAGAAGGCCTTTGCGCAACTGCCCGACGAAGCGCTCTTTGCTCAGCCCGGCCCCGAAAGCAATAGCATTGCCACCATCGTGAAGCATCTGTGGGGCAATATGCTTTCCCGCTGGACGGACTTTCTCACTACCGACGGCGACAAGGAGTGGCGACAAAGGGATGCAGAATTTGAAAATGACATTTCCACCCGGGCAGAAATGATGCAGCGCTGGAGCGAAGGCTGGAACTGCCTATTTGCCGCATTGGAGGCCATTACTGACGCCGATCTGGGCAGGGTGGTCTATATCCGGAATGAGGCCCACAGTGTTATGGAGGCCATCAACCGGCAACTGGCTCATTACCCCTACCACATAGGGCAAATCGTATATGCGGCCAAGGCAGCGCTCGATGCCGATTGGGTTTCGCTGTCCATTCCACGGGGGCAATCAGAGGCGTTCAGAGCCGAAAAATTTGCGCAGCCAAAATAGACTGCCGGTTTTCCCGCTTTTTTCCCCAACCCTCCCTGCATGACATCCCGTCTATGGAGAAGATTATTGTTAACCCAAAACCATCAGACTGTTATGCAACACTTTCGTTTTATTATCCCCGAAAACCCTTTCAGCGGCGCATCGCGCATCCTTTTGACTTTTTCATTTTTCATTTTTCATTTTGCGGTTTCTGAAGCCCAATGCCCTTTTACACCCACAGTGACGGGCGAGTTCCTCGTGTGCCCGGAGGGCCGCACGACCCTCGGTACGCAAACGTACGATGCCTACCAATGGTACACCCGGCCTTTCGGCGCAAGCACGCCGATGCCCGTACCGGGCGCAACCGGGCAGTTTTATACCGTACAATACAACGACACGCCTGTGCATGTATCTGTAGAGGCTACGCTGAACAACTGCACCGAGCGCAGCGCGGAAGTATTGGTGGACGGTTTGGTATTCCTGCCTTTGGTGGTGCAGTCCACAGGGCAATTTACCGTGGGCCCCAACGGAGAAGCCGTCATTTGCGCCGGAGATACCATGTATCTGATTGCACTCCAACCCTATACGATCAACCACCAATGGTACGACGGAATCACGCCCATCGCCGGCGCCAACGACGACACGCTGGTAGTCACACAGCCGGGCTTGTACTGGCTTACCGCCTCGCCCGAGCCATGCCCGGACCTGACGGCATCCCTCGGAGTGATCATTGAGACTGTGTGGAGCGATGTGCCGGGATGTGTGCCAAGCTCTGTTCGCGAGCCGCGGCGCATCAATGCGGTACTTGCTCCCAATCCTTCCGGCGATTATGTGGAACTGACTGCGGCCGAAACGGGACCGGTAGAATTTGTGTTGTCTGATATGACGGGGCGTCCCTTGCGGCGCCAGGTATTTGCCGGGCATACGGTTGTTTCGCTGGCCGGCCTGCCGGGCGGAATATACGTGGCGCACCTGCGCACAGCAGACGGAGCGGTCGCCCATTTGAAATTGTCTAAAATGTGATAGTATGAAGCAAATACTTTGGTTCGGATTGTTTGCCGCAGCGTTGATAGGATCATGCCGTCCAAACGAGGATGCGCAACTGCTGCCCGGCGCATGGCGCGTGTTGCGCATTCAGCCCGCAGGTGAGCCGTCGCAAGATGCCGGCGCCGAATACATCCTTCGTTTCAAGACAGATGGGACATTGAGCCTGAATCTGGACGTGAACCAGTGCTTTGGTGCTTATTCTACACCCGGGCCCGGCCGGATTGGAATCTCCTCGCTGGGGTGTACGGAAGCTTGCTGCGATTCTGCATTTGCGGAGCGGCTGGCGAGTATTTTGACAAAAGTCACTGCCTTTGAATTTCAAGGCAATAAACTGACCCTGAGCGGGCCGGATGGAAAGGTAGAGGCAAGGCGCGTAAATTGAAGACGGCGCCGGAGGCATTGATTTTCTCGGGGTAGGTTGTACGCGCCTTTGTTGCGATTCCGG
>CAZNYK010000196.1:0-5094 GCA_964577215.1 uncultured Saprospiraceae bacterium
TTAATGGTAAAAAAATGATGATGATTGCTGATATTCAGGAATGCTGTACGGTCATGGCATCTTGATGTCGTAACTGCCTGTAGCCCAGAATGCACATATAAATGATCGTCATTGAAAGCATGATGTTATTGATATTCGCGACGATTTGAAATCCATTTGTCATCGCTACCACAAAGATGATGCTTCCCAAAATGAGGATTACACCGGTCCAGGCAGGGAAGAATTTTGCTCTGATACCTGCAATGCCAAATACGATCAACCCGACCACGTTGATCATCGCCGGAATCTTATAAATGGGATTTGCTTCAATGAATGCTAAATTGGATAACCCGGAGTGCATCACCTGAATGGGGAGATAGGCTAAAGCAAGATAGGACAAAGAAATCATCACCGTTCCGGCTGCGCTCAAGGTGTTTTTGGGTCGGTTTTGCAGGAAGTGCAATCCCCATATCCCCAATCCGGCAAAGAAGTGGAAAGCAGCGGTCAGATAATAGACGGTTGAATTGTAGCCGCCTTGGGCAATTTCTACCACCTCGGAACCCATCCAACACGAATAGCCTAAAATGGCAGCGAATAGCAAGTATTTCATTTTTTCCTTTCCTTATTGTTTATGCAATACTCAACTCATTTTAGCAAATGAAACTATGGATCGAATACTCAGAAACCAGTTTTTCACTTGCCTGCCACAAAGATCAGCCCAGGCCCGCCAAAGGGCGTGCACTTATCTTGCAAAGGCTTGCACTTATCTTGCAAGAGACATTAAAGATTGAAAATCATGAAGTTAGAAATTCTTAATCTGGGCGCAATTCACTGGGTGGGAAGCCAAACTCCTCTTTGAACATCCTGCTGAAGTACTGTGGGCTCGTAAATCCCACTTCGTAGGCGATCTCCGAAACGTTGAGTCCGGAGTTCTTGAGCAGGGCCATGGCTTTTTGAAGCCGCACGGTTCGGACGAACTGCGAGGGCGTTTTGCCGGTAATGGCTTTCAACTTGCGGTACAACTGCGTGTCGCTCATGGCCAGTTGCCGGCTGAGCTCGGGAACGGTCAAATCGGCATCGCTCAGCCGCTCCTCAATGGCGAGGATTAGTTTTTGGAGGAACTCTTTTTCGCGGTCAGCTTCGGGGGCGATATCAGCAGTGGGTGGTGGTATGGACTGACTGCTGGTGTACGACTGGTATTTGGCCTGCAGCAGGGCTCTGAGTTCAAGCAGCTTTCTCAGGCGGACAAGTAGTTCTTGTTTCTCGAAGGGCTTGGAAAGATACGCGTCCGCACCAAACTCCAGGCCTTTGATTTTTGATTCCATATCGGCCTTGGCCGTCAGCATAATGATGGGAATGTGGCTGGTGCGCTCGTCTTGCTTAAGCTCCTGGCAGACCTGAAAGCCATCCTTCTCCGGCATCATCACATCGGTAATGATCAGATCCGGGATGTATTCAAGGGCCTGGTCGATACCGGCCTGCCCATCGGCGGCAAACCTTACATTATAATCTTGCGCCAGTAAGAGCCGCAAGTAATCGGCTACGGCCCTCGTGTCTTCAATGATCAGAATTTCGGGCTGGTCCGGTTCTTCAGCCCGCTCGTAGGCAGGCGGCGCTTCCGCTTTGGCAGGGGTAAGGGGCTTTTCTGGCGATAGGGTGCCGGGTGGCGTAGCTTTGTCGTTGACGATTGGGATAGACACCGTGAAAATACTGCCCTTGCCCAGCAAGCTCTTTACCTGTATGCTGCCGCCAATCATCTCAATCAACTCTTTCGTCAGGGCCAGCCCAATACCGGTGCCTCCCTGCTCGCCGGTGTGGTCTTGTACCTGGTAAAAGCGGTCAAAAATGTGCGGAATGGCCGCTTCGGGTATGCCTTTGCCGGTATCCGCCACTTCAATGACCAGCGCATCTCCGGAAGTGTTGACCTTCAGCGCCACGTTTCCACCAGCGGGGGTGAATTTTATGGCATTGGACAAGAGGTTGTAAAAGACATACTGCATCTTCTCTTCATCAAAATCCATGATTACCTCCGGCGTGGCGTACTGCGTTTCCAGGGTGATGTTTTTGTCCAAGGCCAGGGAATAAAAGGAGTCGGCCAGGTACTTTATATAGGCAATCATGTTCCCCTTGGTCTTCCTCAGTTGGAGGTTGCCGGCATCCAGTTTGGAAAGGTCAAGCATCTGATTGACGAGCCGCAAGAGGCTATCCGTATTGCGCTGAATGAGATCCCGCTCCTTCTGGAAGCCGTGAATCTGGTGGTTCATCCCCTGTATCAGGGTTAGCGGGGTGCGGAACTCATGCGTGATGTTGTTGTACAGCTTGGTCTTGAACTGGTCCAGCTCCCGCAGGCGCAAAGCTTCCCGCTGCTCCATTTGCCGCTTGAGCCCAAACCGGAACACCTGGTAGATGCCTCCCGCCAGCAGCAGCCCGAACAGGACTTTCGCCGGCCAGGTTTGGTACCAGTAGGGCAATACCGTCACCTTTACCTCGTATTCATTGAGCGGAAGGTGGTCGCGCATAAGCGCAGCCCGCATTTTCAACGTGTACTTCCCCGGGGGCAGATTCTCGTATTTCACCAGGTTGTTGTGACGCCCGGGCTCATTCCAGTCATTTTCGTAACGCTCCAGATAATAGGAATAATAGTGGCTCTCCGGACTTCTGAGGTCGCCCAGTAAAAACTCCATCGTGAAATAGCGGTCACCGGGCTGGAGGACAATTTCTTTGATGGTGCCTACCCCCTGGTTGTGTACCGTCAATTGACCGGTACGGCCATCGTATCTGGAAAACTGACTGATAAATATCGGCGCCTTGCCTTTTTCTTCGTCAAGGTAATATTCAATGACTTCCTTTGGATAGAAGGCTACATTCTTGCTCTTCATATCCGTTCCGCCGAAATACAAGCGGCCGTCTTGGGCACGCAGATAAGAGGTTCGGTTGTACTCCACATCCATGACCATTGGGTTCAGCGGGAAGTCCATGAACAGCTCGGTTAGTTGGTCAAAACGGAATATACCATGATTCGTGCTCAGCCAGAGAAAACGATCTTGGTCCTCGGGCAAAATACCGTAAACGATGTAGTAGTCCGGGCGGCTTGCATCAATGCTGAAATGTTGAACCCCTGAAAAACCGGGGTATACCATGCTGATGCCGGAACTATGCCCCAGCCACATGTTTTGTTGCTGGTCTTCGTAGAAGGAAGACACAATATTGTTTGGAAGGACGACCTTGCTGTCCGGCTTGATGCTCAGGTGGTGGAGCAGTTCCCCCTCCCTCGAAAAGACAAATACGCCCTGCCCGAAAGTGCCCAGCCAGACGGTCTGATCTGATGGGCGCAGATACATGTCATTGAGATCTACCAAGGTCCCTTCCAAAGCGGGGACAGGGATCGACTTCTGAAACGCCAGGCTCTGCAAATCGTAGATGTTGATCTGATCATCTCCCCAGCCGGCGGTCCATATTTGCGTGCCTACCAGCAGGTGGTTGGTGGTGCCCGCAGATCTTGTATTCCCCGAATAGGGAATGTTTTTGAAACTTTCAAACGCTCCGGTCTCCCAATCTAAGGCTTTAAGGTCGAAGTACAGCCTGCCTGCCCTGTAAACCACAGAATACCAATAGGGGAAAAACGGAAGCTCAAGCCACGCTGCGGTATCCTTTCGGGGCTCATACCTGGAAATACCGGTGCGGGGGCCGTAAACTTTGAAGCCATTCGCCCCGTAAATCCGGCCTTGCTCGTCTTCCGCAAAGCCTCTTGTGGAAATTCGGGGAATGATGTGGAAGGCATCCGGCTGATGCATCCATTTCCCAAGCCCCGATTGCATGGCCACAAAAAGCAGGCCGGCTCTGTCAACAAGCATGTCCTGCACATACCTGAATTCGCCGATTCCGGGCTTTTGTTGGAGGATGTATTGATTGATCCGAAGTTGTTGCCCGGTATGCACATCTACCTGGATAAAGTTTACATCTCCGGCAAGATAAAGCTGGTGATCAACGAACCGGATCAAGTCAAAGCGAGCCGGCCCCAGGTCCTCTCCTTTCCGGTAATTAAACTCTTCTATAGCAGACTTGCTGACTACTTGCAGATAGGGTATTTGCAGGAAATCATGAACCGACCAATCCGTCAAATCAACATAGAACACCATCAAGTCTCTGGAGGGGAGCAACTCCCGATACCCCCACAAGCGGTTTTGCTGGTCCATATCCAGCGTTTTGTTGGTCATTAACGCAAGCTCGGAAGCGGGCAGCCTGAGTTGCCGCTGCACTCGCCCGGAGGCGTCGAGCAAGGCCAGGCCCGCCGTGTCCTTCACGATGCATCCGCCGCTAAAAGTTTTTACAACCGGCTCCCCGTAGGTCTGCAGCGTAGGCAGGGCCATCCGCTTCAAGGAATCTGCCCCGGAGGAGAAGTACAATTGGTAGCGCCGGCGCCTATCGTCGGGATCTTGGGATAAAGGGGAAATACCCCAAATGTGCCCTGTTGTTTCCTCCACTTCGATGTAGTCCAGGGTGGCCCGCCCTTCCACCGGAATAGAATCAGTCACGCGGTGCTGTAAAGGATCAAAAACATATATCTGCTTGGCGGAATTGAGGTACAACTTCCCCCGGGCGGCTTCGAAGACCTGTTGTTGAACGGCGAAAGAATAATCTACGCCGGCCTCTACCGGCTGGATTCTGAAGCCATCAAATATCTCGAGGCCTTTGCCGTAGTGCCCCAGCCATAGCCTGCCCAGGCTGTCCTGGTAAAGGTTGTGTACCGCCCCGAAACTGGCCCGGGTCTCCTCATTGATCAGCTCATAGGTGTAGTGGCTTTGCGCCGCTGTCGGGGAGGGCAGCCGGCAAATGATAACCACAATGAGCAGAAACTTAAGACGGACTTTCAATTTAATCAGGATTAGTACATTGTAAATTAAGTTTCTGTGCTTAGTGAAGGGGTGACCACGGGGGTAAAAACCAGGCTGAGTCACCCCTTCACTAACCTGATCAAAGCAAACTTTCTTAGTTTACATTGTAATTAGTCCGGTGAAGATAAAAACTTATTGGAAATGGCTAATTGCAGGGGTGACCAATGCAGGGTGCAAAATGAAGCCCAACCTGCGGTGCGCCAAGGCGTACCCGCAGGCG
>CAZNYK010000197.1:0-5071 GCA_964577215.1 uncultured Saprospiraceae bacterium
CTCTATGCCCTCTGCTCTATGCCCTTAACCCCGTGCATCACTCGGTGCATCCTGATGGTCGCATTCAAGAACAGCACTTTGGCGTTGGCATTGCGCTCCACATGGTAATGGCACTCGGATAAGAGTTCCGACATAAGTCCGATTCGCCCTGGGTCCAACCGGGTCATGAGCTTTTGCGCAGTCACCAATTCCTGGCCCTGGATCCTAAGAGGAAGTTGTTCCACGATGCTGTGAACCAGCGCTTCGCGAAGGAAGTGCAAGCCATAGGAGAGCAGGTATTTTTGCGGTTCGCGGCCCAGTTCGGCCAATAGCTCTGCAGCTTTCACCCAGCCTGGTCCGGAACTTTGATGACAGGCGCGCAGCCATTCTATGAACAGCGTGGCATAGTTGTTGCCCTGGTTGGCTGCCAGTTGTTGGGCGGTGTTGAAGTTGCCGTCGGCCAGCAGGGCCAGCGCGCGGGCCTGTTCAAGCGCCAAACCCTTCCTGCTTTGCAAGCCTGCCGCTACGGCCTCATCCTCAATGGGGCCTGCTCGCAGTATCTGGCAACGGGAAAGGATAGTGGGCAGAATGCGTTCGGGATTTTCAGCCAGGAAGATGAACAAGGTATCTTCTGGAGGCTCCTCGATGAGCTTGAGCAGGCGGTTGCCTTCTTTGCCCAGGAATTCCGGCAGCCACATGATGAGGATTTTGCGCTTGCCCATGAAGGCCTTGAGGCTGATCTTGCGCACGATGTTGACGCACTCTTCCTTGTTGATGTTGCCTTGGTTGTTGTCTTTGGCTATGGTTTTGACCCACTCGAAGACGTCGAAGTAGGGATTGGCCTCCATAAGCTCCCGCCATTGCTCGATAAAATTTTCGCTGATGGCATTGGCGCCCACGGTAGGGTAGGAGAAGTGCAGGTCGGGGTGTTTCATTTGTGCAACAACCCGGCACGCACTGCAGTGGCCGCAAGCGTCGTCGGCGGATGGTTTTTCGCAAAGTACATATTGGGCCAGCGCTAAGGCGAGGGTGCGTTTGCCGGCGCCGGGAGGGCCGAGCAAAAGCAATGCATGGGGCAAACGACCGGATTGCGCCATGCGCAACAACTGCGCCTGGACTACTTGCTGACCGATGATTTGCGAAAACAACATAGGCTTTGCCGGTGTGTGGAAAGCCGCTGCGATGTTTGGCGTCTTGTTTGGATATGAAGACGATCAGGAGCTTATTCAATGGATTTTGACCTGTAAAAGCCTGTAAAACAGCCTGTTTAAAGCATTGCCTCCGGCATTTGTGCCGTCAGCCGGGCCTCATTGTCGGCTGTTCCGCGCAGGGCTGTGCTCGCCTTTGGCTTGGATGGTCGGGGCGATCCGGCCCTTTTATGGTTTTCCGGGAAAGGGCCTGGTTTCAGCCCGGCTCCCGGATATTGTTCCTTTGAATAGAGCGGCATGTTTCCGCCCTCCTGAAAATCTTGGTATCCGAAACGCGTTTAAACCGCTGCTTTCCGATATTCGGGGTAAAATTAAAAGAATTTTTTGATGGGGTGGTATATTGAGGGGCGATTTGGGGAATTTTTACATTAAAGTGCTTAATTACCTAAATGCCCCTGCCAAAAGTCGTCTAAACAGCCACACGCTAATGACTTGCCCAATTCATTATCCTTGAAAATTCGGAGTTTCGTTCCGAATTTTCAAGGATGAATCTTATCTATCCCATTGCTGAAAATGTGGTGGTACTGCCGCTTAGAGATATAACCAAAATCCTCACTCCCTGACAAACCTGTATCCCCCCGCCGGCAGCCTGAAGTACTTGGTGTTCAATATCGTATCCGGTTTGGCGCCGAAGTCGGAGAGCAACCAGCCAGTTTCGGGGATTTCCTTTTCAAATTTGGAAAAATCGCGGCGCACCAACAAGGTCTTGGCCGAGTCGGGGTGCTGCATGGCCGAGAGCAGCAGGGTTTCGTACGGCACCGACCAGGTGATGACGAGGCTGTCCTTCAGCGCCTCGGTTTCTGTCAGCAACAGCCGGCTGCTGCCCGTGCGGCTGTGCCCTTCTGCCAGGATGCTTTCCAATCGTTCCAATCGCTGCGTCCAGGGGCGGTGGTTCAGGGCAATGGAGGCAATGCGCAGCGCCAAGAATGCGGCAAAGCCGATGAGCAACAGGCGCCGGTTTTGAATGGCGGGTAGGACATCGTAGAGGAACGGAATGGCCGCGTACAGCGTGAGCGGCATGTAGTTCACCTCGGCATAAAAGCGGTACGGGTGCTCCGGCGAAGCGATATGCAGCAGCAAAATATGCCCGATGCCGAAGGCCCACATGAGCAAAAGGGGTTTCCATTGGCGCCGCAGGGCGTAGAATACAGTGACTGCCACCCAGATGATGGGCAAAAAGTACCAGTGTGCTAAGCACCATTGCAGAAACTGCCCGTGTGCCGGCAGGCTGACGAAGTCGGGAAACAGCCCTGCGAGGTTTTCTTTAAAAATGCGGGACTTATCGGCATCGTACCAATTGCTAGAGAACTTGGATTTTACCGCCAGAACAAGCGCCATGAATGCTGCAATGCCCGCGTAGCGAAGGTTCCGGCAGTTTGCATCGCGCAACCAAAAGAAGGCCCACAAGAAGTAAAAGGGAATGAAGATCAAGGGATGGTAATACGCCAACACGGGCACGGCTACCGCGACTACGGCTACCGTCCAGACCGGCCTCATCCGGGGATAGCGCTGCAGGAAAGCATAAAATAGCAGCAAAAACGCCAGCCCCTGCTGCTGCTCGGATGAGGGCCAGTAAAAGCCGTCATACACCATCAAGGTGAACAGCAGCACTAAGGCAAGCCCCAGCTCGGTATTGCGAAACCCGCGCACTATAGCTGCGTATATGCCGAGAAACAACAAGGGAAAGGAAAGCGAGTACAGCATGGATATGGCCTTGAGGGGCAAGCCCAGCTTGATGGCCAACAGCGGCAGGGCTTGCACCAGCACTACCCCGAAGCGGTTTACCATGACCTGGAAGCTGCCCTCGCCGGTCATCAGCACCGTTTGGAATGCCATGTCGGTAAAAATAGCGCGCTCGCGGTAAAAGACGGCGGCCAACAACGTGAGGGCAAGCAGGGCGAGGTAGCCGAGGCGGCGGAGCGGGTGCATAGGCGAATTTTAAACCGAAAAATATCAAATGTAAAATGTAAAACCGCAAAAGTGGCGGGCACTTTTACCCCGACACGCGTGTCGGGGCGGTTTTTGATTTTGCGGTTTCTATACCACCCTCTTGATCCCCTGCACCACGACCAGCCAGGCCTCGTCCCTGTTGGGATAGGAAGTCACCGGTTTGGCTTTGGAGGGGAGGGCATTGAGCTTGCTGAAGGGCAGGTCGTTCCAGTCGCAAGGGCGCGCTACGATGGGGATGACGACTGCTTCGCCGCGGTCGTGTCGGGCCATGGCGGCGGTGATCTCCACGTCCCAGATGTAGTCGGTGGCGAGGAAGTCGGGACTTAGGAAGAGCACGATGATGTCGGCGGCGTGCAGTTCGGCTTTGATGCGTTCGTCCCATTCTTCGCCGGGCTGTATGTCGGCATCGCTCCAGGCCTGTATTTTGCCCTGCCGGCGCAGGCCGGAGAGTTGGCGGAGTAGTTCATCCAAGAGGGCGCGGTCGTGTTTGGAGTAAGAGAAGAATATCTTTTTGGCGGTTGGGGCATCCCGACCGGCGGCCGGTGTTGTAGCAGCCGGCGTTGCCGCTTGCGGCGGCGTCTGGGCCAATTTCGCTTCCAATTCGGCGGCTTTGGCGCGCAAGGCCTCCAGTTCTGTTTCTGTTTTTTCTATCTGGCGTTGCAGCGCGAACTTCTTTTCCGCATCGTAGGCCAATGCGAGTTCCTCCTGCAGTTGGTTTTTCTTTTCGATGAGCAGGCGCAGGGTGTCGTGCAAGCCTTTGAGTTCTTCTTCTATGCCGTACATGAGTCGAGGGCGGTTATGCGGTGTAAAGGGTTGTGAATAAGGGGTAAAAGTAGTAAATTTGTGCGTTTAGGGATTTAAAGAAAAATTCAGATGCTACAACACAGAACCCTCTCTCCAGGAACAATGGAGCTTTTTGATTCATTAAAAACCGTATTTTTGTATCACAATCAATTTAAATGAACGAATCCATCACCGTACCGGATCTTATTGATAGCGCATCCCGACTGAATGAGGGTGAGTTTGAAGCATTTTTCAAGCAAGTCCTTGCGCTTCGGGCCAAGCGGGTAGCACCGGTTGCGTCTGGGCAAGAAACGGAACTCCTGCAGGCTATTTACAAAAAGTTGCCTTCCAATCTTTTAAAAAGATACGACAGCCTGACTGCAAAACGGCAAGAGGAAACCATAACGGCTGCCGAATACGAGGAACTGATGACCCTGGTAAAGGAAGTTGAACAATACAATGTTACGAGGCTTGGATACATTGTCGAACTGGCCGCTTTGCGTGGCGTCACTGCCCAGGAACTGATGAAACAACTGGGACTGATGCCTTTGTATAATGGGTGAGCGGCTTTCCGGAAAAACGAAAGCGCATGTATCCCGGCGCGCCGGGTATGTGTGCGAATATTGCCGAACGCCATCCGCTTATTCGTCCACCCAGTTCGCAGTGGAACACATTACCCCAACATCAAAGGGCGGACCGGATGCTTTGGAGAATTTAGCCTTCGCATGCCAGGGGTGTAACAATATCAAATTTACAAAAACAGAGGCCGCCGACCCGGAAAGCGGTGAAATGGTTCCGCTTTTTAACCCCAGGATACACGAGTGGAGCGATCATTTTTGCTGGGATGCCCGGTTTGTTGAAATGATCGGGCTTACGCCTGTCGGACGGGCGACCATTGATGCACTTAAATTGAACAGGGAGGAGGTTTGCAACCTGCGCGCCATATTGTTTATTATCGGGGAACATCCGCCTGGATATGAATGATGAGGTTGTATTTGGTAATTTTTCTCATCCCTCATCGCGCCGCTCGCGCCGACCCTGATATACGTATCGGGGCTACCTTGGCCGGCTTATTCCCCGGGTTCCACCCGCATAGCATGCATGTCTTGCAATTCTCCCTTCGTATCCCTACATTTACGCCGGAAACACGC
>CAZNYK010000198.1:0-4946 GCA_964577215.1 uncultured Saprospiraceae bacterium
CAAATCCTTTTCCGACAGCACAGCATCCTTCAGATCAATTTGCCAGTCAATGCCGAGGGTGGGATCGTCGTAACGGATGCCGCCTTCGTGCGCTTTGGAGTAGAAGTTGTCGCATTTGTAGCAAAACTCCGCTGTGGGGCTGAGCACCACGTAGCCATGCGCAAAGCCTCGCGGAACGAAGAGCTGTCGCTTGTTTTCGGCGCTGATTTCCAGGCCGTACCACTGGCCGTAGGTTGGGGAGTCCCGGCGGATATCCACCGCCACGTCATAAACGGCTCCCTCGGTGACGCGCACCAATTTAGCCTGCTCGAAAGGAGGATGCTGGAAATGCAAGCCGCGCAGCACCCCGTAAGTAGAGCGCGCCTGGTTATCTTGTACGAACTCGGTAGTAATGCCCGCCTCTTCGAAGGTGCGGCGGTTGTAGCTTTCAAAGAAGTAGCCCCGCGCATCTTCCCAAACCTGCGGTTGAAAAACTTTAAGACCCTCAATTGGCGTATCCCAAAACGGCATGACGAAAGCGTTACTTCTCTCTGAAAAAGATGGAAATCGGAGCGCCGGTAAAATTAAAGTTTTTGCGCAATTGGTTTTCCAAGTAATTGCGATAAGGCTCGCGAATATGCTTGGGGTGGTTGCAGAAAAAGGCGAAAGCCGGGTATGCGGGCGGGAGTTGAGTTACGTATTTTATCTTGATGAGGCGCCCCCGGTATGCGGGCGGCGGGTAGCGCTGTATGGCCTCCAGCATGACCTCGTTGAGTTGGGAGGTCTTGATCTTCCGGCTGCGGTTCTCAAATACTTCCAGCGCGGTTTCCATGGCTTTAAAGATGCGCACTTTCTCCGTGGCAGACACGAAAATGATGGGCACGTCGGTGAATGGAGCAATTCGCTCGTGAATGGCCTTTTCAAAATCGCGGGCGGTATTGGTTTCCTTGCTTTCCAGGAGGTCCCACTTGTTCACCAGAATAACGATGCCCTTGTTCCGGCGCTGCGCCAAGCGAAAGATGCTGATGTCCTGCATTTCCATCCCGGTTTGAGCGTCGATCATGAGAATGCAGACATCGGATTCTTCCATGGCGCGTATGGCGCGCATAACGGAATAGAACTCAATGTTTTCATGCACCTTGGCCTTTTTCCGGATACCGGCGGTGTCGATGAGCAGGAATTCCTTGCCGAACTTGGCGTATTTGGTGTGAATAGAGTCCCGGGTAGTACCTGCCACTTCGGTTACAATATTGCGGTCCTCCCCAAGCAGAGCGTTGGTGAGGGAGCTTTTGCCCACGTTGGGCTGGCCCACTATGGCAATCCGGGGCATGGTGTTTTCCCGGGGCGCCTCCATTTCAATATGCTCCGCCACAGCATCCAGCAGTTCACCGGTACCGCTGCCGGTAAGAGATGAGACAAAAAAAGTATTTTCGATGCCGAGGCTCCAAAACTCATTGGCTTCGATGTATCGCTCGCTGTTGTCCACTTTATTTACTACCAAGTACACAGGTTTGTCGGTGCGGCGCAGCATACCGGCCACATTCTCGTCCAGGTCGGTTATCCCGGTAGTGACATCTACCATAAATATGATAACGGTGGCTTCATCAATGGCGATGCGCACCTGTGACCGGATGGCCGCTTCGAAGATGTCTTGGGAGTGCTCGACGAAACCGCCGGTGTCAACCACGGTAAAGTTTTTCCCATTCCAAAAGGAAGAACCATATTGCCGGTCGCGTGTCACGCCGGGCATATCGTCAATGATGGCCTGCCTTTCACCGATGAGCCGGTTGAAAAATGTGGATTTGCCTACATTGGGTCTGCCTACAATGGCTACTATATTGCTCATTTTTTTATCGTTTTTTCGGCTTATGACCAAAGATGCGCAGGTAGAAAGCCGGAAAATTAAGCTGAACGGTGAATCGCATGTACGCGGCTTTCGGCCTTTGGTTGATTAACGCCAGCCGGGTTTAAAATACTGCTTCTGCTATTTGTTTGATTGTTTTGGCATCGCCCATTGTGTAATAATGCAGGCAAGGCGCCCCAGCCGCCTTCAACTCCCGGCTTTGGGCAATACACCATTCTATACCGGCCTCCCGCTTGGATTCGGCTGTTTTGGCCTGTCGCACAGAGGAAACCAGATCATGGGGCAAATCCACAAAAAAATTGCGTGGTATGGCGTTGAGTTGCCCTTCTTTGGTAACCGGTTTCAGCCCGGGCACAATTGGCACATGGATGCCGATATCCCGGCAGTTCTTTACAAAATCGAAGTACTTCCGGTTATCAAAAAACATTTGGGTGACGATGTAATTGGCGCCCGCATCCACTTTGGCTTTGGTGAAGGCCAGGTCGGAGGCCATGTTCGGCGCCTCGAAATGCTTTTCCGGATACCCCGACACCCCGATGCAAAAATCAGTACGCTCGCCATTTTCAATATTTGCATCAAGGTATTTACCTTCGTTCATATCGGCAATTTGCCGCACCAGGTCCAATGCGTAGGCATGTCCTTGGTCTTCCGGTACGAATCGCCCGTCGAACTTGCGCGCGTCGCCGCGGATGGCCAGCACGTTTTTTATATTCAGGAAATTGAGATCGATCAGCGCATTTTCGGTGTCCTCTTTGGTAAAGCCCCCGCAGATGAGGTGCGGCACGGCATCCACCCCGTAACGGTGCACGATAGCGGCGCAAATTCCCACGGTACCGGGGCGCTTGCGGATGGATATTTTCTCAAAATACCCTCCCGGTCGTTCTACATAAACAAATTCTTCCCGGTGGTAGGTCACATCTACGAACGGCGGCTTGAACTCCATGAGCGGGTCCAGGGTGTCGAATATGGCTTGCATACCGCCTCCTTTGGGTGGCGGCAACACTTCAAAGGAAATGAGGGTCTGACCGGCGGCTTTGTCAAAATAATCGGTTACTTTCATTGCTCATTAATAAGACTTCAAACGCCGTAATTGTTTACGCAGCCGTTCTTCCGGCAGGAAGATGCGCTCCAGCGCCGGCGTAAACGGCACGGGAGTATCCAGGCTCGCAACCCGCATTACCGGGGCGTCCAGGTACTCGAAAAGATGCTCTGAAATGTAGGCGGCAATTTCTCCGCCGATACCTCCAAATAGCGTATCCTCATGCAGCACCAGTGCCTTGTTGGTTTTTTTAACCGTGTTTTCAATAGCGTGGTAATCCAAAGGAAGCAGGGTGCGGAGGTCGAGGATGTCTGCATCCACTCCAAGTTCCTCAACGGCTTTGAGCGCCCAATGTACCCCCATACCATAGGTGATGATCGACAGCTCTTTTCCTTCGCGGGCTAAGGCGGCCTTGCCGATCTCCACGGTGTAGTAATCGTCGGGTACGAGGCCGGAAACGCTGCGGTACAGGGCTTTGTGCTCGAAGTACATCACCGGGTTGGGGTCTTCGAAGGCGGCCAGCAGCAGGCCCTTGGCATCGCGAGGGTTGGAAGGGTAGAGCACTTTCAGCCCCGGGGTGTGGGCAAACCATGCTTCATTGCTTTGCGAATGGAAAGGTCCCGCTCCCGTACCGGCGCCTGTCGGCATGCGTATGACGATGTCGGCGGGTTGGCCCCAGCGGTAGTGTAGTTTGGCGGCATTGTTCACGATCTGGGTGACGGCACAACTCACAAAATCTGCAAACTGCATTTCCACCATGCTTTTGTAGCCTTTCAGCCCTAAACCTATGGCTGCGCCCACAATGGCACTTTCACAAAGGGGCGTATTTCGAACGCGTTCTTTGCCGAACTCCTTCACAAAGCCGTCGGTGATCTTGAACACGCCACCGTAATCGGCAATATCCTGCCCCATGAGTACCAGTTTGTCGTGGCGGTACATGGCGGCGCGCAGGCCGTCTGAAATGGCGTCCACTAAGCGCTTTTCGCTCTCCTTCCCGGAGGCGGGCGCCACTGCTTTCTGATGGAAGGGCGCATATGCGTCGGCGAGTTCAGCTGCTTCTGTAGAAGTTACGTCGCCTTCTGCGTAGGCGATCTTCAGTTCGGCTTCTATCCCGTCTTTGAGGAGCTTGCGAATGGCTTTGACCTCTTCCTCGCCAAGTACCTTTTCCTCCAGGAGGAACTGTTCGTAGTTTGTCACCGGGTCTTTGGTCGCCCAGTGTTCCATGAGTTCTTGGGGTACATATTTGGTGCCCGATGCTTCTTCGTGGCCTCTCATGCGGAAAGTGCGGCATTCCAGCAGCACGGGTTCGGGTTTTTCGCGCAGTTCGGCGGCCAGTTCGGCCACGGTGGTATATACTTCCAGCAGGTTGTTGCCGTCAATTATCTTTGAGCGCATCCCATATCCAATGGCGCGATCGGCGATGTTCTCGCAGCGGTATTGCTCCTGTGTGGGGGTGGAGAGGCCGTAGCCGTTGTTTTCCACGATAAATATGACGGGCAATTGCCAAACGGCAGCCACGTTGAGCGCTTCGTGGAATTCGCCCTCGCTGGTGCCCCCCTCGCCGGAAAAAGCTACGGAGACCCGGCTTTCACCAGAGAGTTTGTGCGCCAGGCCTACGCCGGCGGCTAAGGAGAGCTGCGGCCCGAGGTGTGAGATCATACCCACGATGCCGTGTTCCAGGGTTCCAAAGTGAAAGGAGCGGTCGCGGCCCTTGGTGAAGCCGGAGGTCTTGCCCTGCCACTGGCAAAACAGGCGGCTGAGGGGAATGCCGCGCACAGTGAATACTCCGAGGTTGCGGTGCAGGGTGAACAATAGTTCATCGGAGAGCAAAGCCGCCGTTGTTCCCACCGCTATGGCTTCCTGTCCGATGCCGGAAAACCACTTGCTGATCTTGCCCTGTCGCAGCAGGATGAGCATTTTTTCTTCTACCATGCGGGGGTAGAGTATTTGCTCGTACAGGCGCTTGAGTTGCTCGTCGCTCAGCGCTCCGCGCTTGAACTTCATCACTTTTTCACTTGCGGTTGCCATTCGGGTTGAATTTGGAGGACAAAGGTACGCAGCATA
>CAZNYK010000199.1:0-4897 GCA_964577215.1 uncultured Saprospiraceae bacterium
ACGCGCCATCCGCCGCCTGCGCAAGTCCTACAACAGGAATAATTTGAAGGCGTATCTGGGGAGGTAGGGATAAAATGGAATTCCCCAAAAACCTGTTCCAATGCATGCTTTCCCATTTCTTGCCGCGCTGCCGCTTTGCCTGTTTCCGGCGCTGCTTTCCGCACAATTGCTCTTGCCGGATGCCAGTCCGCCCGCGCGGGTAGAACAGCGCATCGGGCTTACGGATGTAACCCTGCAATACGCCCGACCGGCAGTGAAAGGCAGGAAGATATTCGGCGAACTGATACCCTATGGGGAGGTGTGGCGCCTCGGCGCCAATGCGGCCACGCGGATATCTTTCAGCAAGGCGGTGCGCGTTGGAGATGCATCCGTTCCGGCCGGCGCCTACGCCCTTTATGCTGTGCCCGGCGAAAAAGAATGGACATGGATCGTATATGGGGATACGGCGCTGTGGGGCGCCCGGGGATACAATCCTGCCAAAGACCTGGCGAGGATCGCCACGCCCGCCGAAAAACTCCCGGAGCGCATCGAGAGCATGGAACTTCGATGGATGAACATCCGGCCCCAATACGCCGAACTGGTATTGGAATGGGAGTACACCCGCGTGCGGCTGCCTTTTCACTTCGATACCGATGCACAGGTGAGGGAACTCGTCGCAACGGCTCTTGCCGGCAAGCCCTCCGGAGACGATTACTACCGCGCCGCCCGCTACTACTTCGACAATGATCTCGACCGGAAACAAGCCCGCCAATGGATCAACCGGAAAGTGGAAATGGACGGCGAGCAATTCGGCATACTGCGCTACAAGGCCCTTATCGAATACGCTGACGGGGATACCGTGGCTGCCATGCGCACGATGGAGCGCTCCCTCGAACTGGCCCGCCTCGCCTACAACGATCACTACATACGTATGAACGAGCAAAGCCTGCGCGAGTGGACGCTGCGGCCTTCTGCCCTGCCTGCAAGCGAAATTGTACGGCGCAGCATAGCCTACCACGACCCCGACGGGGCATGGGCTGCGGAGCGCTTCCGGTTCAGGCTCTGGGAAACGCGCCCCAACGGGCATTACCGCAGTTCCACCGTTGTGATTGACAACGGGAATGACGAGTTTCAATTATGGAGGCAGGACGGCCCGGATCATATCGTCCGGCATTCCGGCCCCACCGGTTGCACCGTTACTATCAACGGTGCGGAAAAACAATTTGTCGAAGCCATGGATATCAACATCCTGCGCTGTCGCGACAACGAGCGCTACCGCAATTACTATACCTACCTGTACGGCTTGCCCATGAAGCTGCTCGATGCAGGCACAGTCATAGCTCCACAGGCGCGGCTGCGCTATTTTTTTGGAGAAGAGTACCATGAGGTAAAAGTGACCTATGACCCGGACACCGGCAGCGACACCTGGTATTTCTACTTCGACACCGCTACCTTTGCCCTCCGCGGATACCGCTTCTACCACGACGAGGCCCAAAATGACGGCGAGTATATCCTCCTGGAGGATGAAGCCCGCGTCGGACCGCTGCGCATCCCCAAACGGCGTTCGTGGTACACGCACCGGGAGCGTTTGTTCCTGGGCACGGATGTAATATTGGAAGGAGAGTAGCGCTCTGGCCCGCACTTTCTATATTTGCCCCGTGGAACTCAATTACAAATCCTTCGGCCAGGGCGAGCCGGTCATCATCCTGCACGGCCTCTTCGGCACCTTAGACAACTGGCAGACCGTTGCCAGGGCATTGGCAGAGCATTTCCTGGTTTTTATCGTGGACCAGCGCAACCACGGGCGCTCGCCGCATGTGGAGGAGATGTCGTACCCGCTCATGGCGGAAGACCTGCTCGAATTCATGGAATCGCACTGGATATACCGGGCGCACGTCATCGGCCATTCCATGGGCGGCAAAACGGCCATGCAGTTTGCCCTGCACTACCCCGATATGGTGGACAAACTCGCCGTCATTGACATGGCGCCCAAAGCCTATCCCGGCGGCCACGAGGAGATTTTCAAAGCCCTGCTCGACCTCGATATAGACCGCGTGGAAAGCCGGCAGGACGCCGAGGCATTCCTCGCCCGCCGCATCGAATCGCCGGCCGTTTTGCAATTCCTGCTCAAAAACATCAGCCGCAACCACGACGGTCGCTACGCCTGGAAAATGAACCTGCCCGTCATCTATCAACACTACCCCGAAATCCTGAAGCCCTTAGAAGGCGGCGAGCCTTACGAGGGGCCTGCGCTCTTCCTGCGCGGCGGCCTTTCGCCCTACGTGCAGCCCGAAGACGAAGCCGGCATCAAGGCGCTCTTCCCGCAGGCCCGCATCGAAACGGTAGAAAACGCAGGGCACTGGGTGCACGCCGAGGCGCCGGATGAGGTGGTGGGGAGGTTGAAAGGGTTTTTGGAGGGGTAGAGCCCCCTAAACTTTTTCCCCCCTCACAGCATTACAAACTGCGAACTCTTCGTTAATACCGCAAATCAACCGCATTGTTATGAAGCACAAACTTCTCATCGGCGCCGTGGTGATCGCCGCCTCGCTCAGCCTTGCCGCCTCGCTATCCCCCGTAAGCGACAAGTTTTTCGAGATTTCCCGCAACATCGAGATATTCGCCAATGTATATAGGGAACTGAACCTGAACTACGTGGATGAAATTGACCCCGGCAAACTCATGCGCACCGGCATCGACGCCATGGTCGGCTCGCTCGACCCTTTCACCAACTACATATCCGAGGCTGACATCGAATCCTACCGCCTCACCACCGAAGGCCGCTACAACGGCATCGGGGCTTCCAGCGAAAAAATCGGCGATTTCGTCACCATCACCGAACTCTATGAAGGGTATGCCGCCGACAAAGCAGGCCTCAAAGCAGGCGACCAAATATTGGCCGTGGACGGAAAAGACGCCAAAGGCAAAGACCCCGAAGCCCTCAACGAAATCCTGCGCGGCTTTCCCGGCACTACCGTTAACCTCACCATTCGCCGCCCCGGCCGCAGCGACGAGTTCAATGTCTCGCTCGTACGCGCCGAAGTGGACGTCCCCAACGTGCCCTACAGCGGTATCGTCGGCGATCACATCGGCTACATCAACCTCACTACTTTCACCCAGGAGGCCGGCCGCAACGTAGGCAATGCCCTGCGCGAACTCAAAACCCAGGATCCTGATCTCAAAGGCGTCATCTTAGACCTCCGCGGCAATGGCGGCGGATTGCTCCACGAGGCCGTCAACGTGTGCAATGCCTTTATCGGCAAAGATATGCTCGTGGCTACCAACCGCGGCAAGATCAAGGAACAGGACCGCGGCTTCAGCACCTTCATGCCTGCCGTGGACCCCGACATACCACTCGCTGTACTCATCGACAAAAAATCCGCCTCGGCTTCCGAGATCGTCAGCGGCACCATGCAGGACTACGACCGCGGCGTATTGCTGGGCCAGCGGTCC
This sequence comes from uncultured Saprospiraceae bacterium, assembly GCA_964577215.1. Taxonomy (GTDB): domain Bacteria; phylum Bacteroidota; class Bacteroidia; order Chitinophagales; family Saprospiraceae; genus UBA2329. The sequence continues at coordinate 3,430 of CAZNYK010000199.1, forward strand.
TACGGCAAAGGCCTGGTGCAGAACGTGATGGAGGTGGGCTACAATGCCCGCGTGAAAGTCACCACCGCCAAGTATTACATCCCCAGCGGGCGCTGCATCCAGAGCGTAGAGTACAAAAACGGCGAGCCGGTGGATATACCCGACAGCCGGCGCACCAAATTCAGCACCCGCAACGGCCGCACCGTCCTCGACGGCGGAGGCGTTACCCCCGACCTGCCGCTGAACCAACCCGCCGACGACCCGATCGTCAAGGCTTTGGTCAACCAGCACATCATCTTCGATTTTGTGACGCAGTTCTGCCTTAAAAACCCCTCCATTGATTCCGTGGATCAGTTCAAATTCACCGACTTTGACGCATTCCTCAAATACGTGGAAAGCCGCGACTTTAAATACGAAACCGAAAGCGAAAAACTGCTCAAGGAATTCAAGGAAAAAGCGGCCAAGGACGGGTATAAGTTAGACGCCGAGATCGCAGCCATGGAGCAAAACATCCGCAACGCCAAAAGGACAGCCCTGGCAGGTTACAAAAACACCATCCTCGATCTGATCGAGCGCGACATCGCCGGGCGTTATTACTACAAAACCGGCAAGATCAAAATGACCCTGCGCAACGACTCCGAGGTAACCGAAGCCAAGAAAGTTCTGTTGGATAAGGCGAGGTATGAGGGGACTTTAAGTAAAAAGTAGAAAAGGAAATGGGAGAGCGAATACGGGAGAGAAAAATCAACAGCGCTGGTCAAGTGAGCAAAATCACTGAAACTCGATAGCGTAAAAGCCTATCTTTGCAGAAAACACAACGATATGAGTACATTGAATGCAATCGGCCTCGACATCAGCAAGTCGCAGCACCTCGCCGAGAAACTCAACGAGCTTTTAGCGAACTATTCCATCTTTTACCAAAACACCCGCGGCTACCACTGGAATATCCGGGGAGAGAAGTTCTTCGAACTGCATCTGAAATTTGAAGAACTCTACAACGACCTGCTCCTCAAAATTGACGAGGTGGCCGAGCGCATCCTCACCCTGGGGCACTCCCCGAAACACAACTACTCCGAGTATCGCAAGGTATCCAAAGTGGCTGAAAGCGATTTCGTATCCGATGGCGTACAAGCCGTAAGAGACATTCTCAACGCTTTTAAAGTCATCATTTCCCTGCAGCGCGAACTGCTCGATCTCGCAGCCGATGCCGGCGACGAAGGAACCAACGCCCTCATGAGCGATTATATCCGCTCCCAGGAGAAATCGGTGTGGATGTATTCTGCCTACCTCAATAAGTAAGTCTTCTTCGTAAATGCGTCGTCTCTTATCAGTTTGTAAAGATGAACCGACAACCCGCCTACGCCAAGGCTTGCGCCTCCGCTAAAGCTTTAGCGACACGCGGACGGCGGGTAAAAACCGACAACTGACAACCCAAAAAAAAAACCATGATTAAAAAATCTCACCTTCTCCTGATTATCCTTTCGGTAAC
>CAZNYK010000200.1:0-4882 GCA_964577215.1 uncultured Saprospiraceae bacterium
CGGCATTGACTGGCAAATTGATCTGAAGGATGCTGTGCTGTCGGAAAAGGATTTGGAGTTGCCGGGGCTTATTGGTTAATCCACGATCATGGCTGCCCGGTCCAATTCCTGGTTCACCAAATTGGCCGGCAATTCCCTGTATTCGTATTGCTGGGTGCGCAACTGCGGGCGGAAGCCGGCATCGCGGATGGCTTTTTGAATGCCGTCGGCGGTAAAACGGAATTTGGCCCCGGCAGCAGATACCACGTTTTCCTCTATCATGATGCTGCCGAAGTCGTTGGCCCCGGCATGAAGGCACACTTGCGCCACGGCTTTGCCCACCGTGAGCCAGGAGGCCTGGATGTTGGGTATGTTGGGCAGCATGATGCGGCTGATGGCGATCATGCGCACGTATTCGTCGCTGGTGCAGGTGTTGCGGGCGCGCTTGAGCTTCACAAGGATGGTATCTTCGTCCTGGAACGGCCAGGGAATGAAGGCGATGAACCCCTTGGCGTCGGCTGGTTTTTCGGATTGCACCTGCCGCAGCATTTCTAAGTGTTGCATGCGCTCTAAGTTGGTCTCAATATGGCCGAACATCATGGTGGCGGAGGTGGTGATGCGCAATTGGTGGGCAGCGCGCATCACGTCGAGCCATTCCTGGCCGCCGCATTTGCCCTTGGAGATGAGGCGCCGAACGCGGTCGTCGAGTATCTCGGCGCCGGCCCCGGGCAGGGAATCCAAGCCGGCCTCCTTGAGTGCCTTGAGCACCTCGTAGTGGGTGGACTTTTCCAGCTTGGTGATGTGGGCGATCTCCGGAGGCCCCAGCGCGTGGAGTTTCAGATCGGGATAGAGGGTCTTGAGTTGACGGAAAAGGTTGACATAAAAATCGAGCCCAAGATCCGGGTGATGGCCGCCTTGCAGCAAAAGTTGATCGCCGCCGAGGCGGAACAACTCGTCAATTTTTTCTTTGTATTCCTCAATGGTGGTTGTGTAGGACTCCTCGTGCCCCGGCCTGCGGTAGAAGTTGCAGAACTTGCAATTGGCGATGCAGACGTTGGTGGTGTTGGAGTTGCGGTCTATGATCCAGGTCACTACGTTTCCGGGTACGTGCTTTTGCCTCAGCTTGTCGGCGGTGTACATCAACTCGGCGGTGGAGCCATTTTCGAAGAGGAAGAGGCCCTCTTCGGCGCTGAGGAAATCTAATTGTAAAGCTCTTTGGAGAAGGTCGTTTGTGTTCATCAACTCAGGTTTCTCATTGAACAAAGAAATGTAACGCGGGTTCACCCTCGCGCTGCATGACGCAGTAATACTCCAAATAGTATCACTTTCCTCTATAGCTTTACTATTTTTAGCATCTTACTGTGATGATTGTCCTGATGAATCGCTTTAACGAAATACAAACCGGCAGGAAACGATGAAATATCAATGGTAAGAGAGGATTCGCCGGAGTCTGTTTTTCGAAGCATTCGGCCTACGGCATCATATATTTCTACCTGGTATAAACTCAAGTTTCCCTTGATCGTAAACTCATTCAGGACGGGCATCGGAAAAATTTGAATCCAATGTTCATCAACGAGTACATCCTCGTTTGCAGAGATAATACTGGGATTATAGAAACCAAAATCAACGGTGTTATTGCCACTCGAATCGTAATCAAAATAACAATTGAATGGATCGCCATCATTCAGTGGTTCTTCGCCTGATCTAAGCATCACAATACCTGACATTATATCTGTAAAAGGATTGCCAAAACCATTATTGTCTAAATCCACATCATTGTCTGCATCAGGTTCAAAGCCATTTGTTGATATGAAGTTTTCCAATGGCTCTCCAGGGCCCCAATTATCGACACTCCATACAAAGACCACATAGTTTCCGGGTTGAAGACCCGAAAATTTATAATATCCGTTTTCATCCGTCACCTGCACACCTCCGAAGCCTTGCCAGTCAGGGATATCATCACCGTCAGAATCCGCCCAAATCACTAAAGATACCCCTGGGATACCCGGCTCGTCGGGGTCATTTATACCATTTCGATTTAGATCGTTCCATACTCTGTTACCTATTGATACGATACCGGGAGATACGGGGTCATTACAGTCTTCATAGCAATATGCCATGTCATTGATGGCCAGGATCATTTCATCACCCATTGCTTTTCCAATATTCAAAAAAGTAAGGGCATTATTATTAAAGTGATGAATGGCGTCTTGCGGTGAGGCCGATAGATTCAGATAATAGGGTTTGGTATTTACGAAACCTACTTTACCGCCATAAATGGAATCATTACATCCTACATTTTCCTGCGCTACGGATACTATATTTTGCATACTTTGCACCCAAAGATCATTTGTTGCCTCAAACCCACCCTGTCCTGAACTGGCAATGACGACCGGCAGATCAGGTATGTCCAGGTCATTTCTTACATCATTGACCAAATGGTACAAATTGCTTTCATATTCATCCAAAAAGTTGTCGGATGCGCCATCGTTCCAGCCTTGGAACCAGACAAATCCTGTAATTTCAAAATTGGTGGTACCCATATCCGGGAATTCGGTTCCCAGGTTGTCGGTAACATCCCGCACCGTTTGGATCATGTCATTATAATATGCACCGGTGATACCGCCTGCTGAAGGGGGACGAAAATCTTCTGCCAGACTCGTTCCTCCCCAGGCTGTTTTTATGATTAATACGGGGTCTTCATAATATTCATCCAACTGATGGGCAAACATTAACTCCGGTCCTATTAAATGCGCAAAAGCTCCCTGACCGACGGTTACATTTGATTTGATCGTTTCGCCATTCCGTGCAAAATACAAAGAGACATTCTCCAATGAGGTCCAATTACCTGGCTCACCAATTTTGGACCACGTTCCATCGGCATCATTTTGAATTACATCCATTAAGCTTCCGGGATCGTTTTCCGGATCATTGATGGCGCCATATCCTTGCATATTTGACTGACCGGCTAAAACAAATACTCTTACTTTACGCGGGGTTTTCTCTTGTCGGGTCACAATCGGAACATAACCGATCTCTAAACCTGCAGGCGGTTGAACAATACCCGCCGGATCTACGGTGGCTATTCTTCCTATAGATGGAGGCGCTAAATATTCATCTGTATGGCTCCAGTTGGCGTGTATAAGCTCGGCTCTGCTTTGAAGTTTGGTACGAATATCCTCCGGAAGGTTTGCGTGGATGATGGCAGGTTGGTCCACAAAACGATACCAATAATAGGTAACGGTTGTCCCGTCCCCAAGGTCAGCTTTAAAGGGGCCTGCGGTGGGTCCGGGATTATTCCAGGGGCCATTGGGGTCTTGCCAATGACAGTCCGGATCCAAAGGTGTCAAATAAGTGATTTCCGGTCGGGGCGATGTGGGTACGGCGGTCGTCAACAAATTAGTAGAGGGTGGCACAGCTACCTCATCAACAGGGCGCCATAGATTATCCGGGTCGAGTCTGAAATATTCTGGTAACAGGAAGTTTTTTTCTTTTTTCTCCACTATATTCAGGTCATATTCAAACCCCATAATGGTCGAATTTTGCTGAACATTATTGATGTAATGCAAATCAATGTCATGATTTATCCCATTAGGCGAGGTCTCAGAGATTTCAGCTGCCATGGCGCCTCCATTATTGACGAACGAAACGCCATAAGTCCCGGCCTCATTAATACGAGGCAAGACAGCGGGCCCTCCGCTAAACCAAGTTTCCAGTGCATTCCAAAGCGCATTTTTGGAGTAAACCGAAATTTGACTCAGAATCATTGAATTATCTTCATTGTTAGCCGGGAATTGCAATCTTTCTAATTTAGCATACGGGTTTCCGCTGCCATCCCGGGAAATAATTGCCGGTGATTGTGCATGCTCGATACCGAAACCTACATTCGGATCAGAGGGTCTTGAGTCCAGAAATAATCCTTCTAAAGCGGGATTCAGCAATGCGGGTTCTGTCCAGAAAGTGGGTAAAAAGAAGGTTGCGGGACCTTTGAAATTGGTGGAATGTAAGAATAAGGTCCAGCATTGATTACCCGTCTCGATACCTGTTCCATTTGTATTTGGAATGGGTTCTGTCAATGGCAAAGGAAGATACCCGTATCCAAGTATTTCCCCATTTAAACTTTGCGCCATATTCAAGCCATCGGGCGCCCACAGTAGTTTGTTGGATAATTGAGCTACCCCGTATTTACCGCCGGGCGTACTCCAATCTCTCTGTCCATTGGGTAAATTATTACTTCTCCCGGCGCCGGGTCCGTTCGCCCATGCATAGAAATTATAAGAAACACCCCCCATGATAAACTTAGGTATTTTGGTGCCGAAACGCGTGTCGTGCCACCAGCCTAAGCCTCCTTCAATGGTTGTGTAAAATTGAGCCGGCTCCGTACCGGTGCGTTGCGTGGTCATCCAACTACTGCTCAATCCCATTTGGAAGTCTGCAGGGCCGGGATACTGTTTAAATATGGGCCATGCAGCGGTGTACATGGTGTAGCCTGAGCCAAAGGTCTGATCAGCAATGTTTTCCGTGGATATCCAGGTGAAACCGGATCTTTGTGCATTTACTATTTGAGCGTTTGCGGTATTGGATAATCCTGAAAAAATGCTCCATAAAAGGATAGCCAAAAATGAAACAGGTGCAATTTGACGGCTACCGGCGTTCCTGTAAAGATGGATCATTGATGTTTTTATCGTAAAGATAGTTCATTGCATCCATTTATACTCGATAGCCAGTGGTTTGCAAAAGTAAAAAATTGCAAACCACTGGTCCCGACGAAAAATGGTTTACATTTTTTCGCAAACCATTTTTCGCCGGGTATACAGAAGTACGTTTGCCCATTGTCAGAGCACTCTTCCTTCCTTGACTTGTATTTCAGAGCCTTCAGCCAGGAATACAGACACCGGAGTTT
>CAZNYK010000201.1:0-4807 GCA_964577215.1 uncultured Saprospiraceae bacterium
TGCCGGCGTATCTCTGCTGCAGGCGCCGCCGCAAGGCGATCAGTTGTTGCAGCCGCACCAGCAGCTCCGCCTTGTTGAAGGGTTTGACGAGATAAGCATCGGCGCCGGTGCGGAGGCCGGTAAGCCGGTCCTGCTCTTCGGCTTTGGCGGTCAGTAAAATGACGGGAATATGGCTGGTGCGCTCGTCGGTTTTCAGGGTTTGGGTAAGGGTATAACCGTCCATTTCGGGCATCATCACATCACTGATGATGATGTCTGGTACCAGTTCGAAGGCCATTTCCAGTCCGGCTTTTCCGTTGGGGGCCGTTTCGATCTGGTAGTCCTTTTCGAGCAGGGTGCGGATATATGCTACTACATCCTTGTTATCCTCTACAATGAGCAGGAAGAGCTTGTCGCCGGTCAGGTGTTTGGACAGCCGGGCTTCTCCGGGTTTTGTCATTTCTGTTGACGCAACCAATTCCGGCCTGATCTGCTCCGCAGCAGTTTTTTCAGCAGTTTCGGTTTCGGCAAGCGGGGCCTTGTTTTTTACCGGTAGCAAAATGGTAAAGGCGCTGCCTTGCCCAGGCGTGCTGTGTACCGAGATGGTACCGCCCATGAGTTCTACAAATTCTTTGGCCAGGGTAAGTCCGATTCCGGTGCCTTCGCCGTGGCGGGTGTGCGAATCGTCGGTTTGATAAAAGCGGTCGAAAATATGGGGCAGGTTTTTTTCGGAAATGCCGATGCCGGTGTCGTGCACTACAATTTGTAGCCAATTTTGGCCGGATTGTGCAATTTTCTGTGCCTGCAATTCCACGCTACCACCACTGCCAGGCGGCGTAAACTTTAGCGCGTTGGCCAGGAGGTTGTAAACGATATGCTGCATTTTTTCTTCGTCGAAATCCATAACCAGTTCTCCTTCTTCTGTTGAAAAAGTCAGCCGGATACCCCGTTCTTTGGCTAATGAATAAAAGCTTTCGGTGAGGTAATTCAAATATCGGATAATATCGGTCTGGCGGTTTCGCAGTTGCATCGACCCGCTTTCGAGTTTCGACAGATCGAGCATTTGGTTGACCAACTGCAGCAACTGCCGGCTGTTGCGAAGCACCAGCTTGCGCGCCTGGTCGTGCCCCGTTATCGAGTCCATCATGCCCATGATGACGGTGAGCGGGGTACGGAATTCGTGGGTGATGTTGGTATAGAGTCTGGTTTTGGCGGTGTTCAGTTCTTTAAAGTAACGGGCTTCTGTTTTTGCTACCTGGCGATTGAGTTCGTATCGCCGCAAGCCCATTAACGCGGCGGCGACAAACAAACCGTAAAAACAATATGCCCACCAGCTCAACCACCAGGGTGGAAAAATGGTAAATGTATAACTGAATGAGTCGCTCCACACCATGCTTTGCCCGGCAGCTCGAACCTTAAAAGTGTAGGTTCCCGGGGACAGATCGCGGTAATCGACCTTGTTTTCTGTAATCGGCGGGTTCCAATCTTTATCCAGGCCTTCCATTTTGAATTGGTACTGGATTTTATGGGGAGCATCCCAGGAAATGGCAGAAAAATGGAAAGTCAGGTGATTGATATGATACGGTAGCTTCAGGTTTAACGGATAATTGTAAAATGCAGCGACACTGTCAAATGCCTGATCTAAGTAATCGCCGAAAGCAAGCGTATTTCGGTAGCCCTGGTCGCTTAGCCTCCGGAAATCCACAAACGTTTGCTTCAGTTCAATATAATTTAACCGGATACGGGGCGGTTCTTCTGATACTTCAAACTGGTTGAGGTCCAACATAGCCTCTCCAAACCAGATTCGATTGCTTCGATCCAAAAATCCCCCACCGACATTCACTGATCTGAAACCATCTGCTTTGTCAAATCGTATAATGCGAAACTGTTTTCGCGCTGATGAGTCAGGAATTAATACATTCAGACCTTGTTCGGTAGCTACCCAAAAACGCCCTTTCTTGTCTGGAATGACGGACTGGATAATGTTGTTACTCAGCCCGTCTTCTTTTTTAATATACCTGAAGCTTTTTCCGTCAAAAATATTCAAGCCGCCGTTCCAGGTGCCGAACCAGATGTTTCCCTTTCTGTCCTCAACAATCGTATTGATCTGATCTGTAGCCAGCCCATTTTCTTTGGTAAAATTGTAAAAGACTTTTCCATCGAATTTACTTACCCCGCCACCATCCGTTCCGAACCAGATATTGCCTTTGCTGTCCTCGGTTATTGCATGTACGTGGTAATGCACCAAACCTTCCGCTTCGGAAAATTGGGTGAATGCCGTTCCGTCAAATTTGCTGACGCCTTTCGAATGTGTGCCGACCCAGATATTTCCACGGCTGTCTTCCAGGATTGAACTGATGTCATTATCGGTCAGGCCTTCGTTACGTGTAAAATTTGTGACATATTGCCCATCAAATTTGAATAAACCTTCACGCCGGTCACCCAACCAGATATTACCCTGACGGTCTTCGATGACCGGGCCGATATAGTCCAAACTTCCATTATTTACCAGCGGTTGATCCGAATAGGAATGTCCGTCGTAGTTTAATATTTTTATGCCGCGATTATAACTCTTCAGCAAGTTTCCCCGACTATCCTGCAAGCGCGGGGTGCCGACAGGATCGTAATAGACAAAAGAGCGGCTGTTATACCGGATGGCGCCTCCACCGCTGGTTCCGAACCACAAATTGCCCCGGCTATCTGCTATTATTGAATTGACTCTATTCGAAGACAGCCCTTCATCTTTAGTGTACAGGATAAAATTTTGTCCGTCAAATTTATTTACACCGCTATGAGTCGCTATCCAAATATTACCTGCATTGTCTTCAAAAATCGCCCTGACAGAGTTGCTGACCATGCCCTCCGCTGTGGTATAAAACGAAAAGCGCTGCCCGTCAAAAACGGCAATCCCGGCGTTTTCCGTCCCGAACCAAAGCTTTCCCCGGTTGTCTTCCAGGATGGCATTGATCGTATTGTCACCCAGGCCTGATTCTTTGGTGTAGCAGGTAAAACCTCGTGCAGGATGATATTTACATGCGCCACCGTCTCTTGTCCCAAACCAGATATTTCCTTTGCTGTCTTCCAGCATAGACAGTATTAAATTGCTGCTTAATCCCTCGCGTTTCGTGAAATGCGTGAAGTTCCGGCCATCGTATCTAATGGCCCCGCCGCCATTAGTGCCGAACCAGATATTCCCACTGGAATCTTCCAGCATTGCTAAAATGGTTTGCACACTGAATCCTTCATTTTCAGCAAAGTGAGTAAACTTTTGCCCATCGAACTTGCTCATTCCATGCTCGCGATCAGCTCCGATCCAAAGGTTTCCGCGGCTATCTTCCAACATGGCATGAACCGAACTGTAAGCGAGGCCTTCATCCTCGGAATAGTTGGTCAGGGTGCGCCCGTCATAACGACTTATACCTCCGCCTCCGGTGCCGAACCAAAAGTTTCCTTTGCGGTCTTCCAACATAGCGCCAATGTGAAGGGAAGGCATCCCCTGCGATTCGGACAGGATTTGAAAATCCGCAACGGCATTATCTTTTAAATCCAGGGGCTTAGCAGGTACTGGTTGCGGGTGCCGGGTGGGTATTATCCTGCCTTTGGCCTGCTTCATGATTGGCAGGGGGACGCCATGCTTGCCCGGCGTAATGGTTCCGGGTTCTTGTTGAAGTTGTACAATTCGAGGTTGGCCCGCAGGCTTTATGTTGGAAGGAAAAGAAGTTTCAACCGGTATACCGGCCGGCCTTATCCTGGGTTTCGCCACACTATCAGGATTCACCCATTTACCGCCGGCAGGAACCGCTAAACCAGCCGGCGAGTTATCCCCCTGGCCCCATAGCGAATGTACAAGGAAGAGCAAAAACAAGAGGTACGGCAGTTTCATCGCACAGGTTGTATTGGGGGGAGTGAAAAGCTCAAAATTAACAGTTTGCATTGGCTTTTGGAACAGGCCGTAATTATTAACAGGAAATCTCCTTTTTCAAGATAGGAGATGACGAGTGGGAAAGGCCGTTTAGTTAAAATAAACAGGCAATATGATCTATTGAATTCCCCAAAACCGTTCTTTCCTTTCCATTTTCATAAGCTACTGAAAATAAAGACTTAGCGCTCTTTGCGGCCTTTTTGGGAAACAGAAAAATGAACAGTCTCGTTATACTCACCACCCTGATGCACCGCCGGCTTTTCCATCATCGCCACTTTGCCGGGCTTTACAACAAACGATGGGGACTGGAAACCTCTATCCAGGTGCTTAAGAGCCCCTCCTGGGCCAAGTTGCAAAACGTTCAGGTCTCTCCCATTCATCACCTACCCCTGCACTTCTAGTTTTCTAATCAGCAGGTTTACTCATGAAGCCCCCCACCAACGCCGCCAATTCCCCTGCAACATCCACTCCATCACGCTCCTGGCGATAAACCATCTGCGCCTGGTTGTAATAGGGCCCGCGCTCGGCCAGCTTGGTTTCGATGAATGCCAGCCATTCCTCCGCCGTTTCCAGACCGGCCAATAAAGGGCGCTTGTGCGGCTTGCGCAAGAGGCGTTCATAAATGACCTCTACAGGCGGATCAAGCCATATCGTGATGCCCTGCGCGTTCATCCAGTCCATGTTATGGTGGAAGCAGGGCGTGCCGCCGCCACAGGAGATGACCGCGTTTTCCATACCCGTTGTTTCGCGCAGGATGCGGCTTTCCAACTCTCGAAAATAAGCTTCCCCTTTGTCGCGGAATATATCGCTGACCGCACACCCCTCTCGCTCCTCGATCAACGTATCCAGGTCGTAAAAGGCATAGCCCAACAAGGCCGCAAGCCGCTTGCCGGTGTAGGACTTGCC
>CAZNYK010000202.1:0-4561 GCA_964577215.1 uncultured Saprospiraceae bacterium
GTTACAAAATATCCGGAAACTGGGAGGGGTGAGGCAAACTTTGCCCTGCGACTGCACTGCGGCTTCGCACTTCGGCTTGCTTCGACCCCGCTCAGCACGAGTCGCTCAGTGCAATGCTCGGTGCGTCGCCTTTTTACTTTTTCCCCCGACTTCATCGGGGTCTTTGACTTTTTACTTTTTACTTTTTACTTTTTACTTTTGCATTTTGCATTCCCGATTCTCTACGCTCGTCGGGGCAAACATTCTTCCCGCATGGCTCATCCAGACGAACACTACATCACAACCATCCGCTCCGGCGACCCGGAAGGGCTGCGCCGCATATACCGGGACTACCTTCCCAAGGTGGCCGGTCTGATCACCCAAAACGGCGGCAGCTATGACGATGCCAAGGATGTATTCCAGGACGCTCTCGTGGTGCTGTTTGAAAAATGCAGGCACGGCGGCTTTGTACTCAGCAGTACGTTCGCCACCCTGATCTACGGCGTTTGCCGCAACATCTGGGGCAATCGCCTGCAAAAGAAATCGAGAACCGAGGTAACACTATCCGACGATTTCAAATTCAGTGATGAGACTGATTTGGAATTCAACTTGATCGAAGAAGAGAAAGACCGGATTTTCCGGGATGCGCTCTTTAAAATAGGCGAGGATTGCAGACGGCTGCTCCTGTTGTTTTTCGAGAAGAGAAGCATGGAAGAAATTGCCGCCGCCATGGGATTCGGCAGTGTGGGATACGCTAAAAAGCGCAAGTTTCAGTGCAAGGAAAGCTTACTGGAAAAGGTGCGCGGCGATGTGAGGTATGCCGAGTTTTTGGACGAGTGATTCCAGGTTGTCTGCTTCGCAATTTTCAATATTTGAACTTTGAACTTTATGGACAAAGCAACTCTATATGAACACATCGAGGCCTACCTGGCAGGAGAATTGCCGGAAGGGGAGCGGCAGCAATTTGAACGGCAAGCGGCTGCCGATCCCGAATTAGCCGCCGAACTGGCGCTGCACCGGCGCCTGGAACGGGTGCTGTCCGATAAAGATAAACTGGCATTTGCTCAAAAATCGGCTGAGATTGCCAAGGAATTTTCAGCGCCGAACGCCCGGGGCGCCCGCTATTTCCGGGGGGGCATTCTCTTATTGATATTATTGGCCGTCTTCCTGCTGTGGCGTTTTCTGCAAAGAGAAAGACCCGGACCGGAACCGGCGCCGCCCCCGCCGGCAGGCATCGAAGACACCATAGCCGGGGAGGCCCCGCCGGTTCCCCAGGCTCCCAGTGTCATCAAGGATTCTGTGCCGCCTGCGCCGCCTGCGCCCAAAAAACCGGCCCCCAATCCCTTTGTGCCCAATCCCTTGTTGGAAAAAGAGATCAAGCAGCCTCCCAATGCTTACGCAACCATGGAAACTGCCATCCTGGAATCCTTCCCCGGCGCCACTGCCGGCACGCGCCAAATCCGTTTTACCGGGCGTATGCTTATGGCCGGAGAGCCGCCGGAACTGCTTCTCGTCCTGTCAGATAACAGCCTGCCCGATGGCAAGCCCATACTTCGTCTTCCGGTGACTATTATCCTCATAGAGGAGACCGACGGCATCAGGGCCTTTGCCGCCAAAAAGGCTTACAGCCTGGAGGCTGCCTTGGATGCCGCACTTCCGGGAGGGTTGTACTACGGACGCTTGTTCAGTGATGGCGGGGAAGCGTCTCTTTGGACGGGAAAACTGAGGATTCCTTAGAAAAAAAGCATAAACGAAAACCGCCCTGCCGGCTTTCCGCGAGGAAAGTTGCAGGGCGGTTTTGCATTTCATAGTGTGCACGAGGCACAACAGGTTTATCTTACAGGTTATCCGGAATGAGCACCGCGCTCAGCACATGGATCACGCCATTGGTAGCTTGTACATCCGTAAGGACCACATTGGCAGTATTGCCGTTTGCATCCCGGATGGTCACGCCGCCGGCAGTGTTGACCGTAAAGGTAGCGCCGTTGACCGTGGTGACCACCTGGCCGTTGGACAGTGCAGACGAACGCACATTGGCGCCTCCCACCACATGGTAGGTGAGTACTTTGGCGATTTGTTCGGGGGTAAGAGTGGCCACGGTGCCCGCAATGGCGGTGAAAGCGCTGTTGAGCGGAGCGAACACGGTGAAGGGGCCGTTGCCGCGCAGCACATTGACCAGATCGCCGGGAGCGCTGCTAAGCGCGCCTGTCAATTGAGTGAAGTTGCTGTTGGCAAGTGCATGGCCCACCACGTCGAGCGGTAGAATGACGGCATCTACCACATGGATCACACCGTTCTTGGTGATGATATCGGCGGTGGTCACATTTACGGAGCCATTGATTTTCAATGCATTGCCGGTTTTTTCAATGAGCATGGACAATTGGGTTGCACCCGGGCCGGTGGCGGCAGCAGTGGTGGCGTAGGTCTGGCCTTCCTGAATGTCGCCGGCTTTGATGCTTGCGCCGAAAACATGGTAGAGCAGGATTTCAGTGAGCGCTTCATCGCTGATGGTAGCCAAATCAACACCCAGTGCGGTGAAAGCGGCGTTGGTCGGCGCAAATACGGTGAATGGCCCCGCGCCTTCGAGCGTAGAGACGAGATTCACCCGCTGCAGAGCAGATACCAAGGTAGAGAATTGCGGGTCTTTGGAGGCAACCTCCACGATGGTTTGCTCAGTCGTCGGCGTTTCATCGTCATCTTTCCCGCAGGCGCTGAAACCGATGATGGCGGCAGTGAGGAGCAACAAGCCCCAGAGGTTAACGGATTTAAACATTGTATTTCGGTTTTTATGTTAGAAAAAGTCCCTCCTAAACTGTCGTTTGCGGCTGCATGTTCCCGCTAAAAGGCCGGAAAGTCGCCCCGCGTACTCAATGGCCGGTTTTGATGAAAAGATGACGCAAAAGCTGCAACAAAGGATGGGGTGCTCTGTTTTAGGGCGCTTTCCCCGGAGCCGTGGTATTGCCCGGTTTTAGGCAGGGTATACAAGGCTTGGGCTTTTTAGCCCGGCGACCTTCAGAAGTTTTTCTCCAGGAATCCGGTTATTCTCTCTACCGCCTTGCCGTCGCCATAGGGATTGTGGGCCTTGCTCATCGCGAGGTACTTTTCAGGAGAATTCCACAACCCGGCAACGCCTTGCACAATGGCATCCGGGTCGGAGCCGACGAGGCTGGCGGCGCCGGCCTCCAGGGCTTCCGGCCTTTCAGTAGTGTCGCGCATGACCAATACCGGTTTGCCCAGCGAAGGGCCTTCCTCCTGCACGCCGCCGCTGTCGGTCAACAAGGCCCAGCAGTTCTTCATGGCATACACAAAATCGGGATAATCCAATGGCTTGGTAAGGATGATGTTGTCCCTGTCCCGAAGCAGGCGGTACACCGGCTCCTGCACCCTGGGGTTGAGATGCACAGGATAGACTATAAAAAGGTCGGGGAATTGCCTGGAAACCGTCTTCAGCGCCGAGCAAATATCGATGAAGCCCTGCCCGAAATTCTCCCGGCGATGGCCGGTGACCAACAATATTTTTCTTTTTTCCCGGAAAACCTGCCTGAGGCGTTCATCAGCGACCCGACCGGAAAAAGCGGTTGTTTTCCGGGAGGCGAACAGCAGCGCGTCTATGCCGGTATTGCCGGCAACCAGGATCGTGTCCTCCGGGATACCTTCCTTTAAGAGATTGTCTTTGTTCAGCAGGGTAGGGGCAAAGTGCCATTTAGCCAGCCGGGAAGTGAGCACGCGATTACCTTCTTCCGGGAACGGGGCGAGCAAATCATGCGTCCGCAGCCCTGCCTCCACGTGGCCGATGGGGATGCCGGCATAAAAGGCCGACAGGCTGCCGGCCAGGGTAGTGGAGGTATCGCCCTGCACAAGAACCATATCCGGCCGCCAGGATTTAAAAACTTCCTTCAAACCTTGCATCACCCTGATGGATATGTCAAAAATATCTTGCCCGGGCTGCATGATATCCAGGTCAAAATCCGGCGCGATCTCAAAAAAGTCGAGGATTTGGTCGAGCATCTCCCGGTGCTGAGCGGTGACGCAGGTCTTGTGTTCAAAATGAGCGGATCCGTTGAGCGCCTTAACCAAAAGCGCCATTTTTACGGCTTCCGGCCTGGTGCCGAAAATGGTCAATATCTTTTTAGGGACCATGTTACATATTCCCCAAAAAATAATCCAATTCCGCACTGACCCTCGTAATGCTTAGTTTTACCGTTTGGTATGAATTGGGAAATAAATCAACCAGAATTTTTTCAACTCTCTTTTCATCGCCTATCCGCATTTGGCCGGAATAAATGATTTCCGCCAGAGCATTTACGATGCAGCATTTGGTAAAATTTCCCAATTCGTTTTTTGGAACAGATTCAAAAAAGTCAATTCCACTTAATTCGGGTACTTTTTTGTAGCGATTGGCGATACCCGTGATAATCCCTTCTTCCTGAGTGCCGTAAAAGGACTGGATTAAGTCGGGAAAATCGATGAAGACATCCCCCATTTTCCTGGAAATTTCATTTTTTTCCCTCAACCTGGTTGAGTTGTTCTGAATGGCATGCGCTTTTTTCCGGCACTGGTCGAACCTGACCTGCAGATCTTT
>CAZNYK010000203.1:0-4559 GCA_964577215.1 uncultured Saprospiraceae bacterium
TACTGCTCCTTCACAGCAAATCTTCTACTCATGTACCGCCATTTCTCTGTTCTCATACTCTTCCTGTTAGCGGTAAGCCTGTTCGCTTGCGGCCCCAATTACATCGTGGATGAATCCCGCGACATTCCCAACGGCCTTTGGACATACGCCGACTCCCTCCGCTTTGAGGCCGACATACCCGATACCACCAGCGTTTATGACCTCTGGCTAACATTGGATCACGCGCCGGACTTCGAATGGCAAAACCTTTACATGCGCATTCATACTGTATTCCCCGACGGGCGCCGCCTCAGTTCCCCGCTCTCCCTCGAATTGGCCGATCAGGGCGGCGCATGGCAGGGCAAATGCAATGCAAAACGCTGCCGGTTCAGGCTGCCCATCCAGGAAGGCGCCTATTTCCAGGCACCCGGCCGCTATGTATTCACCATGGAGCAATACATGCGCATGAGCCCCCTGCGCGGGGTGGAGCGCATTGCATTCCAGATAGAAGAGACGAAAAAAGAGCGGAAGTAGTCCAGCTTGAAAACAACCCAAGCTACGAGCCTCGAGTTACGAGCTTCAAGACATTGCCGCAGAATAGAGTATTGTATACTCGATAGCCAGTGGTTTGCGAATCTTTGCTTTTGCAAACCACTGGTCCCGACGAAAAATGGTATAAATTTTTCCCAAACCATTTTTCGTCGGGATTATCCCGATGAAAAATGGTTTATTTTCTTTCGCAAACCATTTTTCGTCGGGTATAAATCAAGATGCGCTTGAATTCCTTTCCATTGAGAAAAGCGTTTTTGTTTGCGGTGCTAAAACGCGAAGCTAAAGGCTCGCAGCTTTTTGGCTACCGCTCCGGTGCAACAAGCACCGGCAGTTCCTTCTCTCTGAACATGCGGTTATACCCTGCCACATCCTCGTCTATCAGCTTTTTCCACGCGGCGCGGTGCTTGGTCCACTCGTTTTCCAGGTCGGCCAGTCGGTCGCGCACACCTTGTGTTACGCGTGGATCGTGCACGTCTAACTTGCCGCGCAAGTCGAAGAATTCGGCGTTGAGCTTGCTGGGCCAATTGATCACGTCCTGGAAGTTGCGCTGCCGGGTTTCCACGATTTCAGCCTCCCAAGCGTCTATTTTTTTCAGCAGTTGTTCCCCGGTGGCAAACATGACCTTTTCATTTTCGCCGCCTGCATTTTTCATGGCCTCGTTGAGGTTTTCAACCTGCTTCCTCACCTTGCGAAGGGCATTAACGCAATCGTGCATGTCGCGGATGTGTCCTTCCACCCGGGCAATGGTCTGTTGCTGTTCGTTCCATGCCTGTTCTGAAACTTTGAGCCGGGGATCAGCCGTGATATCAAACCCGGTTTCAGAGGACTGCCCCTTGTACGTGAGGCGGGCGCGGTACCTCCCGGGCGCTACGCGGTGGCCGTTGTAGTCGGCATATACAAATACGCCGGGAATATCGGGAAGGCCTGTTGTTCTGAAATCCCAGGCAAAGCGGTGCAGCCCTTTCCCGGCCGGCAATACCGGCTGCGGGCGCGGCCCGCCGGGGTAGGGCTTGAAATTCTCGTCTTTTTTGCTGCTGTAAGAGCGAATGACGACACCGGCAGCGTTGAGGATATCCAGCTTCAGCTCGCTGGTATCGGCGCTTTCGGGGAAGTAATAGCTGAGGATAACGCCGTTGTCGGGGTTTTTGCCGATGCCGGGAATGAACTCCGGCAACCAGGGCACCTGGTAGCTGCTGAAACGGACGGTGGGCTTGGGGCTGAACAAGCGAAGCGCTTCCAGTTTACCGGCTGATTGTTGCAGCGGAGAAAGGTCGTCGAGTATCCAGAACGCACGACCCGCGGTAGCGGCCACCAGGTCGTTATCGCGTATGATGAGATCGGTAACCGGCACGGCTGGTAAGTTCAGCTGGAGGTGATTCCAGTATGTGCCGCCATTGAAAGAGATGTAGAATCCGCGCTCGGCGCCGCCGTAAAGCAACCCCTTGGTTTTAGGATCTTCGCGTACCACTTTGAGAAAGTCGTCGCTGCGGATGCCCTCGGAGATGCGGGTCCAGGTTTTTCCGTAATCCGTTGTTTTATAGGTGTACGAGGTAAAATCGTTAAACTTGTATCGGGTACCGGCGATGTAGGCCGTGCCCTTGTCGTGGGGCGACACCTCAATGGAGTGGATGGCGCATTCGGGCATTCCGGCAGGAGTGATGTTCTGCCATGTTTTGCCGTTGTCTCGGGAGAGATGTACCAGCCCGCAGTCGCTGCCCGTGTAGATGACGCCCGGTTCGGCCGGCGATTCGACCAAATAGTAAATGGTATTGTAGTTCTCGCCGCCGGCGCCTTCATTGGTGAGCGGACCGCCGCCGGGGCCTTGTTTGGCGGGGTCGTTCCGGGTAAGGTCGGGGCTGATGGCTTCCCAACTCATGCCGCCGTTAACACTTCGCAGCACTACGTTGGATGCGTGGTATATGACGTTGGGGTTGTGCGGAGAGGCTACGATGGGTGCATTCCAATTGAAGCGGTACTTCATCTCCTTAGGCTCCAGGGCCAAATTAAGGGTAGGGTATGCCATTATATCTTTCCCTTCGCTGGTACGGGTATCGAGGGCTTCTATATAACCCTGGTAACAGCCGCCGTACAGAATGGCGGGATTATCGGGATCAAAAGCCACCCAGGCACACTCGCAGCCGGGCCCGTTGTTCCAGTCTTTTTCAGTAATGCCGAAGCTGTTGTTGCGCGAAGCTATCACTACAGAGCTATTGTCCTGTTGGCCTCCATAAATTTTGTAGGGAAACTGTCTATCGGCATTGACGCGATAAAACTGGGCGGTGGGCTGATTGTCGATAGAAGACCAGGAACGGCCGCTGTTGAAACTGATCTCTGCGCCTCCGTCGTCGCCGAGGATCATGTTGCGGTTGTTCCCGGGGTTGATCCATAGGTCATGGGTGTCGCCGTGGCCTACAGGTACGTTGGAGAAAGTCTTGCCGCCGTCAATAGATCGCATCATCGGGGCATTGAGCACGTACACGATATCGGCATTTTGGGGATCGGCAAACACCTCCATGTAGTACCACGAGCGCGCGGTGAGGGTTTGGTCGTTTGACAGAAGTTGCCAGCTTTTGCCGCCGTTGTCGGACCGGTACAAGCCGGCTTTGGATTTTTCTGCTTCTACTATGGCATACACCCGGTTGGAGTTGGCCCTCGAAACGGATACGCCTATTTTCCCCATTTCCTTCGGCAACCCTTCGTTGATCCTGGCCCAGGTATCGCCGCCGTCAGTGGATTTCCAGACAGAACATCCGGGGCCGCCGCTCTCTACTTTCCAGGGCAGGCGGCGGTGTTGCCATGTTGCTGCATAGAGAATGCGGGGGTTATTTACATCCATGCTCAGGCTGGACGCGCCAGTATTTTCATCCACATAGAGCACTTTTTTCCAGCTTTGGCCTCCATCGGTACTCTTATACACGCCGCGATCTTCGTTAGTACCATGCAAGGCGCCCTGGGCTGCCACGAATACCACATCCGGATTTTGCGGATGAACGACTACATCCGAAATATGGCGGGTTTTTTCCAGGCCGAGATGCTTCCATGTTTGGCCGCCGTCGGTACTTTTATATACGCCGTCGCCATAGGAAGTCATAACCCCGCGCGGAGCATGTTCGCCCATGCCGACGTACACCACGTTGGGGTCGGATTCGGCAACTGCGATATCCCCCACGGAGCCGGTTTTGAGCACGTCATCGGCAATGGGGCGCCAGGTGATGCCTGCATCGTCGGTTTTCCATAATCCGCCGCCGGTATAGCCGGCGAAGTAGGTATTTTCATCGTTGGGCACGCCACTCACAGCTACGGACCGGCCGCCGCGGTACGGGCCGATGTTGCGCCATTTAAGGCCTTTGTACAAGGATGTATTGAATTCCGGCTGAATTTGAGCCGCAGTTAATTCCCCGGTTTTACCCGGGCTTTTTTTCTGTGCCGGCAGCGGGAGCGTTGCTAAGGCCAAAAGGGCGAACAGTGCGAAGGAAAGCCGGTTTTTCATGTGCGTTTATTTTGGGAGGAAAGATAAGGCGTTTGTTCCATTAGAACGGGATAACCGGGCACAAAAAAAACGGCAGCGCCTGCCGGTGGCGGGTGCTGCCCTGCTTTTTATATTCGATGGCCGGGATTTCCAGGTTTGGAATTATGCAAATCGCCGGCTATCAATTCTCCTGGTGGAATTATTTATTTTCCAGCATATTTCACGCGCTTTTTCATTTTCAGCAGCCTCTTCTGGATTTTCAGAATTTGCCGTTCCATTTTGTCGATTTTTTCCTCCAAGCGCTCTATGTAGAGTTGCTGGTAAGGAGAGATGAGGGCCGGCGTTTCCGCCTCTGATCCGGGTTTGGATGCCGGAGTTGGAGTCGACTGTGTTGCCTTGCCCGCTGCGGCCTTTGTTATCCTGCCGCGTTTCGGCTTCGCTTCTGCGGATGCGGGGGACGCTTCGGTCATAACTTTGGTGGTACGGTTACGCCTGGGTTTTTCAGCTGCGGCATCGGCTGCGGGCGCGTCAGCTACCTTCGGCTTCGGGCCGGGCTTGG
>CAZNYK010000204.1:0-2941 GCA_964577215.1 uncultured Saprospiraceae bacterium
TGGAACGCGAATTGGAATGGATACGCATGGCCCCCAAGGCCCGGCAGGCCAAAGGCAAAGCCCGCCTCAATGCATACGATAAACTCGCCGACGAGGATACCAAAGAAAAAGAAGCTCGCCTCGATCTCACCATCCCGCCCGGACCCCGCCTCGGCGATGTGGTCATAGATGCCAAAAACCTCGGCAAGGCCTTCGGCAACCGCATCCTCTTTGAAAACCTCAACTTCTCTATCCCCCGCAACGCCGTGGTGGGTATTATCGGCCCCAACGGGGTAGGAAAGAGTACGCTATTCAAGATCATCATGGGCAAAGAGAAGCCCGACAGCGGGGAGATCGTCATCGGCCCTACCGTGAAAGCGGCTTATGTGGATCAAAGCCATGAAGGCCTGCTGCCCGAAAAAACGGTGTTTGACATCATCTCCGAAGGCAATGATCTGCTCACGGTAGGCAATACCACCCTGAATGCCCGCGCCTACATCAGCAAGTTCAACTTCAGCGGCGCCGATCAGCAGAAAAAGCTCGGCGTGTTATCCGGCGGCGAGCGCAACCGCGTGCACTTGGCCATCACACTCAAGGAAGGCGGCAACGTACTCCTCTTGGACGAACCTACCAACGATATTGACGTGAACACCCTCCGCACCTTGGAGGACGCGCTGGATAGCTTCGCCGGCTGCGTGCTCGTCATCTCCCACGACCGCTGGTTCATTGACCGCCTCGCCACGCACATCCTCGCCTTCGAGGACGATGCCGAAGTGGTCTTTTTCGAGGGCAACTACACCGATTACGAGCGCGCCAAAAAAGAACGCCTCGGCGACGTGAAGCCCCACCGGCCCAGGTTCAAAAATGTGATCAATAACTAAGGGTTTAGAAGGACGTCCCTCTTGCGGTAAGAGGCGCAACTGTCAAGGCCAAAAGGGCTTACCTGGGAAAATTAACCCTGTATGTAATCAAAATCAAAAATCGTAAATCATCAATCATCAATCATCAATCGTAAATCAACCGATACCTCAACTCCAATACACCTCCTTCATGCACATGCGCATGCGTCAGTTCAAGCTGCCGCTCCGGGAAAGACCCCTGGAAAAGAGGAATCCCTTTGCCGAGTACAAGCGGGATAACGAAGAGGATCAACTCATCTACTACTCCGTGCGCAAAAAGGTGTGCAAAAAGCTGTGCCCCGCCCACCAGCCAGATGTTCTTAAATCCAGTAACTTTCAGAGCTTTGACAAAGGGAACGACATTGCTGTGAACGAACTCCGCGTGTTCGTCGCGTTCGAGGGTTTTGTCATGGGTAAAAACGTAGTTGCGCTTGCCGGCGTAGGGATATTCAACTCCGAAAGAAAGCACCTGTTTGTAGGTAGTGTGCCCCATGAGTACGGTGTCGATGCCCTGTAAGAATTCGCTGTAGCCGAAATCTCCGGCATCCTGGGGCAGCCAGTCCACCGAGCCGTTTTCGCGCGCGATATAGCCATCTATACTGGTGGCGATGTAGAGGATCACTTTTTTGCTCATGGGGCGAAGATACGAAGGGCGAGCATAAAAACGCCCGGCATCAATTGAAGATGCCGGGCGTTTTTTCTCCGGGTTCCTAAAACCTTATCAGTTCTTCTTGGCAGGTTTAGCGCCTGCACCTTTTTTCGCATTCCATTCGTCAATAGACTTCTTGTTCATGCGCACGTAGTTGTCGTCGCCGCTTTCGGAAGCCATAGCGAGAGACTTTTCAGCCACTTGGATGGCGTCGTCGGTGCGGCCCAGTTCGGCGAGGATAAGAGCTTCCCGGCGGAGGTTCCAGTAGCGGGGCGCCATGCTGTTGGATTTTTGGATCCACTCCAAAGCCTGGTTGAGGTCTTTTTTGTTGTCGTGGTAGTAAGCAGCAGCAGCGGAGTAGTCATTGGCAGAAGGGCCGGAAAGTACGCGCTTGATGTCTTCCATGACGCGGGTTTCAAATTCGACTTCAAGCGGAATGCTCACGCGGGTTTGCTCCCAGCGCAATTCGATATTGGCGGAGTTATTGGCGACATCTTTGAAGGAAATGCTGAAGGTTTCCTCAAATTCCGGTGTCTTATCAGCCGGCACGGCAAAAACCACTGCGGGCTCTTGTTCTGCATAGCTGCCCCAGTTGGAGCTTTCGTACATGTAAAGCATCACTTTCCAATTGTCGGGATTGGGTGCGGTAATAATGGCGTAAGAGCCTTTCTTTACTTCCTGGCCGCCTAATTTTACATTGTCGCTGAAGGTGATCTTGGTAGCGGTGTTTGCGCCGGTGCGCCACATTTGGCCCATGGGCACTAAATCACCGAACACTACGCGGCCTTTGGCGCTGGGCCGGGAATAGTTGACGGCTACTTCAGTCAATCCTACTGTTTGCTTGATCTCAGCTGCCGGGCTGGCGGCGGGAGTGCGGATCTGTGCTTCCAAAGAATGAAGGGTCAGAGCCGTAATTGCTGCAATGGCAATAGGTAAAATCAATTTTTTCATTTTACTTGGTTTTGATTATGCTAATTTTGGCGCGAAGTTACGAGAATTTGATGTAACAACAACGACGTTTACAAACATCTTAAAAGTAAAGGGGTTCAAAATGACCATCGCGATCATAGCGCACGACGGCAAAAAAGCAGAGATGGTGGGCTTCGTGAAAGACCACGTAGAACTGTTTCAACGCAAACATATTCATCTCGTCGCCACGGGTACTACCGGCTCTCATTTGGAAAAAGCAGGTTTGGAAGTGGAGAAAATGGCCAGCGGCCCCATGGGCGGCGACGCGCAGATCGCATCCCGCATCGCCGATGGCAAAATAGATATGGTCATCTTTTTCCGTGACCCATTGGGCAAACACCCCCACGAAGTGGACGTGAGCATGCTCATGCGCCTGTGCGATGTGTACAATATACCATTAGCAACCAATCCGGCAGCGGCAACCCGTTTCGTGCAAACGCTCTGA
>CAZNYK010000204.1:3041-4453 GCA_964577215.1 uncultured Saprospiraceae bacterium
ATGCTCTACATCCAAAAACGTCTTCATCCGCTGTTTTACATCCTCCTCAGCCTGCCCTCCTCCGCGATGGGCTTTGCGCTTTCCATACAAATTGCCGCCTTGAGCTGGATACTGACCACCAAATACAAACTTTCTATTGAAGATGTAGGCCTCGTATGGGCCGCCGGGCCGATCGCCGGCATTTTCGGCCAGGTCATATTCGGTATCATCAGCGACAAAATGTGGTTTTGGGGCGGAAGGCGCCGGCCTTTTATTCTCATTGGCGGGGTATTGGCGGCCTTGAGCCTGTTGGCTTTGCCCAATATCGAGATCGTATCTTCCGCGCTTGGTGTCGACGGGCTTTTGGCGGTGGCTATTACCGTTGCGCTCACGCTTGACCTTTCCATCAATGTGGGTTTCAATCCTACGCGCAGTATTATTGCCGACGTGACGCCCGAGGGCCAGCCCCGCACCAAGGGTTACACCTGGATGCAGACCATTTCCGGCACCATCGGGATGATGGCTTATGTCATCAGCGCTATTTGGGGCAATTATGTGCTCATTTACCTGGGGGCGGCGATGGTGCTGCTCATGTCCATTCTGCCTCCGTTTTTCATCGAAGAACCGAGACAACTTGGCGCGGAAGATGCCGCCAGGCAAAAATTCGGCTTAAAAGAGGTAATGCTTTCCATCCTTCCTTTATGGGGATTTCTCCTGTATGCCGTGTACGGGATCACGGCCCGCTTGCTGGAGTACAAGGGGGGACACCCGCAGGCAGAGATCGTCTGCCTCGCGCTTACCCTTGGACTGATCGGTTACACCCTTGGCCTAAAGGAAAATGACAAGTCTCCCGCCGAGGCCGGCAGGATCGGTTTCAAAAAAGTACTCGCGGCCCATGCATTCACATGGGTGGGCATACAGACCATGTTTGTCTATATGTTTGCCTTCGTTCAACACCGCATGCCTGAGTTGGATGATTTTAAGATGGGGCAAGTCGTTTCGGTATCTTTCCTGATCTTCAATGCTGTTGCTGCTGTCCTGCCTGCCTTTGTGCTGGAGCCCATCACCCGCAAGATAGGGCGTGTGCGTACCCATATGTTCTGCATTGCCATCATGGCGGCGGCTTATGGCGGCGTATGGATGTTTGGACACAGCTCAATTATCGTGTTCATCCTGTTTGCCATCCTGGGGATCGGGTGGGCCGCTACGGTCAGCCTTCCCTTCGCTATCATGTCGCTAAAGGTGGATCAAACCCGTATGGGTTTATATATGGGCTTGTTCAATCTTTCGGTGGTATTGCCTCAGTTGGTAGCCAGCCTTGGCATTGGTCAATTGATCCAAAATACCCCCGACAAAGGAATCATCTTCATCGTGAGTACGCTGGCGCTGGCCTTTTCGGCATTCGCCTGGGCTTTGGTGAAAGAGGATCACAA
>CAZNYK010000205.1:0-4441 GCA_964577215.1 uncultured Saprospiraceae bacterium
ATGCGGGCCTTGCCCTTGGGCACCACCGGGTAGAAAAAGCCGATGACGTAGATGCCTTCGTCCAATAGTTTCGCGGCAAACTCCTGGGCTAAAGGCGCGTCGTACAGCATAATGGGCACGATGGGATGCTCGCCGGGGATGATGTCGAAACCGGCGGCGGTCATCGCCTGGCGGAAATACTGCGTATTGCGTTCCAGCTTGTCTCTCAATTTGGTGGTGCTGCTCAGCATATCCAACACTTTGATGGAAGCGCCCACGATGGCCGGCGCCAGGGTATTGGAGAACAGGTAAGGCCTGGAGCGCTGGCGCAGCATTTCCACGATCTCCTTGCGGGCGGCAGTGAAGCCCCCGGAAGCGCCGCCGAGCGCTTTGCCGTAGGTGCCGGTCACGATGTCCACGCGGTTCATCACGTTGCGGTATTCGTGGGTGCCGCGTCCGGTTTTGCCGAGGAAGCCCGTAGCGTGGCACTCGTCGATCATCACCATGGCGTCGTAGCGGTCGGCGAGGTCGCATATTTTATCCAATTGGGCGATGGTGCCGTCCATGGAGAAGGCGCCGTCGGTGGCAATGAGGCGGCGGCGGGTCGAGGCGGCCTTTTTGAGCTGTTCCTCCAGGTCGTTCATGTCGTTGTGCTTGTAGCGGAAGCGCTGGGCTTTGCACAAGCGAACGCCGTCGATGATGGAGGCGTGGTTGAGTTCGTCGGAGATGATGGCGTCTTCCTCGCCCAATATCGGCTCGAAGAGGCCGCCGTTGGCATCGAAAGCGGCGGCGTAGAGGATGCAGTCTTCCATGCCGAGGAATTCGGCGGTTTTGCGTTCCAATTCCTTGTGTATGTCCTGCGTGCCGCAAATAAATCGCACCGAGGACATGCCGAAGCCGTGGGTGCGAATGGCTTCAATGGCGGCTTCTATCACTTCCGGGTGGGAAGAGAGGCCGAGGTAGTTGTTGGCGCAGAAGTTGAGTACTTCCTTACCCTGGTCGGTGGCGATTTCCGGGCCTTGCGGTGTGACGATGATCCGTTCTTTTTTGTACAGGCCTGCATCGCGTATTTCCTGAAGCTCGTGTTCCAGAGCGGGTTCTACTGTGGTGAACATGTGGATGTGGTTTTGTGCAGGGCAAAGATAAAGGATATAAGGTTAAAGGGGGAAGGATAAAGGTTAAAGGGTGAAGGATAAAGGTTAAAGGATAAAGGATAAAGGTTAAAGGTTAAAGGTTAAAGGGGGCGAATGCACCATAAAATGGGCAATTGTTTCAAAGGAACACTTCGTCTTCCTGGATTCAAAATTATATAAGGCCGTGGCATTCCAGTCAGTGGCAGGGGGAATGCCGAGTTCGGCCGTCACCTCTGGATAGATTTTGGAGTCTCTTTTTAATGTGATTGGTTTCGCCAGTCAAACAGCACGCCGAAGAACGCATCGGGGGCGGTGCGCAGCCCGTCGTAGGCTTCCTGTGCACGTTCGGGAGGTAATACGTGCGAGCATAGCGGCGCGATGTGCAGCCGCCCATCGCGTATGAGCCTCAATACGATTTTACGGCATGACGCCCAAAGCGTACCTGAATGAAAAGCTGAAGTCTTCGTCTGCTAATTGACGGACGGGCACAATACATACACAGGGACGACATCCCCCTCCCTCGCGCGCCAATCCGGCGCGAAGGGTTGTAGTCCCCCGCAGCCCGGCGATGCAAATGCTTC
Source organism: uncultured Saprospiraceae bacterium (assembly GCA_964577215.1). GTDB lineage: Bacteria > Bacteroidota > Bacteroidia > Chitinophagales > Saprospiraceae > UBA2329. The sequence continues at coordinate 1,694 of CAZNYK010000205.1, forward strand.
GCAGGGCAATGCGGCAAGTTGGACAGCTTGCGAATTTTTTCTATGGGTATTGATGCTCGCCGCTACTGGAAGCCGCCGGAATCTTTACCGGTTTGAAAAAAGCCGGCAAGGCGTATTTATTCGTTCCTTTGCCGGCTTTTCCCGCAATCTACTGTTTTTCTGCCGTTTTTTTCAGTTTCGGGGGACTTAGGAGACCCATAGGACAGTCTCCCACGAGTCTCCCAAATTCCCTCACGATGCCGACGCTATGCCAAAAAAACTCTTCCCGCCGGCATGCAAATGTTTCCTGCGGTTATGGGCAAGCGCCCTCGAGAATGCAGGTGGCCAGTCGTCGGTCAGTCAGTCGTCCTTCACAGTGTTTTTGTTTTACCGAACTACGACCTGTCGGGAATGCACTTCCCCATTGTGAAGAATAGTCACGAAGTACAATCCCGGCTTAACAGATGGAATGGCATCCAATCGAATAGTCCGGGTAAACACCGCGCCTGCTTCTGTTATCTGTTCTTGCCAGAGCGTTTGTCCCAAACTGTTGGTGATTTTTACCTGGGCAGGGCCGGTAATAAGCTCGTTTAAACGAATCACTAACTCATCCTTAGCCGGGTTGGGATATACAGAAAAGCCTTCGCCACCGGTACTTGCATCAATTGTTGTATTGAAAGGCGACTGCAATCCGGGAGCAGATGGAGGAGCACACGGTCCGCCGGCAATGATATCCGCTTGGGTACATCCGGAGCCGTTGTTGAAAATATCAATCGGACCTCCAACAGCAGGAGCGGTGCATGCCGGTGGATCGGCACACAGGAGCTGGTAAATACCACAGCAACTAGTCAGGGACGGGTTTTCAAAAATCCACAATTCTCCGGCCGAAGTCACATTGGAAAGGCCGTCGAGGTTTTGAAGACCATCCATAAAAATCATTCCCAGCACTCCGTCCACTTGAGTCAGGTTGGACAAAGCATCGATGTTCGTTATCAAGGGGCATGCCGCCATGCCCATCAGGGCCCCTACCCAGGTCAGACCGGACAATCCATCGATGTTTTGCAGGGCGGGAAGACCCTGTAGTATCATCAGGCCTACTACTGAAGTGACGTTGGATAATCCGTCGACGTTTTGCAGGGAAGCATTGTCATCTAATATGATATCTCCCCCCACAGTAGTCAGACTGGACAGGCTGTTGACATTTTGCAAAGAAGGGAGAACTGCAAGAACGATTCTCCCGGAAACCGTTGTCAAGCTGGACAACCCGTTGATGTTTTTCAACGAAGGGTTAACGACGACGAAGAGATCGCCACCCAGGTGCGTGAGACTTGAAAGCCCATCTACGTTTTGCAATGAATTGTTTTCCAATAGTACCAGATGGCTGCCCACCGATTGTATACCGGAAAAGCCCTCCAGGTTCTTCAATGCCGGGCAATTTAGTATCCACAAAGCCCCTACGCTCTGCACTTGATTGGACATGCCCGCCGTAGTCATTAGCGAAGCGTTGTTTTCAAGCCATATTTCGCCTAATGAGGACAGACTCGATAGTCCCTCCAGGTTCTTCAAGGCGTTATTATTGATCACCCACAATCTGCCACCGATGTAAGACAGACCGGACAGTCCTTCGAAATTTTTCAGCATATCCATGTCATCAGCTATGGCCCAAGCGCCTACCGAGGTAAGATTTTGCAGGCCGTTAAAGTTTTTCAGCGCTTGGCACCGCCTGAAAACCAGGTCGCGGACAACCGTAGTCAGGCTAGACATAGCACTCACGTTTTGTAAAGACGGGTTATCCTGAAACGCCAGGGCGCCGCCGATGTACGTAAGTCCCGACAAGCCGTTCGCATTATGTAAGGCATTATTGTTGTGTATAAACAACCCGGAATTAACGGAACTCAAATTGGATAAGCCCACGAAATTGATCAGCGAAGCATTATATAGAATGACGTTTTGCTCCGCCGCACAACTGCAGGGGTTGTCGTTGTTCACCAGGCCAGTGCACTGCGTCAGTCCTGATAGGCCAATCAGGTTCGTAAGCGCATTGCAGCCAACAATATGCAGATATCCCACGGTGTTGAGGTTGGACAGTCCGGCCAGGCTGCTGAGTTGTGATGCGGTGACCCGAAATATACCGGCGACTGTGGTGAGGCTGGATAGCGGCGTCAAATCAGTTATTTTTGGGGAGTTTCCGGAGTCGTTAATGATCAAATCACCCGTAACTTCGGTACAGCCGAGGGCACCGAAAGCATCCACATCATCCTGGTTGGCGAGGAAAACATCCCCATCTGGACAGTCAACCAATGCGACGCCAGGTAGCTCCATCGCCGTCTGGTTAATTTTGAAACGATTGTAGATTTTGGCATCCAAATTCGATTGGAATCCTGAAGACATGTAATCCTCCATCTTTTGTTCAAATTCGGGTATTTTCCGCATTTGGTTTCGATGTTCGGCGAATTTGGCTTTCAAGGCGGCCTCAGTGCCGGTTGTTTTAGCGCTGAAGCTTGCCCCGACGTCCGGTGATTTGTGTTGCGCTTGAGCGGTGAAACTACCCGATAACAGGAAGAATGCCCCAAACATGGCCAGGCTAGTAAAATGAGATATCTTCTTCATAATAGAGTTATTTTAAATAAGTGAAAAAATCGATGGATCCCGGTTGAGTGTGCGCAGAAGGTTCACACGACTACCTGCGGGTTTGAGCTAACGTTGCCAAAGGTATCGGCGGGTTCCAATCTTTATCCAGGCCTTCCATTTTGAATTGGTACTGGATTT
>CAZNYK010000206.1:0-4363 GCA_964577215.1 uncultured Saprospiraceae bacterium
TCACGAAGTACGTGCCTGCAGGCAGGCGGCTGATGTTCAGTTGCAGGAGGTTCTCGCCTACGAAGAGGTCAGATTCCAATGCCATTACCTCGCGGCCCATCTGGTCCATGAAGCGAACGATGGCTTCGGTTTCCTTCGGAGAATCCACGCGGATATTGGCCGTATTGCCCACCAGCGGGTTGGGGAATACCTGGCCTATCGTGAGGTCGCCTTCCGGCAAGCCTACCATGTCGCCAATAACGGCATCCCCGGTAGGTGCGGTAAGGGTTACGCCCGGGCAGGTAGCGCTGAGCTGGTAGTTGCCCGTGCCCGATCCGAAACCGGTCACGTAAATCAGGTAAGTGGTGCCGCCCACTGCGGTGAAAGTTACCGTGGAACGCAATGCGGAGAACGAGCAAGACGCATCGTCATTGCCGCCCACGCAGGTCAGGCCGGTGCAGGAACCGGAGAACACGCCGAGCTTGGTGTCGTAGTTGGAGCCTGCATTACAGGTCGTCACGGTTACGCTGCCGCTGTTAGGCACGAATAGGGTGTGCCAAACGCCGCCGGCTGTGTTAAGCGTCGTGCCGCAGGTAGGCATGGTGGTATTGGCCGGAATACCTACAGTAGAACCCGATACGGAACTGCCGCAAGTGAGCGGAGTGGCCGTAGTACAACCCGGAGGAGGAGGAGGAGCCGGGCAGGAGAGGCACTGTACCGTGGTAGTGCGGCAGCCGGTAGCTGTGCCGCAGGAACTGTTGGTGTTGACATGCAGGTAGAGCGGTCCGGCAGCGGTGGTCGTCACCGTCAGCGGGGTAGTGCCGCAACCAAGAACGGCGCCGCCCGGGGTACCCTGGCGCACGGTGAGGAAGTCGTTAGCATTAGAGCTGGTGAAGCGGTACTGAGCGCCGGAAGCTGCGCCGTTGATCGTGGCATACTCCGTTGCGAAGTTACAAGTGGAGATCGTCGTCGGCGTGGTGTTGAGCGTCGGCGCCGTAGCAGTGCCGAAGGCCGTAGAGTTCTGGCAGTTGCAGGGCGGAGCGCCGCAGGTAGTGTTGAGCACGAAGTTGCCCGCAGCCGTGCTGAAGCCGGTCACGAGGATGTAGTAAGTGGTACCCGCAGAAGAGCTGAACATAACCTGCGACGAAAGGCCGCAGAAGTCGTCGTTGCCGGTCACGCATACCAAAGAAGTGCAGCTGCCGCTGAATACGCCGATCTTGGTGTCGTAGCTGGATCCGCACATGCTGAGCGTAATCATGCCGCCGTTGCCGACGAGGCGGTACCAAATGCCGGCAGCGGTTCCCAGGGAAGTGCCGCAAGTGCCGACGGCATCAGGCGTAGCGCCTACCGTGCTGCCTGTAACCGTTTGGCCGCAGGAAATGGTGAAAGCGCCGGAGCACTGGTCGTTGGGCACGCCCACACAGGTGGTGGACAGGGTGTAGCTGCCGCGAGCGTCGAGCACGCCCGTCAACAGCACCCAGTAGGTAGTGCCGAAAACGGAGTTGATCGTCACGCGCGAGAAGCGTCCGTTAGTAGCGCAGGTCGCATCGTTGTTGTTGCCGGCTACGCAGGTCAGCGCTGCGCAGGAGCCGGTGTACACGCCGATCTGGGTGTCGTAGTTCGTGCCGGCGTTACAAGTAGAGAACGTCACTTGCTGGCCGGTGCCGACGAAACGGAACCACACGCCGTAGCGCGGGAAGGTGAGACCGCAGGCAGGTACCTGGTCAATGGTAGCAGTGAGCGTGCTACCGGTTACGGTTTGGCCACAGGTAATGGTAGTGGCGTTGGCGCAAAGGTCGTTGGCAGGCTGAGCCTGAGCAGTCGTCAGGGCGAGCATGACCATGAGCGCGGGCAAGAAGATCATCTTGCCGAAAGTGTTGGAGATAATGTTAAGTGCTTTCATTCGTCTAAGCCGAATTTAGTGAGAAAATAAATGTGATGACATATTGAATGCCGCTTCTTCTACCTCGATGTGAGATTGCATTCCCAAAGCTGAAAATGTGATAATTTGAAGATGTGATCCAATCGCCGGCGATGGGGGAAATGCCGGTTGAATGGATACAAGGCAAAGATATACTTTATGATAATATTTTTCATATATTTTGATATAAAAATTTTTTTTGGGCTTCAACGGGTAAAAAGCGGAATACTTCGAGGGTTTCAAACTTAAAAACAGAGGGTAAATAAGTGTTTGGATCAGAACGGGGCACTACAAACAAACAGCGCCCGGACTATGCCGGGCGCTGCCTGTGTCGTGTGGCGGAACTCCGTTCCGCCGGGTAGAGGTAACTGCAGGCGGAACGGAGTTCCGCCGCACATTCCCCGCTATACATTCATTCAGCGGAACGGAGTTCCGCATTACATTCAGCGGAACGGAGTTCCTCCGTACATTATGCTCTCGGAACCACTAAGCGGCGCGGGATCACCTTGCCTTCCACCTGGATCATCACGAAGTACGTGCCTGCAGGCAGGCGGCTGATGTTCAGTTGCAGGAGGTTCTCACCTACGAAGAGGTCTTGCTCAAGAGCCATTACTTCGCGGCCCATTTGATCCATGAAGCGAACGATGGCTTCGGTCTCCTTCGGAGATTCCACGCGAATGTTGGCCGTATTGCCCACCAGCGGGTTGGGGAATACATTGCCGATCATGAGGTCGCCTTCCGGCAAGCCTACCATGTCGCCGACGAGCGCTTCAGCAGAACCCTCCGGAGCGCTGAGGATCGTGGTGCAGGAGATGCATGCGATGGTGGTCGCGCGGCAAGCACTCTGAGTACCGCAAGAGGAATTGGTATTAACGTGCAGGTAGATCGGGCCGTTGGCCGTGGTGGTTACATTTAACGGCGTAGTGCCGCAACCCAATACCTGGCCGTTGGCAGATCCTTGCCGTACCGTGAGCCAGTCGGTAGCGATGGAACTGGTTACGCGATAAGTTCTACCTGCAACAGCATTGTTGATGGTGTTGTACTCGCTGGCGAAGGTACAGCTGCTGATGTTAACCGGTGTGGATGTAGTTGGCGCATTCACCGAAAGATAAGGAGTTGTGTTGCTGCAGTTGCAAGTCGGAGCAATTGCGCAGGTGGCGGAAAGCGTATAGGAGCCGCGGGCGTCGAGCACGCCGGTTACCCAGATGCGGTAGGTAGTGCCGTTAACGGAGTTGAAAGTCACGGTAGAAGCCCGGCGGTTGGCGCAGGCGCCGTCGTTGTTGTTGCCGGCTACGCAAACCAATGCAGCACAGGAACCGGAGTACACCCCGATTTGGGTGTCGTAATTGGTGCCTGCATTACAGGTAGAGAGGGTGATGGGGGAGCCGTTGCCCACAATGGTGTACCAGTTGCCGTAGCGCGGGAAGGTAAGGCCGCAGGTAGGCGCCTGAGAAATAGCAGAGTTGAGCGTGCTGCCGGTTACGGTCTGGCCGCAAAGGAGCGGTAATGCCATATCGCAAGGGCCGGTCATGGGCGGCGGCGGCGGCGGAGGCGGCGGGCCGGAACCGCCTACGTTTACGCCGTAGTCTTCCACTTCGCCGAAGGTGAAGGAATCGCAAGGGCCTGCGTAGGTGGAGAAGCGGTTGGTCACGCGCATGCGCGTAGTGCCGCTGAGGGCGCCGGCCGGTACGGCGATGCTGGCAGTGAAGTTCACTGTGGCAAGCCCCGGAACCGGCATACTGCCGATGTTGTACTGCTCGCTGGTTTCAAAAGTCTGGTTTTGGTTCCAGTCGATCCATACCCGCACCGTTTCCGTCCATTGAATGGTGGAGCTGTTGAAAACGGCTACGGTGACGGGGTAGCTCTGGCCCGCCTGTACGTTGGCGACGATGGAAGTGAAGTTGCTGTAACCGCTGTTGCCGCTGGGATTGTTGATGCCCGCAAAGGTTACGTTGGTTATCCACTCATCCGTGGAGGCCGCATTGCCCGAACTGGCACAGTACTGCGCTATGGCGCTGTGCTGGAAGGCGAGGAAAAGTACTGCCGGCAAAATCGCCGACAATAAAGTAAATCGTGCTTTCATTCTTGTGAATTTTTAATATTAATAATTAATTGAATCCATCACAGGATACGTGATAGCTCGGGTGCTCAAAGCTCGGCAGGTACGCCTCGTTCAAGAGACTGGCCAAAAAACAATTGCGGGGGGAGGGGGACTAAGTTGATCGTTTAAAACGATACAATTTAATTACGCTGGTAAAGATATGCCTATTTCTGCAACATGCAAATTTTTCAAAAGAAAAAAATTTTCACACTCGACCGCCGTTGATTTGCAAAAATCAAAATTTGCAAATCAACGGCGGTCAGCTATCCGATGGAATTACGCCTTTCAACGGCTTTCCGGCCGCAGGCTGCGCACCGTGCGCCCGGCCCGCCACATTTCGCTTTCGCGAAGCAGCCGGAGTT
>CAZNYK010000207.1:0-4279 GCA_964577215.1 uncultured Saprospiraceae bacterium
CCTACGCCAAGGCTTGCGCCTCCGCTAAAGCTGCGGCGACACGCGGACGGCGGGTAAAACCGACAACCCGCCTACGCCAAGGCTTGCGCCTCCGCTAAAGCTTTAGCGACACGCGGACGGCGGGTGAAACCGACAACCCGCCTACGCCAAGGCTTGCGCCTCCGCTAAAGCTTTAGCGACACGCGGACGGCGGGTAAAACCGACAACTGATAACGAAATAATGAAACCATTCGGCATATTCCTTTGGAAAGAAGCGCTGCACATCCTGCGCGACAAGCGAACCTTGCTCATCCTGCTGGGCATGCCCATCGTACAGGTGCTGCTCTTCGGTTTTGCCATTACCAATGAGATCAACAACGCGCGCATTGCCATCCTGGACCCGGCGCAGGACGAGATGACGCAGCAGATCACGCAACGCCTCCTCTCCAGCGGATACTTTCAAATGGCTGCTTGGGCTGACCGGGAGGAAGACATCCTGCAAAGTTTTCAGCGGGGAGAGATCAAAATGGCCGTGCTGTTTTCGCCCAACTTCGCCGGGCGATTTCAGCACAACCGCCCTGCGCAAATACAACTCCTTGCCGATGCATCCGACCCGAATACCGCCACTACCTTAGTCAGTTATGCATCGGCCATCATTCGCGATTTCCAGCAGGAAGCGCTCGACGGCAGCGCGATTCCCGTGCAGGTGAGCGCCGAAACCCGCATGATGTACAACCCTGAGATGAAGGGCGTTTTCCTCTTCGTACCGGGCATTGTCACCATTTTAGTCATGCTCATTTCCGCCATGATGACCTCCTTGGCCATTACGCGTGAAAAAGAAAACGGCACCATGGAAGTATTGCTCGTGTCGCCCTTGCACCCGGCGGTGATCGTAGTGGGCAAGGTGGCGCCGTATATCATGCTTTCGGGTATTATCACGACTATCATTTTGTCGCTGGGCGTATTTGTGTTTGAGGTGCCGGTGCGCGGCAGCCTGTGGTTGCTGGCCGGCGAGGCGCTGTTGTTTGTGGTCACGGCGCTGGCGCTGGGCATTTTTTTCTCCACGCTCACCAACAGCCAGATGGTGGCGATGATGTTGTCCATGTTGGGACTGATGCTGCCTACCATACTGCTTTCGGGCTTTATTTTTCCAATAGAATCCATGCCGAAGCCCTTGCAGGTGATCAGTAATGTGATCCCAGCCAAGTGGTTTCTCATCATCATACGCGGGGTGATGCTGAAGGCCAATACCTTTGCGGAGATTTGGCGCGAGACGGCCATATTGGGCGGTATGGCTTTGTTTTTTATTGGATTGAGCATACGTAACTTCAAGATTAGATTGGACGGCTGATGAGAACGATACTGTTTTTGGTGCGCAAGGAGTTCTTGCAGATATTCCGGCATAAAGTGCTGGCCCGGATGATATTTCTCATGCCGATCATTCAATTGCTCATACTGGCCAATGCTGCCGATTTTGAGGTGAAAAACATATCCCTGCACCTTATTGACCTCGATCAGTCCACCGCATCCCGCCGTCTTATCGGGCAATTTCAGGCATCAAAACATTTTCGCGTCACAGGGGTATCCTTCTCCTCGGAGGCAGGCATGAGAGACCTGCAAACCGGCAAAGCCGATCTCGTATTGCACATCCCAAGCCGAATGGAGTACGATCTCCACCGGGAAGGCAATGCGCAGGTACAAGTAGCCGTGAATGCCATCAACGGCGTTAAGGCGGGCGTAGCTTCGGCCTATACCAATGCCATCATCCAGGATTTTTCCGGCGATCTGCGCGCCGAATGGATGGGGCTGAGCGGCGCGGAAGCCTTGGCGCCCATAGACATTACCTTTTCCAACTGGTTCAATCCCGGCCTCGATTATTCGGCGTTCATGGTGCCCGGCATCCTGGTATTGTTGGTATCCCTCATCGGCATGTTTCTCAGTTCCATGAACATCGTGAAGGAAAAAGAAGTAGGCACTATAGAGCAGTTGAACGTGACGCCCATACGCAAGCACCAGTTCATCATCGGCAAGTTGCTGCCTTTTTGGGTGCTGGGCATGGTGAGCTTAGCCCTCGGTTTGGCGGTGGGCAAATTAGCATTCGACATTCCCATCGTGGGCAGCCTCGGCCTGGTATTCCTCTTTGCCGGGGCGTATTTGCTGGTTTTGCTCGGTTTCGGGCTGTTGGTTTCCACCATCACCGACACGCAGCAGCAGGCCATGTTCCTGGCCTGGTTTTTCCTCCTCGTTTTTATATTGCTCAGCGGCTTGTTCACACCCATTGAGAGCATGCCCGACTGGGCGCAGAAACTCACCTGGTTCAACCCCGTGGCCTACTTCGTGGAGGTGATGCGCTTGGTATTGCTCAAGGGCAGCGTATTCGCGGATGTGCAGCGGCATTTCACCGTGATACTAAGTGCGGCGATTTTGATGAATGTACTGGCGGCGCTGAATTACCGGAAGACGAGTGGGTAATCATAATGGTCCTCGTATAGAGGCATGCGGCACACGGTACACAGCGCGTGGGAGTGTCAAGCCATTTCCAGTTTTGCACTCTTGCGCGCCAAGCGCCAGTGGGCGACAAAGAGCACGATGGAAATGAGGATGACCAAGCTGCTTGTGACCAAACTGCTAGAAGATTGGTGCCTCACGGATTGTATTCTTTCTGCTTTGGCTGCCTCGTACATAGCCCGGATGGTCTCGTCGTCCGGTACGTAAGTGGCCATCTTGGCATCTTCGCCTGGCCTTTGAGGCGACTTCAGCAAGTCCATTTTATAGTTCTCAAATGATGCCAGGCTTGGCGCGCCAAACATCGGATAGCCTCCCTGTAATGGATTGCCGAGGTTCATTGCGGAGGGTACGAGTCGGACAGTTGCAATCAGAAAGGTAATGACCGCTACTACGCACACGGTATAGCCGTATATCTGTGTGCTGTTTTTTTGTGTTTTTTCCATGACTGAGTTGTTTCGTTTATTCAAAATTACTGACAATCAGTCGAAAAAAGCAATGACATTCATCATGGGGTATCTGCCGGCGACAGGCGACTTGTCACCAAATCCCCCTCACAAATCTCCCCGCAGGATACCTGACCTGGTAAGAAAATACCCGCTCCACCTTGACGCCCGGCGGCAGGTCAACCGTCCAGGTGAGGAGGCCATCGGCTGGCGTGTATGCGGCTTTGCCGGAGTCGAGCAATTGCACGGCGATGCTCTTGTCCGTGGAAAGGGGTACCTGATCCATGAGCCGGATGCGTATGCCCCGCTCGCGCCGAGATTCCATCTCGTGCGAGCTATTATGCGTCCCGACAAAATTCTTGTCGGGACACCCGCGTGTAAAACGCCTGTAAAGGTGAGTATTTGGCGGGTATCCCGACATGGATGTCGGGACGCCGGATAGAGGCCCGAGATGGCCCCGACACGCGTGTCGGGGTCGCGTAAGCATTGCAAGCGCGAGATTTTGCCCTGCCTGCTTCGGCAGGCGAATACATCGCCATTCAGGAGCGGCTGGTACCACGTGGAAGGTCGCTCCTGTTTTGTTTTCAAAACCGAATTGCATGTCGAGGGTAGCGCGAACAGTGCTGTTAGTGGGCATGAGTATAATTAGATCAGTGTCAAGAAGTGGCCTCAGAACTGAAAACAGGCACAATGCGTTTAACCATAAATCAATTCTGCTATGACCATTGAAGCCATTCCTTCCGAAGTGACGAGTTTTGAGGAAATAAAAGGCCAATACCCCGACGAGTGGGTTTTACTTGGCAATCCTGAAATTCACAATACAGAAGTGTTGTCGGGCATTGTGCTGATGCACGGTAAAGACAAGAGGGAACTGGCGTACCTCGGCAGAGATATGGTCAAAAATTATGAAAGCTACGCGCTTCGTTACACGGGAGAATTTCCCAAAGGGAGAAAGTTCTGGTTATGAGTACATTTCCCTTTACCCTTCTCGACGGCGGCAGCTTGATCCTTATTGATGGCATGCTAGATGATGAAAAGATAGTCTGGGCTTTGGATACGGCAGCTTCCCATACCATATTGGACCTCACCAAACTTATCCTCGCGGGGTACTCGCTGGAGGACATGGACTCCACCGTGCAATTTGAAACAGGAAAGGGAATTGTGGATGCGCAAACCTTAACGGTTCGACAATTAGAAGCGCTTGGGATTACCGTGGAGAACGCCACTGTCTCTGCCTACGACTTCCTTGCCCATGGAATCATCTCCGAGCACGATGGCCTTTTAGGCCTTGATTTTTTCATCGGCAGGAAAGTATGCATTGATTTTCGAGCCATGCTTATCTCGATGGG
>CAZNYK010000208.1:0-4242 GCA_964577215.1 uncultured Saprospiraceae bacterium
GGGCATTTATCCGGGAAAAGGCTTCCGAACTCGGCCTGTCCCAAAGACAGGCAGCCGAACCGGTGCTCAGTAGTTCGCACGAAAGCAAGGACATTGGAGTGACCCACTTCTATTTTCAGCAACACTTCGAGGGAATACCCGTGAATGCAGCAATTCTCAACGTGCACATTACCAAAGAAAACAAAGTTCTGACCCACGGAAGCACCTTTGTACCCGACATTGAGAGTAAGATAAATACCACCCGGCCCGCAATCACATCCCGGCAGGCGCTGGAGTTTCTCATCGCCGAAATGGGCTATGAAAGAGAGCCCCTGCTGCAAAAAGAGACCAAGCAAGGTCCCACCCAGGAAGCAATCTTTGATAAGGGGAAGATTTCCATGGAAGACATTCCCGTCAGGTTGGCATATCAGCCCATGGAAGACGGCAGTGTTTTATTGGCCTGGGATATTACCATTGACGAGCCGGGCGGGCAAAATTACTGGAGCATCCGCGTGGATGCCGTCACGGGGAAAATACTTGAAAAAGACAACCTGGTTGTTCACTGCAACTTCGGCGACGCTCCCCATACCCACCGCGCCGGCGCAGGGCCTTTTCATGCAGAGCAATTGATGATGGAATCTGCCGCCCCGCCGGTGGTTGACGGAGCAGCATACCGGGTCTTCAGCGAGCCTTGGGAAAGCCCTGTCCACGGCCCGAGGTCGCTGGTAGTTAATCCTGCCGATCCAATTGCGTCTCCTTTCGGCTGGCACGACACCAACGGCGCGCCCGGCCCGGAGTTTACCATTACCCGCGGCAACAATGTACATGCCGGCCTTGACTTGGTGGCGCCCAACGGCATCGACGCGGGGACGGAGCCGGATGGCGGCCCCGGGCTTGTTTTCGATTTTTCGCTCGATTTAAGCTTAGCGCCGAATACCTACCGCCCGGCAGCGGTAACCAATCTTTTTTACTGGAACAACCTCGTACACGATTTCTCCTACAAGTACGGGTTCGACGAGGCCAGCGGCAATTTCCAGGTAAATAACTACGGAAGGGGCGGCGCAGGCAACGACGACGTGAGAGCCGAAGGGCAAGACTATAGCGGAACCAACAACGCCAATTTTGCCACCCCGGTTGATGGCAACCGGCCCCGCATGCAGATGTACGTCTGGAACCAGGGAGTCAGCAGCGTCACAGTGAACTCGCCATTGCCTGCCGTCACTTATATACCCGGCAACGCCGGTTTCGGCCCAACAGATTTTACCCTTAACGGCGATCTCGAATTAGCCAATCCCTTAGAGGGCTGCGGGCCTCTGACGGGTTTTACTCCAGGCAAAATTGCCGTCATTGACCGGGGCACCTGTCCCTTTGTAGACAAAGTGCTGAATGCCCAGAACAGCGGCGCCATTGCGGTGATCATTTGCAACAACGTAGCCGGGAATCCGATCACCATGGGAGGCGCCAATGCGGGTATTACAATCCCTTCACTCATGCTGAGCCAGGACGCCTGCAACATGATCAAATTCCAGATGAGCTATTCTACTGTGAACGTAACGATGACAAGGGTTTTAACCCAGTACGATTCCGATTTTGACAACGGCATCATCGCGCATGAGTATGCCCACGGCATCTCCAACCGCCTTACCGGCGGCCGCACGGTGGTGAACTGTCTCAACAACAGCGAGCAAATGGGCGAAGGCTGGAGCGACTGGTACGGGCTAATGATGACAATCCGCCCCGGCGACCAGGGCGCCGACGTCAGAGGGATAGGCACTTACGTACTGGGGCAGTCCACCACCGGTAACGGTATCCGCCCCACGCCTTACTCCACCGACATGTCGATCAACCCTTCCACTTACAACACCACCAAGACCGCTGCCGTTCCTCACGGTGTGGGATATGTATGGTGTTCCATGCTATGGGACCTCACTTGGGCTATGATAGAAGACCACGGCTTCGCTACAGGATTTGATGTGGCCATGTGGTTGGTCAATGACGGAATGAAATTGCAGCCCTGCCGCCCGGGCTTCGTGGACGGCAGAAATGCCATTCTCGCTGCCGACCAGGCTCGCTACGGCGGCGCCAATCAATGCCGCATCTGGCAGGTTTTTGCCAGAAGGGGCCTCGGGTTCAGCGCTTCGCAGGGCGCCAACACCAGCGCTACGGATGGCACTGAAGCTTATGACCTGCCTTCCATCTACGATGCAGACGGCGATGGATACTATGTCTGTATTGACGATTGCAACGACAACGACAATACTGTATATCCCGGCGCGCCGGAAATTTGCGACGGCAAGGACAACAACTGCAACGGCTCCATTGACGAGACCGGCCCGCCTCCTGCTCCCTGGACTTCTGCCAACGTAGGCGTAGCCCGCGGCAGCAACTCCTACAATCCCTGCCCGGCCTCCAATCCTACGTTTACGCTCAGCGCCAAAGGGAACTCAGCGCCGAATGCAGAAACCGAGCACTTTGTTTATAGTACCCTCTGCGGCACTACGGCCTCCATCACCGTGCGGGTGGCCAATTTGAGCGGCGGCGGCTGGGCCGGCATCACCATGAGGGAATCCACCGCGCCCGGTTCGAGGATGGTAGCACTGAAAACGCAGTTGACAACCAATGTCATCCGCGAGGTCAGGTCTGTTGCCAACGGCCCGAAACAAACGCAGCAGTTCCCGGCCAACATGTCGCAAGGATGGATGCGCATTACCCGCAGCGGAAGCACTTTCCAGTTCTTCATTTCGCCCAACGGGTCGAGCTGGCAATTGGTGGCCACCGCGAATGCAACGCTGGGTAACTGCCTCATGGTAGGTATGTTCAGCGAAAGCATCAATGTAAATACGACCACGACGGCTGTCTTCTCCAACGTGACAGTAACGGGAGGAGGTATGCTCATGGGGCCGGCTAACGGTGAGTTGGTCCAGGAGGGCATGTCCTCGCCGGACTTCAGCGTGTTCCCGAACCCGACGGGCGGAGAACTCAGTATAGACCTGAGCGCTTACTTCGGCAGGCAGGTCCGCATCGAGTTGTACAGCCTGGAAGGCCGGTTGCTGCGCTTCTCTGAGGTGGACGAGGTGCAAACCACCATGGAAATACTCGACTTGTCGAAACACAGCGACGGCATGTATATGCTCCGGGTGAAATCCGAAGGATTGCCCGACGTAACGAAACGAATAGTGCTCACGCAGTAATTCCCTGCTGAGCCTTTGCTCTGCTGCTCCGCAGCGATGGGGTTTTATTCCCGTCGTTGCGGAGCAGCCTCTTTTTACCCCGGACAAACCCCGTTTCCCGGCATCCGTCTCTCTTCTTTCGGTATTACCTGGAGGAAAATTTTCCCTTCCAACTGAGGCTAAGCTGCAACTTAAAGCAGAAAAAGTAAGCTCAGGTGATCCGCCTGAGCAACTTGGCGGGATACAACAGCACGGCAACAAGCAGACACGCCGCCCGCAGTATCATGTTGCTTGCCAGCAGGTACTTGCGATAGTACAAAATGTGCCAATAGTACAGCAGGATGCGCAAGCCGGGGGTGCGGCCGCCGAAGATGCGGTCTCTTGCCCGGAAGGTGCGCTCGATTGCATCGTATTGCAGCATGCTGCTCGAACTGGCGCCATGCACCCGCACCCAATACAGCGGTTCCGGCAGGTTGTGAAAGACGCAGCCGTCCTTTGCCATGCGGGCAAAGAGGTCGTAATCCTCCCCTGGTGCTTCTTTCTGATACCGGTAGCGCTGGAACACGGCGCGCTTCACCACCGCCGTTGCATGCAGCACACCGTGCTCACCAGCCTTGTAAGTCTTTACAATGGCCTGGTGAGACTGCGGGAAATTCGTGCGGTTGATGCGGCGCTCCGGGGTGTCGAGGAAATACCAGGCGTTGCAGCCGAGCACGTCCACACCGGGGTGAGCCTCCATGTAGTGGAATTGCCTTTCGATGCGCTGCGGCGCCAGCAGGTCGTCCGGGTCGGCGCGCATGACGTACTGGCCGGCGGCAGCCTCCAAGCCGGCATTGAGGGCGGCGGTGAAGCCCCGGTTTTCGGGAAAAGCGATGATCTTCAGAAAAGGAAGATGCCTGTACCGGCGCAGCACCTCCATGGAGTCGTCGGTGGAGCCGTCGTCCACAATAATCAACTCCATGGGCAGCACGGTGGACTCCAGCACGCTTTGGATGAAGGCGTCCAAGAAGGAGCCGTTGTTGTAGTTGGCGGAGAGGAGGGAGAGGGGGGCTGCGGGTCTGCCGGATGCACTGCCTGCAGGTGTCGCCTCCTT
>CAZNYK010000209.1:0-1563 GCA_964577215.1 uncultured Saprospiraceae bacterium
AAGAGACCGTAGAACTGCCAGCTGTCGGCGCAGTCAAACCGCCGCTGTAGTCTATTATATAGGTGTATGTCCAGTCTGCTGTGGTGCCGTCGCAGGCGGTGTAGCGATACAAGTACACCACTGTTCCTTCGCAAGTTACCGGGTTAGGCGTGGAGGTGACGCTCACAAATGCGGCATTTACCGTACGTCCACAAGCATCCGTGATGTTCGCCGGTGCGCCGGGATCAGTAGCCTGAGCAGGACATGAAACCGTTGTATTGCCGTTGGCCGGAGGTGTCAAGCCGCCCGAATAGTCTATGGTGTACGTGTGCGTCCAATCAGCAACCGTGGTTCCATCACAGGCGGTGTAGCGATACGTCCATACCCGCGTACCTTCACAGGTCACAGGATTCGGCGCATCTACAGAACCTACCAATGCCGCACTCACTGTGCGACCGCAGGCATCCGTGATGGGAGCAGGAGGCCCCGGGTTCACAGCTTGGGCAGGACAGGATACCGTGGAGGAAGTATTCGAGGGGGGCGTCAATCCGCCGCTGTATTCTATCGTGTAAGTGTACGTCCAATCTACCGTATTAGTCACATCACACGCCGTATATCTATACCGCCACACTACCGTCCCTTCACATGCCGGCGCGGGACCATCCTGGCCTACCAGCACTGCGCTCACCATCCGCCCGCACGCATCCATGATGGCCGGCGGAGCGCCGGGGTTCACCGCTTGGGCAGGACAAGAGACGGTAGCCGAACCATTGTCCGGAGCAGTCAGTGCGCCGCTGTAATCCACCGTGTAAGTAAACACCCACTGCGTACTCAGCAACGAACAATCGGTATAGGTATAAGTATAAGTGCGCATCCCTTCGCAGGCCGGCTTCAGGCTTATTGCCGGAGCAGAAGGGGTTAGTACATTGCCACAAACATCCGTCACCACCGGCAATGCCGGCGGCGTATCCGTTTCATCCGGGCAACTGACGGTAGCCGTAGTAGCCACCGGCTGGATGGCAGGCAAGGATGTACGGTCAATGATATAGGTATAAACCCAACTCGCAGAACTTCCAGCGCAATTGGTGTAAGTAAACGTGTAGGTCTTGGAGCCTTCGCAGGCAGGGTCTGCGCCAGGCGTCATGGTGGGCGTAATGGGGTTGCCGCAGGCGTCTGTCACTGCGGGAGGTATTGGAGGCGTAGCCGCCAAAAGGCACTGTACCGTGACGGAAGGCGGATTGGCCGGTACCACCGGTGCTGTATTGTTGTTCACATTGATCACCTGGGCGCAGGTTTCCGTGTTGCCACAAGCATCCGTGGCGCGATAGGTGCGCGTCAGGGTATAAACGTTGGGACAGATGGAGTCCGATACCACGTCGGAAACCCAGGTAATCGCCGGGTTGCCGTCGCAGAGATCGGAAGCGCTGCCGCCTGCCGCCACAAAAGCAGCGTAGCTGTTCACATGCGGAGGCACATTCGCGGCACAGCTCACAGTTTGATTGGGAGGGCAGGTAATGCTCGGCGCATTGGTATCCACGTAGTTGATGTCGGCAGTAGCGGTACCGGCATTCCCGCACACATCGG
>CAZNYK010000209.1:1663-4242 GCA_964577215.1 uncultured Saprospiraceae bacterium
GGCAACCCGCTCGATACATCCGTAACGACTACAGAATATTGCCCGGAAGCGGTTGGAGGGAAGTTGGAACCTCCATTCTGTACAACCGGCCCCGTACCCCCGTAGCCACTGTGCCAGCTGAAGTTGTAGGTTTGACCTATGGGCGTTACCACGGCTTGTACGGGTGGAGGGTTGGGGTCATTCAAACAAAGCAGGGGCGGGACATTTACCGAAATTTCAATAGGCGGAAAGACATTGAGGGTAATGGTGTCGCAATCCATTCCTCCCTGACAGGCGTTGTTTACCAAACTTCCGCAAGCTAAATATTGAATAACAGGCGGCGCATTGGCATCAGGGGTGAACGTAACGGTAGCAGAACCAGACGTAGGGGACAGGTAATTCAAATACGCACCACCACCTGTCAAATCAGAAAATACGATGGTGGAAGGGATGACGCTGCCCGACACGGTGATTATGTTGTTGCACTCCACCCGGGTGTTTATGGTTCCTGATAACGTAAGACCGGGTATCGTGTTAAAAGTAAAGTTGTTGAGATTCGCACCAGGTTTGCAATACGTGAACGTATATAAAAAGCCACCAGGGATACAAAAATTCCCTCCGTTGACCGCTATTGGTTCACAATCAATTCTCCAATCCTGTGGGCTGGGTACAGCGCCATCAATTAAAATATTGACCCCTACTGCATCGGGATGCAACAAAATATTGAAAGAAACACAACGGTCGCCACCACCCGATGCGCCGCAACACAATCCTTCTCTTTCCACATCAGTCAAGGTGAGTGAAGCAGTTGGACTTGCGGAGAGATCTACAGGAAGGAAAGGCACCTGCGTCTGGCAAGGCCCGCAGCCGTCCGTACTAGATACCGTGATAGTTTGCACGCAAGTAGATTGATTGCCGCAGGCGTCCGTAGCCCGGTAAGTACGGATGACGCTGGTAGGGCAAAAGCCCGGCGCCTGGTCAAGCCCGGTATATACCTCGCTCACCAAGGTCCGGGTAACCGGCCCGCAAGCATCGGTGGCGATGACCTGGGTGGTATCCGGCAAAGGGATATCGCTCGGAGTAGCCACCGTGATATTTGGCGGGCAGGAGATCATCGGCGGCGTCGTATCATCCACATTGATGATCTGGTTGCCGTTGCTGGTTCTGCCGTTGGCATCCGTGGCCGTCCAGGTGCGGGTGATGGTATAGCGGTTGGGGCAGTTGCCGAAAACGGGCGGGCTGTCGGCGTAGGTGACATTGACCGTCCCAGGACAGTTATCCGTGGCCGTAGCCTGGCCGGTAACCGCCGGCAGGATGCCACCACTGCACTCCACATTCGCCGTAGGCGGTACCGTAAGCACCGGCGGCGTGACGTCGTTCACCGCTACGTTTACCGTTCTCGTTACCTGCGCACAGCCGCCGGAAGCGGGAATGGTGTAGGTCACGGTGTAAGAGCCAATGGAGCTTGTATTGGTATTGATGGCGCCGGTAGCAGGGTCAATGGACAAGCCGGCGGGCGTGGCGGAGAAGGCGCCGCCCGGACCGGTAAAGCCGCTCAGGGTCACCGCTACGATGCCGGAGTTGGGGCACAAAGTCGCGCCGGAACCAGGGTAGCCTATGGTGGGATCGGGCAGTTGGGTAATGGTGATGGGCGCCGTGGCCGTCACTGCCGGGCAGCCGCCGGCTTCGGCAATGGTGTAGGTAACGGTGTAGGTGCCGGGCGTACTGAGTCCCAGGTTAATCGCGCCGGTACCGCTGTTGATTTGAAGCCCAGCCGTACTGGAATAGGCGCCGCCGGCATTTCCCGTCCGCGTCACCGCTGCCGTGCCGCCATTGGAACAATAAGGCGAGCCGGCATAAGCGATGGTAGCTGCCGGCAGTGCGGTAATGGTCACGCTCGTATTGGCGGTCACCGGAGGGCAGCCGCCGGACCCCGGCACCGTGTACGTCACCGTGTAAGTGCCCGGCGTGCTGCTGCTCGGCGTAATGGCGCCTGTGGTCGGATTAATAGTCAAATTTGGAGAAGATGCAGAAAAAGTGCCGCCGGGAGCATTAGCCGGCGCGACGGTCAAGGTCGGCAACTGAGGCGTCATGACGGAGTTGCAAAACGGCTGGGCGTAATTGAAGGTGCTGATGACCGGCAGCGCCGTGATCGTTACCTGGGTAGTAACGGGCACAGCCGGGCAATTGCCGGAAACAGGTGTGGTGTAGGTAATGGTGTAAATGCCCGCCGAGCTGGTATTGGGTGTTATGGTACCATTTGCGACATTGAACCCCAATCCCGCCGGCGAAGCGGCATAAGTACCTCCTCCAAACGCGCCCGTGCCGGTGATGGTTAGCGTTTGGGCCGTACCGTTATTGGTACAAAATTCCGTAGCCGGATAACTGAGCACAGCCGTAGGCAATGGCGTAATGGTGACCGAAGTGGTAACCGGTATGGCTGCACAACCGCCGGAAGCCGGGATGGTATAGGTCACGGTGTATGTGCCGCCCGTACTGCCCTGTGGCGTAATGGCGCCGGTATTCTCATCAATGATCAAACCCGCCGGCGCAGAGAAAGTGCCGCCCGTATAAGCCGCCGTGCCGGTGAGGGTCACCGG
>CAZNYK010000210.1:0-4178 GCA_964577215.1 uncultured Saprospiraceae bacterium
GCGCTGCTGGGAATGCTGTGGGGGTGTACAAAAGACTCCCTCGAAATTTTTCCTGTGGAGGAGGAACAGGAATTTGAAATGCGCGGAAGCGCTATCCAGGGCCAGATTTTCGCTCCCGGAGACTTGAAGGAATTCGAACTGAGCGATCCGGAAGCCATTGAAAAACTCGGCGGCGACATGAGCCGGGTGCGATTCATCGCCAGGCCGCAGGCTATGCCGTATGCGTACCTGATCACAACCGATGAAGATGAGATCCTGCACGTCAGCCAAAGCAACTTCCTGGATTTGGCTGCGCTGATGTCCGGACCAGGCGTTTACCGCATTTGGGCTTTTGCCTACAAAGGGACCCTATTGGCCCAACCAGGCATGCGCGTGCATAACGACATTTTGGCCAGCATCAGCTATCAGCCGACATCGAACTTTATCCGGGTCAGCAACAGACTTCCGTTAATGAAGAAATACGCTCCTCAACTTAAATTCAGCTCCGGGGAAGAGTATTTTCCCTCCTCAGTGGAATGGGCATTTCCGTTCCTTAAGCGTGAGAAAATTGCCGGCAAATACTGGCTTGTCACGAAAAAGGCACTCAACGTACCCAACGGCGCAGGCTCTGCCAACTACGGCGAGCATATGGATTTTTTCAGGGGCAACCTGAGTTCTGCCAAAGTATACGCTTATTGGGTGGAAAGACCTGCAGTGGGAGAAGGGATATTAGACCTCGTGTACTTCATATACTATCCCTGGAACTGGGGCAAATCCATTGGCGGAACTGTTTTTGGAAACCACGTTGGCGATTGGGAGAACCTGACTGTCAGGTTAAAAAAAGAAGGCGATGAATTTTTGCCTGTCAGAGCTTACTTTCCTGCACACAACTTCACCAATCCTTACAACTGGAGTGAAGTAGAAAAAACGGCAGACGGGCACCCTGTGGCGTATGTAGCCGATGGATCCCACGGAATGTGGAAGTATGCCGGCTCCAAACGCTATGGCTGGGCCGGCCCTTATGGATTATGGGACCATTTCAATGGGAATGGAATGGCATGGAATTCCTGGGAAAATCTGGAGTTTTTTGATTTCAACAGAAAAGAATGGATAGGCAAAAATGAATGGCCCTCCTGGATGAGGGACGATTTCTCGAACCCGGGAACAGGCAATCCAGCAGATCCTGCCGCCGGCGCCGTTTATAGATGGGGCAATACCAGGAGAGGATGGGTGTGGATACTGTTCACTTACTATTACCGGGTTGAAGACGGCCCGACCGGCCCGGTTTCTAAAGCGGTGCTTAATGAACCTAAGTGGGAGTAGTGATGATCATGTTTGAGGTTTCATCAGGAAACCATAACGGCACTGTCTTTCAGTCACGGTCAGCCTGGTTGTCAACGGTCGAAACCGGTCGGCAACCAGGACTGATCGGCATCTTGTAGTTGATGACCAAATTATGCTACCGGTACCTTTTTCCCCACCCTCCACAAAAACAGGTATAGCAATCCCGTGCCCACCACCACCATCAACAGGCACACGCCCAAGCCGCCTCCCAGCAGGGCTGCCAATGTGCCGGCAATGATGCTCACCACTCCCGTCACCATGGCGTAGGGCAACTGCGTGCGCACGTGGTCAATATGCGGGCAGTCAGACGCTAAAGAGCTGAGGATGGTAGTGTCGGAAATGGGCGAACAGTGATCCCCCAATACCGAAGCCGAAAGCACCACCGCAATGACATTGAAAAGGATGGCATTGACGTGCGCAGGGTCCAGTCCGGCAGATTTTCCTACCGCCCAGGCGATCGGTATGGCAATGGGATACAGGATAGCCATAGTACTCCAACTGGAGCCTGTAGAGAAGGATATACCCGCTGCCAGCACGAAGATGAGCGCCGGCAGGAGGTACGGGCTGATGCTGTCTTTTAGTGCAGAGGTGAGATAGGAAGCAGTGTGCAGTTGGTCCGTGACGGCAGCCAGCGACCAGGCCAAAGTGAGGATCATCAGCGCTGGCAGCATGGTCTTGAAGCCGGTGATGATGGTGGACACGCTGTCGCCGATATTCATGATCCGGCTGCCGAGTGTGAGCAGCAGGGCTGCCGTCACCCCTGTGAGCGAGGCCCAAAGGAGCGCGACGTAGGAATCCGCGCTGCCGATGACCTTGCCCAATTTGAGGATGAAACCCGGCTGCTCTACTGCCATCAATGCGCCGAGGCTGTTCCAGATCGAGGCCCAGTTTTGCGTTGGGGGCGCCGCACCCAGTTCAGCCAATTCCCCGTAGCAACTCTGCAAACCGGTATCAACCAGTCCGAAAATGGTGACCAAAATGACCAATGCCACCGGGATAAACGCATTTTGCCAGCGAAGAGGGGCGCCTTCGATTGGTTGCAATGATTCTGTTTCGTGACCCAGGCCCGGGCCGGCAGGGCGGTTGGCCGGCTTGCCCGTGGTACGGGTGCGCATCTCCGCGTGATACATGGGGCCGAAATCTCGCCGGGTATAGATCACCAGGAGCATGAAAATGAGCGTGAAAAATGCATAGAAAGAGTAGGGTAGGGCGCTCAGGAAAATGGAATAGGCGGTCATTCCGGTATCAAACCCTTCCAAATTATTGATGCCGCTGTCTATGTAGCCCAACTGCGCGCCGATCCAGGTAGTGATAAACGCAACGGAAGCCACCGGCGCAGCGGTGCTGTCCACCAAATACGCCAATTTTTCACGCGAAATGCGGAACTTGTCCGTCACCGGGCGCATGGTGTTGCCCACGATGAGGGTGTTGGCGTAATCGTCGAAGAAAATGGCTACGCCCAGCAACCATGTAGTGAACTGCGCGCTGCGCGGCGATCGCGCCAGGCGGCTGAGCGACTGCACGATTCCTGCCATACCGCCGTTGCGCGAGATGAGCGCCACCATGCCGCCGATGAGCAGGGAAAACACGATGATGGATAAATGTCCGCTGTCATTGAGTGCGGTGATGACAAATTTTTGTACCACCTCCCAAAAACTGAGCAGGAAATAATACGGCGACTCGAGGCGCAAGCCCCCGGCGATGAAAGCGCCCGCCCACACTCCTGCAAAGAGCGATACGATCACTTCGCGGAATACCAGCGCCAGGAGAATGGCAATCAGCGGCGGCAAGATAGACAACCACAACGGGATGTGCCGCAGGCGGTGATTGCCGTTGTTCAGTTTGGCCACATGATGCAGGCTGAGTTTTCCCTCCGGGCTGTGCAGCAGGAGCAACATGCCCCGCGCGTCCACGGGGTCGGGTAGGGGAGCGATACCCTCGGTGAATTCCACTTCTCTCATCTCCCCGTTTATCTCGATGCGGGCCATGCCGTGCGACTCCGGGCTGCTGAAAACGGCCCTGCCGTTTTGCATTTCTAAGGTATAGCTTCGCAGTTCGATCCAGGGAGCGCCCTCTTCCGGGGCTTGGCTCCAGACTGCGCTTGCGCAGCAAATCAAAAGAAGTGCGAGTATAAACAGCCGGTTTTTCATGGTGCAGCGCAATTGTATAAGGTGTTGGTTCAAGAGCGGCCAACAAGAAAAGGAGTTTTTTTTAAATGGCCAAAACCGAATGGTATCTGCTTTGTTCAGCCAATTATGAAATACCTCACCGCCCTCGGATTCTTCCTGTTTTTGCAGGCCGCGCCGCCAACGCTGGCCGCCAGTCTCCCCTCCCCAAAAAATAAAAAATCAATCGCTGGTTCCTGTCTCATAACAGGAACCTACTATCCGCAGGTCTCCCGACCTGCATGTTGAAAACCAACAGCTTAGCTAATCTCGGGGTGCTTTGTTTTTGCCTAGTCCTGAAAATCCCGTATCTTTGCACAAATGATAAGACATGGCAAAGAAATTAGTCCGCTTCGATTGGGCGATGAAGCCCCGCTGGCATATAGTCTTCTACCGCATCTCAAAATAAAATTATAATCGCTGGTTCCGGTCTCCAGACCGGAACCTACTATCCGCACGTCTCCTGACGTGCAGTATTGAAAATCAACAATTTAGTACTTGTTCTCGTCTGGGGGACGAGATGATAAGTGTTCCGGTCAGGAGACCGGAACGAGCGGATAAATGCTTTTTTGAAAATGTCCAGTATTGTGATATCTTCAACGCTGGCCGCCAGTCTCCCCTCCCCAAAAAATAAAAAATCAATCGCTGGTTCCTGTCTCATGACAGGAACCTACTATCCGCACGTCTCCG
>CAZNYK010000211.1:0-2577 GCA_964577215.1 uncultured Saprospiraceae bacterium
TTTTGGCGCGTTTATCTTGGCGACTGTCTCCTCTTATCTCATAAATTAGTTTCACTTTTTCAGCCCAAAAACAAAAGGCATGAGCAGATTTTTCATTTTATTTTTTTCAGTTGTATCTCTCCTGGCGGCGGTTCTTTCCTGTTCCAAATTAGACGATTTTGCCGATTTTGATGTGGTGAGCGGCACCGCCGAATACGCCGTTCCTTTAGTAGATACAGATATTTCCCTGTCGGATATCCTGCGAAACTTTGAACAAAACTCCACCCTGACCATTGATCCCGACGGCACGCTGCGCTTCAACTACAGCGGAGATGTGATCACTCAAAACAGCAGTTTTATTTTTGCCGCCATCCAGCATACGCTGTCGCAGTTTCCCATCATCCCGGTGACCAGCAGGCGCATGGCGCTGCCTTTTTCCTCGCCGGGCGGCCTCGACTTAGACCGCATTGACTGCAAAGCGGGCACCATCACCTACTACATGGCCAATCGCCACCCGGAGAGCGTCAATGCCGTCCTTACTTTTCCCGATGTGCGGAAAAACGGCGAGCCTCTTACTTTTCAAGCCACCCTGCCTCCATACAGCGGCACGGGCGATCCGCCGTTTTTCACCAATGTGTTTTCCCCAGCCTCTGTAGAAGGCTATACCATCACCTCAAGTACCGATTCCATCTACATAGAGTATGAGGCCATCCGGGCAGGCGGCATCAGCGATACCCTCACCAACGTGCTGGTCTCAATCCAAAATTTAGAGTTCACTTACGCAGAGGGCTACCTCGGCAATTTTATTCACGAAGGCGGCAGAGATACCATTCACATCGATTTCTTCGACAATTGGGTGCGCGGCGACGTCTATTTCGAGGACCCCACCGTCACCTTCGATATTGAGAATTCCTTCGGCATTCCCACCCGCTCCTTAGTCAATGTATTCAATGTCATCACGGTCAACGGCGCTGTTCTTCCGCTGCAAAGCCCTTACGTGACCAACGGCATCGACTTTCCCTATCCCGGCATCAACGAGGTAGGCCAGGTGAAATCCGATCGCTTTGTCTTCAACAAGCAAAATTCCAACATCGACGTCATCCTCGGCTCCGGCCCCATCGCAGTGGACTATGACGTGAATGCCCTCACCAACCCGGACAATAACGTAGGAATCCGCGGATTCATCACTGATGAAAGCTATTACCGGGTGCGCGTGGAAGTGGAACTGCCCATGTTCGGCCGCGCTTCCGGGTTCATTGCGCAAGATACCCTCAACCTCAATCTCGGCGATTTGAGCGGCGTGGATTTTGCGGAGTTCAAGCTGTTCACCGAAAACGAACTGCCGTTAGACATTGAACTGCAGGCGTATTTCCTGGATGAAAACGGCATTGTACTTGATTCTCTTTTCTCCGGCCAGCAATTGGTAGTGCAGGGCGCCCCGGTGAACGGGCAGGGCATTTCTACGGGCAAGGCCACGCGTTCTACGCTCATTCCATTTGAGGAGGCGCGGTTTGAGCGCGTCAAAGCGGCGCGCAGGGTGGCCATAGCCGCTGCATTTTCCACCATCAACAACGGCGCTACCTCTATCAAGGTGCTGGCCCACCAGAACATCAAGATAAAGATGGGGGCGAAGCTGGGGAAAAAACGATGACTAAGGCATAGAATAGGGGCAAAAGGCGAAAGGCCCCGACACCCGTGTCGGGGGGCTAAAGGGGTAAGGCGTAATGCGAAAAAGAGGATAATTTCTCCAACACAATGACGCCTATCGGGCTATATTTGCTTCCATCATGGAAAATGAAAACGCCGGCATACATAACCCGCATGATGGCTTCTTCAAATCCCTCATGACTGACAGGGGAACTGCCATTGCCTTCCTGGAGGAATTCCTGCCTTCGGAGGTGAAAGAATTTGTGGATATTCAAAGTTTGGCCTTGGCCAATACCACGTTTGTGACCAAGGAACTTAAGCAGTATTTCTCCGATATTGTCTTTCGGTTGACATTGCGCCAAACCAAAGAGGAATGCTACATCAGCCTGCTACTGGAGCATAAATCCTCACCTGACGACTATATCGAATTTCAGCTGCTGGCATACATAGCCAACGGGTATCAAACCCAACTAAAGCAGGGCACAAAATTGAGCTTGGTCGTGCCATTGGTTTACTATCACGGCCGAGACAAGTGGCGGCTCAAGCCTTTGTCGGAGTACTTCAGCCATTATCCTGCCGCCATGCGAGGTTATGTGCCTGCGTTTGATAAGATATTTATCAGCCTTTTTGACCTGTCCCCACTACAGATAGAGCAATTGGGCAATGCGATGCTTCGGGCAGCACTCTTGGTGCAACGCAATCGTTATGAACCGCTGGAGTTAATCAGGACTTGGTCGCACATTGCCAACACCCTTTTCCCCCATACGGAATACAAAAACTTTCTGATAACGGTCTCTGTTTATGTAATCAACACATCTGGGATGAATATGGAACAGATTGAAAATGCACTGAAAAGTACACCGGAGCAAGCTGGAGCCGACTTGTTGACCCTTTACGAGCGGATTGTCCAAGAAGGCAAGATCGAAGGCAAGATCGAAGGCAAGATCGAAG
>CAZNYK010000211.1:2677-4138 GCA_964577215.1 uncultured Saprospiraceae bacterium
GAAGGCAAGATCGAAGGCAAGATCGAAGGCAAGATCGAAGTCGTTCTCAACGCATATGCCAATGGCCTCGAGATACCACTCATTGCTAACATCACCGGCTTGGAAGAAGCTAAGGTGATTCGGGTTTTAAAGGAGCATGGCAAATTGTAGGCGCCCTGACACCACTCCTTTAATATTTTATCCCCTCGAAAATTTCCTGTTAATGCATCTTAAACTCCTTCATGCCGCCCTATTTGGGGCGCTGTGCTGCTCCGCACCGCTCGTGCGCGCCGTTGCCCAGCCCGTTTTTCCCCTCATACTCGACGAGCAGGCCCGCGCCCGCGTCATCAACGAAGTATTGGAAGACCGCTTCAACAACCTGCTGCCCCAACTCATGCGCCGCGAAGGCATAGACATGTGGATACTCATCTCGCGCGAGTACAATGAAGACCCGGTGATGCGCACTATGTTGCCCGCCGAATGGCTCTCCGCCCGCCGCCGCACCGTCATGGTCTTCTACGACCGCGGCCCCGGCCAGGAATTGGAGAAATTGGCCATCGCCCGCTACGACGTGGGCTTGCTCAAAGCCGAGTGGGACCTCAACGTGTATCCCGACCAATGGGAGGCGCTGGTGGAAACCATCAAAGCGCGCGACCCCAAAAAGATCGGCATCAATACTTCCGATACCTACGGCTTAGCCGACGGCTTAGTGCATACGGAGCATGAACTGCTCCTCAAGAACCTGCCTGAGACGTATCGCCGGCGCCTCGTTTCCGCTGAGAAGCTCGCCGTGGCCTGGCTCGAAACCCGCAGCGAAAAGGAGATGGTGCTCTACGAACAGATCTGCCGCATCGGGCACCTCATCGTGCAGGAGGGGCTTTCAGAAAAGGCCATTCAGCCCGGCGTCACCACTACGGAAGACGTGGTGTGGTGGTACCGCAACCGCGTGCGCGAACTGGGCTTGGATACCTGGTTTCATCCCACGGTGGACGTACAGCGCGCCGACCCGGCCAATTTCGATCACTTGCGCACCTTCTCCAAACGCCCGCAAGGCCAGGTCATCCTGCCCGGCGACCTGCTGCACGTGGACTTCGGCATCACCTACCTGCGCCTCAACACCGACATGCAGCAGCACGCCTACGTGTTGCGCCCCGGCGAAACGGAAGTACCCCAGTCGCTCCGGGAGGCCTTCAAGCAGGGCAACCGCCTGCAGGACATTTTGGTGAGCAAATTTACAGCCGGCAAAACCGGCAATCAGATATTGGCCGAAGCGCTGGCCCAGGCCAAAGCCGAGGACATACAAGGCAGCATATACACGCACCCCATTGGCTTTCACGGCCATGCGGCAGGCCCTGCCATAGGCATGTGGGACAACCAGGGCAATGTGCCCGGCACGGGCGACTACCCGCTCTACCCCCATACTGCCTTCTCCATCGAACTCAATGCATCCGCATTCATTCCCGAATGGAACAAGACCATCCG
>CAZNYK010000212.1:0-4094 GCA_964577215.1 uncultured Saprospiraceae bacterium
CAAACCATTTTTCGTCGGGTATACTTCATGAAAAATCGCACTTCTTCCGTTTCTTGTACCGGTAATCATCCATCGCAAACTATGTACAAATACCTCACCGGCATATTGCTCATGGCCATTTCGGCAAGCGCTTGCGCCCAGGAAGACTTTTTCAATTCCTACCGGTTCAGCCGGGCAGACACCCTGCGCGGCATGCTGCGCCCGGAGCGCACTTGTTACGACGTGACTTTTTACGACCTCAACATCAGGGTGGACATCAAATCCAAGAAGATCGGAGGGTATGTGGACATCGCGTTCCGGGCCCTGGAAGATTTTCAAACGCTCCAGATAGACCTGTACGAAAATATGTCGCTGTCGCGGATTGAGTTCAAAGGCGGGCAGTTGAACTTCCGGCGCGAGCACGACGCCGTTTTTGTAGATTTCCCTCCGCAGGTAAAAGGCTCCAACGGGATGTTCAGGGTGTATTACGAGGGCGCGCCCCGGGAAGCCCGCAACCCGCCCTGGGACGGCGGATTCGTATGGAGCAAGGACCGCCTCGGCAATTCCTGGGTAGGCGTGGCCTGCGAAGGCGACGGCGCCAGCCTTTGGTGGCCCAACAAGGATCATCTCAGCGATGAACCCGACAGCATGTCTATCCGCATTTCCGTCCCTTCCGGCCTGATGGGCGTAGCCAACGGCAACCTGCGTCAAACCATCAAAGAGGAAGACTATACACGCTACGACTGGTTCGTTTCTTACCCCATCAATAATTACAATGTGACGCTGAACATTGGAAAGTACGCCCATTTTTCCAGCACTTATACTGCCAAGGACGGTGATAAGCTCGCCCTGGATTACTACGTTCTCTCCTACAATGAAAAAAAAGCCAGGGAGCATTTCAAGCAGGTGCATTCAGTGTTGGCCTGTTATGAGAAGTACTTCGACAAATACCCTTTCTGGCGCGACGGCTTCGCATTGGTGGAAACGCCCTATCTTGGCATGGAGCACCAAAGCGCCATTGCCTACGGCAATAAATTCATGCGAGGGTATCTCGGCGGCATGATCCCCAAAGGCATGGACTGGGATTACATCATTGTACATGAAACCGGCCACGAATACTTCGGCAACAGCATTAGTTGCAACGATATCTCCGAGATGTGGATACACGAATCCTTCACCACTTATATGGAAGCCTTGTACGTAGAGTACATGTACAACTACGACGAAGCGGAGAATTACCTGCTCAGCCAGCTGCCATACATCCGCAACCAAGAGCCGGTGATCGGCCCTCCCGGCGTAAATTGGGAAAAATGGGAAGGTAGCGACCACTACTACAAGGGCGCCTGGATGTTGCACACCTTGCGGCATACCCTCCGCGACAATGAGAAATGGTTTGCGCTGCTCAAGGGCTTTTACCGCAAATACGCTTACTCCAACATCAATTCCGAAGATTTCTTCGAATACGTCAACGCTTTCACGGGCCGCAATTACGATGCTTTTTTTGAACAGTACCTCCGGTATCCCTCTATCCCCACATTGGTATATGAAATTGAGCGCAGGGGAAGCGGCAGCCGCATCCGCTACAAGTGGGAGGCTGATGTAGCCGGCTTTTCCATGCCCGTTGCCGTGGGGAAAAAGGGCGCCTATGAGTGGATACAGCCCACCACCGAGTGGCAAACCGCTGTGGTAAAAAGTGCAAGCCCGGAGGATTTCCGCGTGGCTACGGAGTGGTTTTTAGTAGAGGTACAAGTAACTGAAAAATAAGGCTGAAGCGGCTGCATCAGCGCGCATGACCGGGGTGGAGGCTGTCTCAAAAGATTAACATTTGAAAAACTGGCAAAATAAAACCTTGAAAAGCAAGTGCAAAGGCAATTTTTTGAAATAATCATGCATTTTTGTGCCCGTTTGCCCACTTTTTACTTTTGCCTTTTTACTTTTTCCTTCTTTTGAGACAGCCTCGCATTGGCGGCAACTACTTTTTGCCTTTGCCTTTGGGCGGTTTGTTCCAGGATGCGTAGGTTCCGCTGTCGAGATCGAAAATCAAAAACAGCTTGGAAGGCTTTTTAAAGTTATAGTTAGTGCTGAACAAAGCGTCAATGCTGTAGTTGTTTTCAATGGTGTGTTCTTCCCACTCCCCTTCATAAAGCGCCCAGTTTACGACCTTCAGCTCATGCGTTCCTGTGGGTACCTGTACCGTGAAAACGCCGCCTTTGGTTTGTTTGGCCGCTTTAGACACTCCCACTTCATTGTCGTCTATAAATACTTTGGTTTTACAATCGTGGTCATAGCCGTCTTCCACGTTTTTAAACTGGTAGTTCACTATCAACTGTGTGTTTTGGGAAAATCCCGTTGCTGCAAGCAGGAGGGAAAATGCGAGAATTGGTAATCTTTTCATTGCATGTGGTTGAGGATGAAATAAAAATTAAACGCGGGGAGATCCTGGGCAACAGGCAATGCCGAAGCATGTGCCGTTACCTGAACAACCCGGCCATATCAGTGCGTTTGCGTACAATGTCTTCCACTTCGTGTATGCGCACCCGCTCCTGCAGCATGGAGTCGCGTTCGCGGATGGTGACGGTATCGTCCTGCAGCGTTTCGAAGTCAATGGTCACGCAAAACGGCGTGCCGATGGCATCCTGCCGGCGGTAGCGGCGGCCGATGGCGTCTTTTTCGTCGTATTGGCAGGGGAAGGAATGCTTCAGGTCGTTGAACACCTCGCGGGCCTTGCCGGTGAGTTCTTCCTTGTTTTTGAGCAGAGGCAACACGGCGCACTTCACAGGAGCGAGGGCCGGGTGTAGCCGCAGTACGGTGCGGGTAGCATCTTCGCCTTTGGCGTCGGGCACGTTTTCCTCCTGGAGGGCATGGCTCACCAAGGCGAGGAACATGCGGTCGCAGCCGATGGAAGTTTCCACGACGTAGGGCACGTAGTTCTCGTTGAGTTCGGAATCGAAGTACTGCATTTTTTTGCCGGAGAGCTCCTGGTGGCTGCCCAGGTCGAAGTCGGTGCGGGAGTGGATGCCCTCCAGTTCTTTGAAGCCGAACGGGAATTCAAATTGGATGTCCACCGCCGCGTTGGCGTAGTGGGCCAAGTTGTCGTGGTCTTTGAAGCGCAGCTTTTCCGCGGGGGTACCCAGTGCGAGGTGCCATTTCATGCGGGCTTCCTTCCAGTATTCGTACCACTTCATTTCCTCGCCGGGGCGCAGGAAGAACTGCATTTCCATCTGCTCGAATTCGCGCATGCGGAAGATGAACTGGCGCGCCACGATCTCGTTGCGGAAGGCTTTGCCGATCTGGGCTATGCCGAAGGGAATTTTCTGGCGGGTGGTCTTCTGTACGTTGAGGAAGTTGACGAAGATGCCCTGAGCGGTTTCGGGGCGGAGGTAGAGCTTGCCGTCTTCGCCGGCGATATTGCCGAGTTGGGTAGAGAACATGAGGTTGAACTGGCGCACCTCCGTCCAGTTGCGCGAGCCGGTTTCGGGGTCGGCAATTTCGAGGTCGTCGATGATGGCTTTGAGTTCGGCCATGTCGCCGGCAGATGTGGCTTTGGTGAAGCGCTCGAGCACTTCGTCGTATTGCTTTTGGTACTCGAGCACCCGCGGGTTGGTTTGGCGGAACATGGCCTCGTCAAAGCTCTCTCCGAAGCGCTTGTGGGCCTTTTCCACCTCCTTGTTCATTTTTTCCTCTATCTTGTCGAGGTAGCCTTCGATGAGTTGGTCGGCCCGGTAGCGCTTTTTGCTGTCTTTATTGTCGATGAGCGGGTCGTTGAAAGCGTCCACGTGGCCGGATGCCTTCCAGGTGAGCGGGTGCATGAAGATGGCAGAGTCCAAGCCCACGATGTTCTCGTGCATTTGCACCATCGCTCTCCACCAGTAGGCTTTGATGTTGTTCTTCAACTCGGCGCCGTAGGGGCCGTAGTCGTACACGGCGCTCAGGCCGTCGTATATTTCGCTGGAAGGATAGATGAACCCGTATTCTTTGCAATGGGATACCAATTTTTTGAACTGATCGGCTTGCTGCGACATGTCGTATGCTTTTAAGGCTTATTTGAAACAGGGCGCAAAGGTAGGGGATTTTGTAGTTCCTGTTTCCCAAACTCAGGGATATTCTGCACTTTT
>CAZNYK010000213.1:0-3912 GCA_964577215.1 uncultured Saprospiraceae bacterium
TTTTTCATTTGGGGCGCATGGTTCGTTACTTTAGGTACCTTTCTGGGCGCAAATCTCGGCGCATCCGGGGCGCAGACGGCGGCGGCCTTTTCCACGCAGTCATTCGGCGCCATAATTGCCCCTTTCGTCATTGGTTTGATAGCCGATAAATACTTCAATGCGGAGCGAATTCTGGGCATACTGCACCTTTGCGGCGCCGGGCTGATGTATCTCATGTTCAAGGCTGACAACTTCGGGGCTTTTTATCCCTATGTGTTCGCCTATATGGTGTTGTACATGCCCACGCTGGCATTGGTCAACTCCGTTTCTTTCAACCAGATGAAAGACCCGGCTAAAGAGTTTTCCGTCATCCGGGTATGGGGCACCATCGGCTGGATCGTTGCTGGGCTGGCCATAAGCTATGCTTTTTTATGGGACAGCAAAGAGAACGTGGAGCAAGGCATGCTGAGGAACACCTTCCTCATGGCATCGGTAGCATCCTTTGTATTGGGGGTATTCAGTTTCACCCTGCCGGCTACCCCGCCCAAAATAGCCAAAGGCGAAAAGATGAGCGTTTCGGAAATGCTTGGTTTGGATGCGCTCAAGCTGCTCAAAGACCGCAATTACGCCGTCTTTTTCGTGTCCTCCATACTGATATGCATCCCGCTTGCCTTTTACTACCAGAACGCCAACCCGTTCCTGTCCGAAATAGGAGTGAATAACCCTACCGGCAAAATGACCATTGGACAAATATCGGAAGTGTTGTTTATGCTGTTGCTTCCCATGTTCTTCAAAAGGTACGGCATCAAAAAGACCCTGCTGGTAGGCATGCTGGCCTGGGTACTGCGTTATGCGCTATTCGCTTTCGGCGATGCAGGCAGCGGGGTGTTCATGTTGCTGGTTGGTATTGCGCTGCATGGTATCTGCTACGATTTCTTTTTCGTATCCGGCCAGATTTACACCGATTCCAAAGCGGGCGAGAAATACAAAAGCGCTGCCCAGGGCCTCATCACTTTGGCCACGTATGGCGTGGGCATGCTAATCGGCTTTTGGGTGGCCGGTTTGGTATCCGATGCCTACCTGCAGGCCGACGGCTTGCACGCATGGAGGAACATCTGGCTCATTCCTTCCGGTATTGCAGCAGTAATCGTAGTCATTTTCCTGCTTTCATTCAGCGGGAAAGAGGAAGCAAAAGGGTAAAAAAAAGCCGGCTTTTTTGATCCTATTCTTTATATACTTCTGCAGCCACGGCCTTTAGTCCGTATCGCAACCAAAACGCGGCGTGCATCAGGCGGATTAATTCGTTGCGCGGCTCGGTGTTTTGCAAGCTGCGGTACTGCTGCGCCGCGTCAATGTACCAGTCGCTGCCCTCTAAAGCTACGGCCTGCATCAGTCCCTGCACGGCTGCAGTGCTTTGCGCATAGATCTCAGAGTCTTGCGCGTCCTTGATCGCTGCTGCGCGGTCCTTCTCCGCACCAACGGCAAAGGTGAGGGTGTTGGACACTGCGACGGGTTCCTCGTTGGAAGCGGCGCGCCATTGGTACATTTGGCCGGGTTTGAAAATGTCTTGCGACAGGTCCATCGTAAGGAAAGTGTCTTGCGTGGTGGATTCCATAAGCATGTTGCCGCGCATGTCCATGATGGTGACTTTGTACGTGCGGTTGCCGGAAGGCCTCGACCAGCGGAACTGCACACTGCCGGGCAGTACTTTGCCGAAGGGCTGCACGCCATGGATGGCATTGCCCTTGCCGCCCCAGCCGTCGCCGGTACCGGAGCCGGACCGGATCGTGCCCCATCCATCGCCCGATCCTGAGCCTGAGCGCACGGCGCCCCATCCGTCACCTGTGCCGGAACCGCTGCGAATGCCGCCCCATCCGTCGCCTGTGCCGGAGCCTGAGCGGATAGCGCCCCAGCCATCGCCGGATTTCGAGTCTGTTCGAATGGCGCCCCATGCATCGCCTGCGCTATTGGGGTCGGCGGCCAGCATGATTGCCGAGTTGAGGTAGTTGCTGAAGGTGTAGTCGAAGTTAAGGCTTATCATGGCATTAGAGCCATCCGGGAATTGTTCGGAAAGGGGAAAGGTGTTTTTACCTTCCAATCGCCGGAAATGGCCATTGGACAATAAGATGGTGCTGCCGCTTTTATTCAGCTTCAATGCGCCGCCGCGCTGGAGCACGGCGCCGTTTGTGAGCTTTTGGCGGCCTTTGCCGGCAGGAGACTGATAAGTGACCTTGCCTTGTGATGCCACTAAGATGACTGGCGCTTCTTCCTGGGCCTGTGCTGAATTCCACAGGCAAAGCGCGAGAAGGAGTAGAATGGTCTTTTGTATCATTTTTGTATGTTTTGGTTTTTTCGGCCCCTAAATTACAATTTTATACTCTTATACGTTGCCCAGCCTTGTATGTTCCCTTGCCTGTCGAGATGAAACAACAGGCCGGCAGCGGGATAGACCCAGACGCTTCCGTCGGGACGGGCGATCAATCTCGGAGGCGCTCCGTATGCTTCTTTAAGCGCGGCGGCATCGGCCCCGGTTTTAATACCCGCATTTGTAGCATCCATGCAGCCGTTGCCGCACCAATGCACCACGTTGTACTGCTTGCCGTTGTCGGCATAATGCAGGAAAATCGTGGAATTAGGCAAGCGTTTTACGCCGGTAATGATGGTTTTGCCTATTTTGATTTCCTTTTCCACCTCCGGGCTGCGGAGGAAAGCTTCGATGAGCGTATCGTCAATTTTTTCGACGGCAAGCGTGGTGGCAGCGCTTTTCGGCGGAGCTACCGGCGTACCCTTGATGACATCCAGGTTGGCGGCGGCAAGTTCATTGCCCTGCGTTTTGGCGGCGTTCCAAAAGGCCTGCGCTGCTGCAGTGTCCTTTTGCATGGCGGCAATGAACCCTTCAAGCACGATAAAATCCGATTCCATACTCTTGCCGGCGTTTCGTTTTGCTCTTTTGAGCATGAACT
Source organism: uncultured Saprospiraceae bacterium (assembly GCA_964577215.1). GTDB lineage: Bacteria > Bacteroidota > Bacteroidia > Chitinophagales > Saprospiraceae > UBA2329. The sequence continues at coordinate 2,943 of CAZNYK010000213.1, forward strand.
CCGCGTCGTCCCATTGACCGCCGAGCGCATGCACGCAGGCTTTATTGAGGTAGGCGAGGGCGTAGCCGGGGTCTAACAGGGCGGCGCGGTCAAACTGTTCGAGCGCCTGATCGAGCAATGCCTGGCGCTGCTGCACGCGGGCGGCCAGCACGCCCTTGAGGTTGTGCAGGCGGGAGTTGGGATCGGGTTCAAGCGGCAACACGTAGGGCATCTCGGCAGCGCTGAAAAGGCCGATGGCAGCCAGCGCCAGGTTCACCCCGGCGTTGTTGTATATCTCCCTGCTTTGGAAGCTCTGCAAAATGTGCTTGTAGTATTGGGCGGCGGATTCGTAGTTGCCCAGTGTGGAAAGGTGCTGCGCCACTTCGAAAACGGTTTGCAGGTCGCGCAGTTCGTCCATGGAGTTCAGGGATATCTTGATGCGCTCCTCCAGCCCCGGGTACCCGGGCAGTTGCGGAGGGAGGCCATAAGCCTCGTATAAACGCTCCAGCAGGCTGGGCATGATATTATACGCATTATAGCCCGCCGAGAAGGCGAGGAAGCCTCCGAGGCAATCAGCCTGGGTTTCCTGCTTGATGCCTTCGTCTAAGGCGCCGATCTTGCGGGCGGCATCCAAGGGTTGGTTGGCATGCACAAAGTTCCGGCTCCAGTCGTGTTTCTCATAGTAGTGGGTAAGCTCGTGGGCCAGCAGGGAGGCAAGGGCGTTCAGCGAATCGGGGCCGAAAGCTACGCACACATCGTAGGCGCTTTCCTCGATCCCGATCTGCACTTTCACAGGGTCCATCCAGGCCACATAGCGCCTGCCGTCGTTCATGATCAATTCAGGCGCTTGCAGTCGGAAATCTCCGCGGGCGCGCAGCAGGTCGTTATAAACAGCTATGGTCACCTCGTATTTATAGGCGGCGGCGGGTTTAAGGCCGGCTTTTCCAGCCTGGTTTTGCACGAAGGCAAAAACAGCATGGTCTTCATCCTG
>CAZNYK010000214.1:0-3799 GCA_964577215.1 uncultured Saprospiraceae bacterium
GCGATTTGATTCCGGGATAAGCCAAGGCAAAGGAAAGCGGGAAGCGCTTCCGGGGAACGAGAGAGGTAACACCTTCTGGGAAAGGTGTCACCTCCTGTATCCCAGCTATTATTTCTTCTCCAGCAACATCGCTTTAATATCCGCCACTTCCGCGCGCAACGCATCCAATTCGGAGACTTTTGCCTGCAAGGAGGCGTTTGGAATCCCTGACTGAGCCGCAGCGGACTTTGAATGAGGGTTTCCAAGCGTCCAATGGAGGCTGCCGAAAGCGGGATGCTGCTGAAAATCGCCGCCGGCGGCGGTTACGTCGCGGGAGATGCTTTGCGACCAAACGGGGTTGAGCGCGCCAAGCGCGAAAGCCATGATGATGGCCGGAATCAGGTGTGGGTTGTTACGAGCGAACATAGGTAAGATGTTTTTGCAAAGATTCGGATAAAATGAAGACCCCGCAATCCCATGATCATGTGACGTGCTTATGCCGAAGGGCGAGGGGGAAACGATTGCCGCAGCTATCCTTTAGGCAGCAAACACCTTTCCTGCGTCAATACCCTCAATGAACTGCTTACGGAAAAATCAGGCAGAACGGTGATTGTCAGCAAGGCCGTAAACATGATACTCCCGGCGCTGGGCATCGGGCTGAATGCGTACTTTATTTGGATGGGGACGCCGTGGCTGAGGAGTTGAGAGCTCGCAGTTGTGCGCTGAACTCTAAAGGGGTTGCCAAAAGCCGGTTCCTTTTTGTAACCCGGGAGTTATGTTTCGCGCCCCTTTGGCGCTGGGTGCAGTGATAGCAGCCAGGCAGCTTCTTCCTCGTTCAGTTCAGGGGGCGGCGGGCTTAGGTTGTAATCGATGGACAAGTCGTAGGCGGCTTCCTTGTATATCTCCTCGAGGGCTTGCTGAAGGTCAAGGGGCGCTTCCTCGTCGCCGGGTAACAGGGGTACGGGCAACACCGGCAAAGGACTGGATATGGCCATTGGCCACAGCTCGGTGTAGTTTGCCCCGGCGCGAGTGAGAGCAAACAAGTAAGCGCATGCGGGCGATGCCGCTATCCTGGCGCCGCGGCGCAACAGGTCAATTTCCAACAGGTGTACGCCTGCGTGGTACAACTGCTGCCTTTTACGAAGGTATGCGGACAGTCCCGGCTCCCTCTTGTTTACCGGCGACAATATCTCTATGGCCGTTACAAGCCTGTTGCCGGCCACATCGTGAATTTCCACCACCGGGATGCGCACTTCTACCGGCGCCAATACCGGTACGCGCATAGCAGGAGGCGTTACCCTGCGATTTCCCTTATAAGCTGCTGCCGGTTCTTTTATTTCTCCTGCCATGATTTCTACATCGGGATACATGAGACCGCTTTCCTTTTCGGGGTGCAGGTCTTCTACTACGTATATGTTCAACCGGGCAGCATACTTGGGGCGAAGCACAGGCACGAGCATTTGCCTGATCTTTGCAGCCAGCGCATTGTGTACATCAGGCCAGAGATGACCTTCGAGAAAGGGATCCATGCCGGGGAAACGGTACGCCATGTCGCGGATTTGGAACAAATATAGGGAATGTTCATTAAAGTATGCCCCAAAACGCCGGCCCCGCAGATAATACAACCTGCGAGGCCGGCTTCAACGAAATTTCATAATCACATATTGGTTAATATGATCCTTTGGGCAGCATCTGCCATTCCTGGGGTTTTCACTCTGATGAGATACATGCCGTTTTTGAAGGAAGACAGATCCAAGCGCTCTAAAGGTTGGTTCACTTCGTCTATTTCCATTTCCTTGAGCAATTGGCCCTGGAGACTCAATACCTCGATGCGAACGCCGCGGCCGGCGTAGGGCGTCAATTCTATATTGATCTCGCCGGTAGTAGGGTTGGGGAATACATGGAAGCCGGGCGTTTCCAAGCCCTCCTCCGGCGTTTGGTTCGCAGCAGGAGACTGGAGCGCGTTGGAGGCGTCGGTATAGCTCAGGTTCGAAAAAGTAGCCGATGTGGTGCTGTTCGGCGAGCTGTTTACCACTACCAGGCCGATCTCTATGCAGGCGCCCATTGAAATATTGGATACGCCTGCGGGGTTCCAACTCACACCGTTGGAAGACGTAAAGCACCTGAATTGATTGCCCTGGCGCTCGATGCGCAACCAGAACCTGTTCTGGCTCGGCGTTTGCTGGGGCTGCGCCGGCCCGTCGGTATTTACGCGGAATTCCCTGCGGTGGAAGTTGATGCGGTTCGTCGTCAGTTGTACTTTTTTGGCGCCCGGGGCATTGGATTCCCGCATGATCACGCCTGCCCAGCCGGCAGCGCCGGCAATGGCGTTCACTTGAGTGGTAATACTGCCGTTGCCGCAAAGGGTACGTTGAGCGAATGCCATGGCGTCGCTCGTGAATGGGCTGGCATAATAACAGTTTGTAGCGGTAAGGTCCCAAACGGAAGTTGCGGGAGCATAGCTTGCCGAGGATGCGCAACCCACCGACCCCGAAGTGCTGCTCCAACCGCAGGGAAGGCCCGCCACGGTGATCTGGCTTGTACAAGTTGCGGTATTATTGGCCAGGTCCGTTACGGTGGCCGTAACGGGTACAACCTGTCCCAGTTGTATGCAGCCGATGTTTTCGGTAGAAAGCGTTACGCTTTGTATGCCGCCGCAACCCCCCGATACGGTTACCAGGTCATTGGGGTCTAATGCAATGCCGGCTTCGCCGTTGAAGGTCACCGTCTGGTCGGAGCAAACGGCAACCGGAGGCGAACCGCCCACTTTGTTGACGATAAAGGAGCAACTGTTGAAATTGCCGAAGATATCGGTAATGGTCACGGTGACCAAAAAGGAGCCTGATCCCGTTACTGCGGTGCCCGGTGCGGGATTCTGCGTTATGTTCGCCGGCGACACTGTGATGCCGCAACTGGTTCCTATTGAGATCAACCCCTTATAATTGGGCACCAGTGCAAAACACCCGGCGCCCAGTTCCAGCGTTTGCGTATCCGGACAGGTAATAGAAGGCGGCGTGGTCTTTAATATAGTGCGTGTCAGGTTTAAGCCGGGCGTCAAATTGCCGGATGCGTCCCGGCCATTGATGGAAACGGTGCTCGTGCCGACGCTCCAGTTCACATTGATCGTATAAATGCCGAAACCGTCCGGTACAATGTTCACCTGGGTGCCCGGCACGATCGAAGCAGGAGCGGTAAAAGCGCTTGCAGTCACTGCGTTGGGGCTGGTAATGAACCCGTCGCAGTTGTCCTGCCCGTAAGCTATGTAAGTTTCTTGCTGGTTGCATGCGGCGCCGGGAAGAAAGCTTGTGCCGAAGTTGAAACTTGTTGTTTGCGGAGTAGCCGGGTCATTATCAATCAGAATATTACCCAGTATATCCCTTACGTAAAACACAGGTGGTGATGCGTCAATGGCATCAGGCACCACCACGGCAATCACCACCGGATTGACCGGGGGGGAGCATGTGCCGCCGGTTTGCGTCACCGTGACGTTGTAAGTGCCTGCCCCGGCCCTGTTAAAGAAAAAGTTGCCGGCGCCGAAGCCGACGAAAGCCGCTGTCTGGGTAAATGGAGGCGTGGAACCGTTTGGGCCGGATCCGGCCACAGGGGCTGCGGACACCGTATAAGTGCCTGTGCAACCGGAAGCGTTGACGACTGATACGGTAAAAGATCCGTTCGGCTGATACCCCGGGCTGAAATAGGGGCAACCCGGGCGAACCGACTGGCTCGACACCGTAAACTGTTGGGCGACCAAGGGCAAGAAGCTCGCCAGCATCAAGGTAATGGTAGTTAGTGTTGACTTCATAATAGTGAATTTTGTGGT
>CAZNYK010000215.1:0-3752 GCA_964577215.1 uncultured Saprospiraceae bacterium
ATACTGCATCGTCACACAATGCAGCGAGCCGTGCTGCTCGATCAGCACCCGGCAGTTGATGGCAATGATCTCCCGGCCGGGGAAGCAGGTGCGCAGTAGCGCAAGGGCAGCCGCATCCTCCGGCACGCCATATACCGGAACCAGCACCGCCCCGTTGATGAGGAGGAAGTTGGCGTAGGTGGCCGGCAGCCGGTGGCCGTCGGCTGCGAAGCACGGGGAGGGCATCGGGAGGGGCACGAGCCGGTAGGGCTTGCCTGCGGCAGTGCGAAAACTGCGGAGTTGCCGTTCCATGGTTTGCAGCGCGGGGAAGTGCTCGTCGGCGGGGTCGATGCACTGCACGTAGGCGATGGTTTCAGGATCGCAAAAGCGGGCGAGGGTGTCAATGTGCGAGTCGGTATCATCGCCGGCCAAGTAGCCGTGATCGAGCCAGAGCACGCGATCCAGGCCGAAGAGGCGCTTGAGCCGGGCTTGCGTTTGGGCGCGGTTCAGGTGCGGGTTCCGGTTGGGCGAGAGGAGGCATTCGGAGGTAGTGAGGAGCGTTCCCTGCCCATCGCTTTCAATGCCGCCGCCTTCGAGGGCCAGGCCGCCGGGGCGCCGGGGCGCCTTGCCGAACACGCCTTTTTGGGCAAGACCTTTGGTGATCTGGTTGTCCAAGTTGGCAGGAAATTTAAGCCCCCAGCCGTTGAACACGAAATCGAGGATGAGCGGCTTGCCGTTTTCATACACCGTGATTCCGCCGTGATCGCGCGCCCAGGTGTCGTTGCTCGGCAGTTCAAATAAATGAATGCGCGAAGCATCGGCATGGTGGAGCAGTGCGGCAGTTTCCTCCGCGTTCTGACACACAATGATAACATCTTCGTACCGGCTGATCACCTCGGCGATTTCCACAAAGCAGGCGAGCGCTTCATCGAGCATATCCGCCCAGTCGGTTCCGGCATGAGGGAAGGTAAGTTGCACGGCCCATTGGTGTTCCCACTCAGCGGGCAGTCGGCGTTTGGCAGGCATCACACTCCGGTTTGGGCAGCCTTATCCAATTGCTCCAGCAAGAGGCTGCGGTATTGAGAAAAAACGTTGGATTTGCTGATGAAGCCGAGGTATTTGCCATTGGTCACAACAGGCAGGTTCCAGGCGTGGGAAGATTCGAACTTCTGCATCACGCTTTCCATCGGCTCCCCGAATTCTATCACCGCCGGGGGCTTTATCATCAACTCTTTTACCAAGGTGGTATCGTATTTCTCTTTTTGAAACATCACATGGCGTATATCGTCCAACAGCACTACGCCTGCAAATTGGTCGTCGAGGTCCAGCACGGGGAAGAGGTTGCGCTTCGACTTGGCCACTACCGCCACTAAGTGCCCGAGTTTATCTTTCGGCCCTACGGGGATAAAGTCCCGCTCTATGAGCGCACCCATTTTCATTTGCGCCAGCACGGCCCTGTCTTTTTCGGCTTCGGCCCAGATGCCCTTGCGCGCCAATCTCTTGGTATATACTGAATAGGGTTCGAAGTGGCGCGCAATGAAAAACGAGAAAGCCGACACGATCATCAGGGGCACAAAAAGCGAATACCCGCCGGTTATTTCAGCAATGAGGAATATGCCGGTGAGCGGCGCGTGGATCACGCCGGCGAGCACGCCGGCCATGCCTGCGGCAACGAAATTGGCCGTGGTCAGTTCTACTATCCCCGTCAAATTGACGATGTAAGCAAATGCAAACCCCGTGACCCCGCCGGTAAACAGTGAAGGCGCAAAAATGCCCCCGTTGCCCCCCGACCCGGTGGTGAGCATGGTGGCGAATACCTTGAGCAAAATGATGAGCACGGCAAACAAGACTACCGCCCACTCTTTGAAACGCAGCGCGTGAAAAGGGCTGTTGGCTAAGAGAAAAGCAGACTTGCCTTCAAACAGGTTTTTGATGGTCACATAACCCTCGCCGTACAGGGGCGGCAGCAGGAATATGAGCAAGCCGAGCGCCAGACCCCCAATGATCGCCTTGCGCCAGGGATGTCGCTGCTTGGCGAAAAAATTCTCGGCGTAATAGATCACCCGCGCTTTATATACCGATACCAGCCCGGTGACGATGCCCAGCAGGGCGTAAAATGGAATCGCGCTTACCTTCCAATCCTGGGTGACCAGGTAGAACAGCCGGTCTTTGTAAAAAATCTCCGACCATACGGAGGCCGTAGCAGCCGCAATTAATAAGGGAATAAAAACGGGAATGGAAAACTCCACCAACAACACCTCCACGGCGAAAATCACCCCTGCAATGGGGCAGTCGAACACGGCCGCAATGCCGGCCGCCGCTCCCGCTGCAAGCAGTATGGTGCGGTGCTGCCTGCTCAAGCCCAGTTCGGTGGCGATGTTGGAACCGATGGCCGACCCCGTCACCACAATGGGCGCCTCCAATCCGGCCGATCCCCCAAACCCCACCGTAAGGGCGCTGCTGATCCAGTGGGAGTACATCTTGTCGCGCTCCACCACGCCGCCTTTGCGCAATACCGAATATAAAATTTGATCTACGCCGCGGCCCAGCTTCCCGCCCCTGAATCGCTGCACGTATAAAACGGTCAGCAAAATGCCGATTACCGGGAAGAAGAAAAACATGAATCCCTTTCCGCCGGTTTGAAAATCCTGCAGAGCATGTTCTATCCTGTGTACAGTGATCTTGAGCAGCAAAGCCGCAATGCCTACCACCGTTCCGATGAGGATACTCGCCGCAATAAGAAAGTTGCGGTCGCTGATCCTATTTTGCCTCCAATAGGCGATCTTGTGCAGAAGCCAATCCCAGGTCATGGGGCAAAGGTAAGGGTTTTGGGCGGGCGAGTTCAAAGTTATCGCCTAACTTCGCCCTCCCAAATACTAATACCATTGAGCAAGCGCATAATTATCGGGATACCCGACAGCCCCGCTGACCGCCGGCGGGCGTCAACGCCTCTGGCTGAGTTGGCCGGGGCGGGAATGGAAGCGGAGGCTGTTTTCTTTTCCCCAACCGAAATATTTGCCGGCCTTCTCCGCGGGGAAGCAGACGCGGCCCTTCTTCCGCTGAACCGGGCGCCGGTTGGATTGCCGGAAGGGCTTGTCATCACGGCCGTTTCGGAACGGAAAAACCCCGCAGAATGTCTTCTCGTTCGCAGGGAAAATACAGATGCAGGCAAGCTGTTCGGGCTGCCCGACCAGGCTCTGGTCTGTGCGCCGGGCGCCGGCCGGCAGGTTCAGATACGCGACTTCCGCCCGGACATACGGCCGGCCGGAGATGTGGATGACGCCGGGGATATTCTGGAAAAATTGTACGCCGGCGAGTGGGATGCCGCGATACTTGCCGCCGCAGACCTCGACGAGCAGGCGGAAGCGACCTTTCGGGTTGTTCGTTTCCATCCGCGGGAGTTCGTGCCGGCGCCGGGGCAGGGTGTCATGGCCTGGATAAGCTGTAAGGACGACCTGCATACCCGCCGCCTGCTCAAGGCTGTTCATCACCCCGAAGCATCTGCCGTAACCAATGTCGAACGCGCCGTGCTTCGCCTGCTGGGCGGCGATCCCGGCCTGCCCCTCGGCGTGTATGCGGAGTACGACGGGCAGGGCGCCTACCACGTCTGGGCCGCGTATGCCGATGGCGTGGGTTCCCCTCTGCGCCGGGCGCGTATGTCGTCGAGCACTAAATTCCAGCTGGCGGAAAAGGTGGCGGATGAATTTGCGTAAGTTACTGAAAATAAAGACTTAGCGCTCTTCGCCTGACTGCCCCGCAGGGCGGGGCAGGCG
>CAZNYK010000216.1:0-3729 GCA_964577215.1 uncultured Saprospiraceae bacterium
AATACCCCTGCAATATCCCCTTCTCTATAGCCGGCACCCCCCGTTCCATCCAGGGCGGCATGGGCGCCCCCATGAGGTAGTGATCGAAAAACTGCTGCATGCGGCGCTGGAAGTCTTTCCGGTTTTGCAGCTTTACCGGCCAGTGCGGCTCCTCGTTGTAGTTGAGCAGCCAGGCGGGTTTGCCGAGCCGGCGCAGCGCGGTGAACATCTCGATGCCCTGGTACCAGGGCACGGCGCCGTCTTTGTCGTTGTGCAGGATGAGCACCGGGGTGTTCACCTTGTCCATGGTGAAGATGGGCGAGTTCTCGATGTAGCGCAGGGGGTATTCCCACAACGAACCGGCAATGCGGCTCTGCGACTGCTCGTACTGGAACTGCCGCACCAGGCCGCTCTCCCAGCGGATGCCGCCGTATGCGGAGATCATGTTCACCACCGGAGCGCCGATCTCGGCACAGCGGAACATGTCCGTTTTCGTGATCAGGTACGCGCCCTGGTAGCCGCCCCAGCTATGGCCCTGAAGGCCGATGCGGCTTTTGTCCACAAAGCCTTTGTCTATGAGTGAAGCCGTACCCGACACCACCGCGTTGAATGCGCTCTCTCCGGGGTAGCCTTCGCGGTAGGGCACGTCAGGGTTGAAGATGAGGTAACCCCGGCTTGCATAAAAGCTGTAGCTGATGGTGGAGCGCCCCGGCGCCGGCGCCCGGTGGCTGTGCAGGCCGTCGCTGCTGCGCTCGTAGAAGTTGACGATCATGGGGTACTGCTTTTTCGGGTCGAAACCCTCGGGCTTCACCAGCATGCCCTGCAGTTTTTGGCCGTCGGCTGCCGTCCATTCGTACAACTCTATCGTGCCCCAGCGGTATTCTTTTTGCTGGGGATTGGCGTTGCTCACCTGTTTGAACGAGACCAGGTCGCTGCTGTACAGCAGGTCGGGAAAGACCTGGAAATTCTCGCGGGTGAAGAGCCATTTTTCGGCGTTGCGGGCCTTGACAGGCGAGCGGTCGTACGCAAAAGCGCCGCCCTGTATCTGCCGGACCGAGCCGGCGGCGAGATCGAGCCAGGCATAGCCCTGGTTTTTGCTGCCTTCTTCATAAGTGTGCAGCAAGAGGCGGTCGGCAGCTTTCACGAAGCGCTTGTCCGGGTCTGGATTGATATAGCGGTAAGTCTTTTTTTCCTCGCGGCCTTTGGTCAGGCGTTGCGGGCTTTGGCGCCCGGCGGGGTCCACTTTCCAGATGTCGTAGCGGTCGTACAACAATGCGAAAGCATCGTTTTCGCCCCAGGCGGCTATGCCGTAAGGCCCGGGCAATGCCGGCGTATCGCTTTCCTCGTCGTAAAAAGGCGCGGTGTTCTTGTCGGCGATCTTGCGGATTTGCTTGTCTGCCGTGGAAAAGGCGTACCATGCGGAATCGGAGCGCAGGTACCAGGAAATGTATTGCGCGTCGGGCGATAGCTGGGGCACGCTGCAAAGCTGTTTGTAGATGAGCGTCCGGCTTCCGTCCGACACATCCACCAGGTACACATCGCGGCAGGCGGGCCCGCCCGTCCAACTCGTTTCCATGAGGTAGGGCTGCTCGTTGAAGCCGATCGCCACGGGGGCGTTGTTTTCGTTGCCGGTGCGAATTTCGGGCGCGAGCAGATCGCCTAATTGCGCCACGCGGTGCTCGGCAGTGTGCAGCACGCAGAGATAGTTGCGCCTCTTTTCCTGGTCGAGCTGTACTTTTTGCTGGGTGTGCAGGCGCGGTTCGTCGTAGCGCCATACTTCCACGTTCACGATTTCTTCATCCAGCAGGGTAGTATCCTGGAGGATGGGATGCGGCGCGATGCCGAAGAAGAGTTTGGAGCCGTCTTTTGAAAAGCGCAAGGCCCCGTTATCGCTCATGGCCCAACCTTCGGGCATGAACTCCGAGTACGCGCCCACGCTGAGTATGGCCGAGTCTTTCGCCGAAGCCTGGTAATACAGGTCCCAGGGCCGGATGCGGGCTTTGGTGGTGTCCCGGTCGGCGAGGAAGGCAGCCTGCCTGCCCTGTTCGTCGAGGCTCAGGTGTTTGAATTTGGCTTTGCCGGTGTAAGCCGGGCTCAGTTGGCGGCTCTCCCCGTCGAAGCGATACACGCCCGGCAGGAAGGTGGAATCGCTGCCCGTAGCGGCCAACAGGAAAACGGGCTGCCTTTCGGCCATGGTTACGGCGGTGACGTAGTCCACCCGGGTGTCGGCGCCGGAGGGCAGATGGCGAATGACGAGTTTGGAGCCGTTTTCTGCGCTTTCCTTTTTCCTTTTTTCGGTTTTGACGGTATCGTTTTTCGATTCGGGCGGGTTTACGGGTTCGTGCAACCAGGCGAGCCAGTCGCTCCAGCGGCGGGAGAGGTAATACGCTTTCAGGTCGGGTATTTTTTCCAGCTTGCCGCTGCTCAAGTCGTAAATGCCGAGGGTGTCTTTAGGCAGGTCTTCCTTTTTTACCTTGCGCCGGCGTTGCTCGCGCAGCGTATCCACAGAAGGTTTGATGCGAAACACCAAGTAGCGGCTGTCGGCGCTCATGGCGGCGTCCTGGGCGCGCACAAAGCGTTGTTCCTTGCCGTAGGCGCCGTCGTAGAGCACGAGTTCGGGGTCGCCCTCGAGGGTGCGGAGTTCGTAGGATATCCAGCGTCCATCGTCGGAGAGCCGGGTATTCTCAATGGTTTTCCAGCGATCCATATCTGCGTGATCGAGCGCTTTTTTGGCGGGGGTCTGTGCGATCAGGCCTGCCGCAAATAGCAGGGAAAGGGATAGGAAGAGGAGCAAATGGCGCATAAGATGTGATTATGTGATGAGGCAAAGGTAGGAATTACTCTCCTGCAAGTGTAAAAACCTCTCCCAAAGTATAAATCCCCACCCCCGGCTTGGCCGCCACGGCCGCCTGTATCATGGCCGCCGCCACCGTGCTGCTGTGGATGGGTCGCCAATCGCGCAGGAAGGGCAGTTTTCCCATCGTGCGCATCAGGGCGATACCGGCAGCTTCCCCGGGGCGGTTTTCAGCGCGCTCCCCGTCCAATATCCCGGGCCGGATGATGGAAACGCTCTCAAAGGGCAGTTTCTGCACCGCTTCGTCCAATGCTCCTTTCATGCGGGAGTAGAAGTTCCAGGATTTGGCGTCGGCGCCTACGGAAGACACCAGCACATACCGCGGCACGCAGTTTTGCGCGGCAGCCTGTGCGAAGCGGAATTGGTACTCGTAGTCCACCTGGTATTGAGCGGTTTTGCTGCCGGCTTGCTTCAGCGTGGTACCGAGGGCGGAGAACAGCACGTCGCCCTGTACGAGGTGCTTCCAGGTGTCCGGCTCATCGAAGCGGATGACGCACACTTCGAGCTTGGGGTGCGCTGCGGCAAGAGGCCTGCGCGCAAAGGCCCTTACTTTTGTAAAGCGCTCATCCTCTATGAGTTGTTGCAACAGCAAGTTGCCTGTAAGCCCGGTGGCGCCAATGATGTTTGCTTCCATATGCGGTATAGATCAAGCCCGGCCATGCCCGGCGCTTCATGAAATCAAAACCGCCCGCGGCATTGGTAATGGACGAAAATTCCGGCAAAAGAAGGAAAAAAACTTCACTCCCGATCGGGAAAATCCGGTGGAAGTGGTGAAATTGGTGGAATCGGCAAAAACCGGCTTTCGGAACGAGATTCTGTAATAAAGCACCGGTTCCCCCGGTTCCCCCGGTTAACCCGATTGACCCGATTGTCCCCGCTCCGGTGAAACTGGTGGA
>CAZNYK010000217.1:0-3724 GCA_964577215.1 uncultured Saprospiraceae bacterium
CCTTTACCCTTCCTACCCCCTCACTTCATCCCCACCGGCGCCCCCGTTTCCAATTGCTGCAAAACGTACTGCCCCACCTTCCTGCCCTGCTCTACGCCGTTCTCAATGGCCGGGCGGTAGTGAATGCCGCCGTAAAGCCTGCTGATGGCCGCTTCCTCGGCAGCGTGCGCAAAAGAGCGGAACGACCTCGACGGCAGTCCGAACTCCATTTCCGTATCGTCCACGAAGGCGAAGTTGTCGCCAAACAAAGCCGTCAGCACCACTGAGGCAGCCGTGCTGACCACGCTGTGCCCGCTGGTGTATTCGGGGAATGGCGGCGTTTGCAACAGCGGAAGCCAGTCCTCGTCGATATACCGGTTGATGACCGTTTCCGGGCGCACCAAGACGCTGCGGTACTTTTCATCCCAGCAACTGATGAATCCCTCATTGAGCGCAATGGCCGTATGCGTATAAGCCTGCACCGAGCCCATGAAATCCTTCCGGGCCTGCCGTGCGGCCAGCCCGGCGATGTTCATCCAGTGGCCGCCGGGGGTGATCTTTTTCGTGGCAAACATCACGTGGCCAATTTGATGGGACACGTAAGGGTTGCAATCCCAAAAACTCGCGATGGCTTCGCGCTCCGCTTTGTCGGGCGCGTCCAATGCGCCGAGCACCTCCATTACTTCCTTGTAAAACGCGCTTCCGGGCGTCATGTCGAAAGGCGTGGGCGGCGGCGGGGCAAACTGAGCGGCAGATTCGAGCAAAAAAGGCCTGATCTCCCGCCAGGAAGGCTCGATCCCGTCCATATAGGCGGGCGGCGTGGGCTGCCAGGTAGCGGGATCGCTCGAAAGCGAATATTTGGGGAAGGTACGCGTCTGCTTGTAATTGTCTTCTCCCGCCCAGGCCAGTATGTGGCGGGCCACCTCGTTGCCGTAAGCGATGGAGCGGTCCATCACATCGCCCGGAATGCCGGTTGATCTGTATTCCGCCATGATTTCCCGGTGGAAGGAATCTATCTTCTCTTCGGAAAAAATGAGCGCCTTGCCCACGGTCAAAAAAGCTTGTACGCTCGCTACGGGAAAGCAGTACTCCTGCCCGGCTTCCGGCTTGGGCGCGGGTTTCAAATCCCGGAGTCGCCCGGCCAAGCTCCGGTACCCGGAAACGCCGTTCACCATCACCTCGTGGGCCGCGATATTGGAGTAGGAATAGATGCGGGCAGCCACCGGCGGCGAGAAGATATCGTGCACGATCACGTCCGTGAGCTTTTTCATCGAGCGGTGGTAGTGCCCGGGGTCCCCGGCTTCCGCCTGAAAATCGGGGTTTGGGCGCTGACAGGCGAAGAGCGTGGCCGCCAGGACAAATAACGCAAAGCATTGTTTCATAAAACCGGATTTTACGGCAAAGTTAAAAACTTCATGAACGAATGCGAAAAGAACGGTCGTCCATAGCTCTTTGCGTGGCGAGTATCCCGTCTAAGTGATCTATCTCGTGTTGCATCAGCTCGGAAAGCCCGTCTTCCAGTTCCCAAACCCGCTCTTCCCAGTTCAGGTCCCGGAAGCGCATCTTGCAACGGCGGTGGCGGCGCAGCCTGACCAACAAGTTGGGGAAACTCATGCAATCGTCCCACAACTCCATCATTTCCTCGCTGCAATCATACAGTTCGGGGTTGATAATGGCTACCGGGCGATCGATGTTCATGACCACCAGGCGCTTCATGATGCCCAACTGCGGCGCGGCGATGGCCCGGCCGGCGCCGTAGCGCGCGCGAAAAGCTGCCACTATGCCCGCCATATCTTCCACGGCGGCAGCCAGTTGCGGCAGTTCCTCCGGCGCCACCGGGCGGCAGGTTTCGTAGAGGCGAGGGTCGCCCAGGAGCAGTATATCGTTCAGGTTCATAGATCAAAAGTAGGCCGAATTCCAATGATTTGCAAAAATCGGAATACCTTTGAGCATCAAAAATAAAAACATGAGAACGTTCTTCTTTTTTGCCGTCCTCGCCGGTATGTTCTTCGCCTCGTCCTGCAAACCTGTGACAAAAGTGGGCAGCGGCGTTTTCTTCTTCCTCAACCAGGAGGCCGTCTCCGTTGACGGCGACCCGATGCTGCTGGGCCGCATCGACCGCAACGGGTTGACGCAAGCTCCCTTTGCCGGATGGTTCAACGCCGAATACCAAAGCTACGCGGTTGATGCAGCGGCGCTTGCCCCCGTCCAGGGCAAATTGCAGGATGTGAGCATCGAGGTATTCCTGGGCACCTGGTGCTCCGACAGCCAACGCGAAGTGCCCCGCTTTTACAAAATCCTCGACCACCTCCAGGCCGGCGAACAAGGTCTGGCCCTCTACGCCCTGGACGATCACCCGGACCGCCGCAAAACCAGTCCGCAGGGCGAAGAAAAGGGGAAGAACATCGATTTCGTACCCACTTTCATTTTTTCCCGCAACGGGGTGGAACTGGGCCGCATCGTGGAAAGCCCGCAGGTGTCGCTGGAGGCCGATATGGCGGCCATACTCGCAAAATAAACTCGATAGCCAGGGGTTTGCTAATTTTTCCGGCTATCAGTTATCCCGTAAATTTGCATACAAACTCAACCAGAAATGAAGCACATATTCCTGTTTTTTTGCTGCGCAACCTTGCTTTTGTTAAGCGGATGCGCCAATCCGTCCTCCCAGTCTAATGAAGCGGCCGAAGCAGAAGATACCATAGACGCCAGGGGCGCCGATACCAGCGCGGCAACCGCACCCGCGTTGCAGACCATCGCCGATGACGCGCCCCGGTTGGCCAATAATGCCTACGACTACACGGTGCTGCTGCCTTTGTTCCCGGAGATCATCGCCGGCACGGGCCGCCAAACCACCGGCGGCGAAAACTACAAATTGGGCGCCGCACCCGTGGGCAGCGCCAACGCCTCTTACAGCCTCCAGGACCGCCGCTTCTCCGTGTCGATCCACGATGCAGGCGACCAAACGGAGTCTTTGGCAACACTGGCCAAATGGTCCAATTTTGTCATCGACGAGGAAACAGAAACGGAAATACAACGCTCTACCCTCATTCAAAACCAGCCCGCCCTGTTCCACTACGATAAGTCGAGGCGCAGCGGCAGCCTGAGCTTGGTGCACAAAGGCCGCTTCGTCATAGACATCACGGGCAGGAACATAGATATGGCCGAATTGGAAAAAGCATTGGCCGACCTCCACATCGAACGTCTTAAATAAATCTTCCGCTCATGTCCAGCTCGCTGAAAAACCTGTCTTCCTACGACGAATCCAACCTGCCCTCCGCCACCGAAATGCGCTTCGGTATCGTGGTGGCCGACTGGAACGCGCACATCACCCACGCCCTGTATAAAGGCTGCGTGGATACCCTGCTCAAACACGGCGCCTGGGCCGACAATATCCACACGGTGCAGGTACCCGGTTCTTTTGAGCTGCCCTCCGCCGCCCGGATGCTCATCGGCGCCAAAAAATTAGACGCCGTCATCGCCCTGGGCTGCGTCATTCAAGGCGAAACCAAACACAACGAATACATCAATACCGCCGTGGCCAACGGCTTGGTGCAACTCGGCATGGCCTCCGGCATTCCCTGTATCTTCGGCGTGCTCACGCCCGACAACGAACAGCAGGCGCTCGACCGGGCCGGCGGCGTACACGGCAACAAAGGCGTGGAAGCGGCGGCAACGGCCATTCGCATGGCAGCCCTGAAGAAATCGCTGGGCGGGGGGGAGAAGAGGATTGGGTTTTGAGGGGGAG
>CAZNYK010000218.1:0-2160 GCA_964577215.1 uncultured Saprospiraceae bacterium
GAGGGGGTGACTGGGTGACTGGGAGTAACTGACAACGATGCTTCGACTTACTTCGACTTCGCTCAACACAGGTCGCTCAGCATAAACAACCCGAAAAACCGAAAACCGACAATGCACATGAACCTGCACCATTACATACTCGGCCAATGGATGGCTCAACAAGGCGCCGGCATCCCTCAATACGACGCGGTGACCGGCGAAGTGATCTGCACCTCCAGCAGCGAAGGGCTCGACTTTGCCGCCATAGCCGGGTACGGGCGCAAAACCGGCGGGCCGGCCCTGCGCCGCATGACGTTCCAGGAGCGCGGCCGCATGCTCAAAGCGCTGGCCCTGCATCTCAACGAGATCAAGGAAAAATACTACCCGCTCAGCTACCGCACCGGCGCCACCCGCTCCGATAGTTGGATAGACATCGACGGCGGCATCGGCACCTTGTTCGCATACGCGAGCCTGCGCCGCAAGCTCCCCGACACGCCTTGGTATGTGGACGGGGAGCAGGCCAAAATCTCCCGCGAGGGCACTTTTATCGGCCATCACCTCATGACGCCCAAGCCCGGCGTGGCCATACACATCAATGCCTTCAACTTCCCCATATGGGGCATGCTGGAAAAGCTCTCCGTGAACCTGCTGGCCGGCGTGCCCGCCATCGTCAAACCTTCGGAAGTGACTTCCTTCCTCGCCGAAGCCATGGTGCGCGACATCATCGCTTCCGGCATACTGCCCGAAGGCGCCCTGCAATTGGTGTGCGGTATCGGTATCGGCATTCTCGATCCCGTAGGGCCGCAGGATGTGGTCACCTTTACCGGCTCTGCCGAGACGGGGCGCATGCTCAAAACATATCCCACTATCATCGAGCATTCGGTGCCGTTCAATATGGAAGCCGACAGTCTCAACGCCGCCGTGCTCGGCGCCGATACCGAACCGGGCACGCCCGAGTTCGACCTCTTTATCAAGGAAGTGCGCCGAGAAATGACCGCCAAAGCCGGACAGAAATGCACCGCCATACGCCGCGTGATCGTACCGGAACATTTGACGGAAGCCGTGCAACAGGCCTTAGCCCGCGAATTGGTGAAAACCGCCGTCGGCGACCCGCGCGCGGAAGGCGTGCGCATGGGCGCTTTGGTCAACCGGGAACAAGCCGCCGAGGTGAAGCGCCGCGTGGAACTGCTCAGCCGGCACAGCCCTATCGTGGTGGGCGATCTGGTGGAATTCGAGGTCATCGGCGCCGACAAGAACAAGGGCGCTTTCCTGCCGCCCATCGTGATGCTGAACGAGAAGCCCTTTGAATACCGGGATGCGCACCATATTGAGGCCTTCGGTCCCGTGTGTACCCTCATGCCGTACCGCAGCATAGACGAAGCCGTGGAATTGGCCAATATGGGCAAAGGCTCCTTGGTGAGTACCATTGCCACTTACGACGAAAACATCGCCCGCGAGTACGTCTTCGGCTCGGCGCCCTACCACGGCCGCATTCTCATTCTCAACCGCGACAGCGCCAAAGAGAGCACGGGGCACGGCTCGCCCATGCCGCTGCTCGTACACGGCGGCCCCGGTCGCGCCGGCGGCGGCGAGGAAATGGGCGGCCTGCGCGGCATCAAGCACTACCTGCAACGCACCGCCATACAGGGGCATCCCAGCATGGTCACGGCCATCAGCGGAGTTTATCAACAGGGCGGAAGACAAACGGAAGCGACCGTACATCCCTTCAGCAAGCACTTCGAAGAACTGCAAATCGGCGAAACCCTCACCACCGCCAAGCACACCGTGACGGAAGCCGATATCGTCAACTTCGCCAACCTCAGCGGCGACAACTTCTACGCCCACGTGGACGTCACATCGTTGGAAGGCACGCCCTTCACCCAGCGCGTGGCGCACGGCTACTGGGTGCTTTCCAAAGCTGCCGGCCTCTTCGTGCAGGCCAAAAAAGGACCCGTGCTGCTCAACTACGGCTTAGAGGAATGCCGCTTCACCAAGCCCGTCTATCCCGGTATGACCATAGGCGTGCGCCTCACCGTGAAGGAAAAGGTGGCCCAGGAAAAACGCGAGGACGAGGACTACCAAAAGGGCATCGTCAAATGGCTCGTGGATGTGTATGACGAAACCGGCGAGACGGTGGCCGTCGCTACGATATTGACGATGGTAAGGATGGGGTGAGGCGGG
>CAZNYK010000218.1:2260-3723 GCA_964577215.1 uncultured Saprospiraceae bacterium
GGTGTCATCTCGCGGCAAAGGAAGACCAACTCTGGGTATTTTCAGATGACACCTCCCGCGCTTGGGGCGCAGTAGATGTCACCTGAAAATGCAGCCCCCGAAGTTTCTAAAAATTTAACGTATGAAACACATCCAACCCGACCACTTCAAAGTAACCCAGCCCATTCAACTCTCCGAATTGCCCACCGACCTGGGTAGAAAGGATTCAAAAAAGACAACGGAAAAGGCCTTGGAGGCCGTCGGCCAGGAGTTGGCCAAACTGCAGGACACCCTCTATGCACATGATCGCTACGGCGTATTGGTCTGCCTTCAGGGCATGGACACCGCCGGCAAGGACAGCCTCATCAGGGAGGTATTCCGGTTTTTCAACCCGCGCGGCGTGGTGGTACACAGCTTCAAGACGCCTACCTCCACCGAACTGGAACACGACTACCTATGGCGTCACTACATCGCCCTGCCGGAAAAGGGCAAGTACGCCGTGTTCAACCGCTCGCACTACGAAAACGTGCTCATCACCCGCGTGAAACCGCATTACCTGCTCAACGAAAATATCCCCGGCATTGAGAAGGTGGAAGACGTGACGCCCGAATTCTGGGAAAATCGCTTCGAGCAGATCGTCAACTTCGAGCGGCACATCACCCAAAACGGCATCATCCTCTTCAAGTTTTTCCTGCACTTAGGAAAAGAGGAGCAGCGCCAACGCCTGTTGCGCCGCCTGGAACAGGAAAAGCACAATTGGAAGTTCACCCCCGGCGACCTGGAAGACCGCGACCTTTGGGATCAGTTCCAGGCCTGCTACGAAGAGGCCATCAACCGCACGTCCAAGCCTCACGCGCCCTGGTACGTCATCCCCGCCGACGACAAGCTAATGGCCCGCTACATCGCGGCCAGGATTCTCTTGGAGGAAATGTCGAAATACACCGACATCCGCGAGCCGGAATTGGAGCCGGAGATCAAGGCAAATATCGGAATGTACCGGGAGATGCTGGAAAAGAAGCGGCTGTAGGGACTAAAAAGCGCGAAAGCGGAACTTCTGGCCGGATAGTATTGAGAGGCATTGCCCGCAACCATCCGCCCCTCCATCTGTTTGGTATGCAAAACAGGTAATCCATGAAAATCGCCGCATATCGAAAAGCGCATTTCAACGCCGCGCACCGCCTGCACAATCCCGCCTGGTCGGATGAAAAGAACCGCGAGGTGTTCGGATTGTGCAACAACCCCAACTTCCACGGGCACAACTACGAATTAGAAGTGAAAGTGGCCGGCGAAGTAGATCCCGAAACCGGCTACCTGATAGATCTGGGCTTATTGCGCGACATCATCCGCGTGGAGGTGGAGGAGCGCTTCGACCACAAAAATCTCAACTTGGATACGGAGGAGTTCAAAAGCCTGAACCCCTCGGCTGAAAATATCTGCTACGTGATCTGGCAGCTCATCCGCAAGCGCTTGGACACCAAATACGA
>CAZNYK010000219.1:0-3693 GCA_964577215.1 uncultured Saprospiraceae bacterium
GGTTGCGTGGCAGGAGCATCCTTGCGCGGTTCCGTACGCGGGACTTCCTTGCGCGGTTCCGTACGCGGGACTTCCCTGCGCGGTTCAGTACGCGGGACTTCCCTGCGCGGTTCGGGTTGCGTTACAGGACCTTCCCTGCGCGGTTCCGTACGGGGGGCTTCCCTTCGCGGTTCGGGTTGCGTTACAGGGCCTTCCCGGCGGGGTTCCGTACGGGGAGCTTCGCGGCGCGGTTCGGGTTGCATGATGGTAGCATCGCGGCGCGGTTCCGTGCGCGGACGAGCGGCAGGAGTTTCCTCCGGCAAGCGCTCGGTGAGGCGCGGGTAATTGCGGGTATTCTGGGTCACGAATTCGCGTTGCGGCACCTGCCGGGTAGGGTTCTCCCGGTTATACCTTTCGCGGTCTTCTTCCATCTGGCCGAATTCCCGGAGCCGTTCTACCCGGCCGTTGCGGTCCGACAACCAGGCATCGCTCACTACGCCGGCATTGCGGCGTTTCCAGGTTTCTACGCCCACCACGATGCTGCAGGCAGTGCGGCGCGGTCCGTAGTAGAAGTCTGCAAACCGGCCTGCTACGCGCGGATAGCGGTACACGTGTACGGGCCTGCGATAGTACCAGTTGACGAAGTAATAGGACGGGAAGTCAAACACCATAATGACGCCGCCGGGGCGCATGTAGAAACCCCAGTCATACCAAACGGGCCATGGGCGCCAGCGCGGGTGGGTGTACCAGTAGGGGTATCCGAACCAGTAGCGGTAGGGATAGTAGTAGTGATGCTCCACGACGACGCGTTGCGGCCTTTCCACCGGCGCGTAGTTGTAATAGGAGTCGTCATAGCCGTATTCCTGGGCGTATGCCTGAGCCGATTGTTCGAGTTCGCGGCGCGCTTCGGGGTCGGACTCAATGCTTTGTTTCCAGTTGTCCAAGTCGCGGGCGCGTTCACGGGCGATGGCGAGGTTCAGGCTGTCAGCTTGCTGGATCATCCAGTATGGGTCCCTGCTGTACAAATCGCCCAACAGCACGGTCATGCGCATGTTATCGGCGAGAATGCCGAGTACTTCGGGTTCGTTGAGCAAAGCGCTCAACGCTGCGCGCGTGCGTTCGGGATAGTCCATGAGGAAAGAGCGAAAGTCTTCATCGGCTTCCCTTTCGAGATCGTCGATGCGGGCCAGCAGGCCGAACTGCTCCTCGCTCATCTGGATAGCAGGTTCACGAGCCTCTGCCGGATAATCCTGCAAAATGTAGTTGATGGCAGTGCGGTTGCCGCGCCCTTCGCCTACCAAGCGATCAATGAGGCCGGGGTACCGGGTGAGGTCCCATACCTGGCTTTGAATCCGCTCGGGATAGGCTTCCACCAGCGTGCGGAAGGCAGCCTGCGTGCGCGATTGCAAGGTTTGCATACGGATGATCGCTTCCGGGTATTTGGTTGCCTCGAGAATGTGCAGTCGGGTGGCTTCGGGATAGAGCATCAGCGCTTCCATGTTGGCGCGGTCTTCGTCCAAGAGTTGCTGCAACATGCTCTCCCGGGTTTGGGCCCTCAGGGATAAACCGTATCCCACTGCCCAAAAAGTGAGGATGACAATGAGAATCCTTTTCATAAGTTTCTTGGGTTGGTTAATAAATTTTCAGGGTGGTATTCCCATTTTCCCTGACGGTACCAATATACGGTAGTTTTTACCCAAAAAGAAATGACTTTCGGCAATAAGGGCCTGATTTAACAGACTTTAACCAGGGATAACGGATTGTTAACAGCGGCACACGGTTTGTCCCGAAGGGAGGCCTTCGGCCCGGTTTGCTGTGTACGGCTTTTCATGGAAAAGCATACTCGGTATGGAACTCACATCAAAAATCATCATTCGTCAATCACCAATCAATTTTTCCAGCACGCTCCGCTCCACTGTGTGACCGCCTTCGAAGACGTGGTATTGCACCGGCAGGCCTGCATTTGAAATAAAAGCGCGATACGCCTCCACGCGCTCCGGGGTAAGATACTCATCCCGGTCGCCGTACACGAGGAATATGGGAAAACTCCCCAGGTAATCGAGGTGCTCCGCATAGGGCAGGTCTTCCGGTATCGAGCCGGCATACAGGATCAGCGCATCCAGCGGGGGCCGGGCGTGCAGTACCCAGCGCATGAGCGTGGCGCAACCCTGGGAGAATCCAAATGCGGTAAACCGGCAATCCGGGTGCAGGTTTTCGCGCAACCTTATATATAGCGCATCCAAGTATGCCATGTTATCGGCTATGTCGTCCAAGCGGTGTTCGCGGGTCATCCAGCTTGCCCCCACCAGGCTTTCCTCCGGGTTGGCGTAGAAACGGGCGAGCGCCTCCGGAGCCGCTACGAGGGTGTCCTCCCCCGCCACCATGTCGAACCTGCGCAGGAAATAACGCGCCAATTGCCCATAGCCATGCAGGGCCAGCCAGCAAGACTTCACATGGGGGCCCATAGCTCCCAACGTGTAATACCGCGCTGTGCGGGAAGTAGAAAGAGCGTGCGCTTCCATATCAATTCCTGCCCAGGATATCTTTTTTACGGGTATCGAGCACCGGGAATGGGCGTGGCGCTTCGTCCTGGGTTTGCGTGAATACGTTGTCAATATGATGCCAGACGCCCTTTTCCAGGCGGTAGCCTTCGTAGCTGCCGTCGGGGTAGTTATTCACGCCTTCACCGTCCTGGCCGGGCATGGTGAGCAGATGATCGTAAAGGATGAGGTCTATGGCGGGATCGTAGTTGAAGCGTATGCTCACGGCGGCGGAGTATTCCAATACGCGGCGTTTGCGCCAGGACACCTGGTTCTTCTTTTCCTCATGCCGGAAAACCGGAGCGCCGAAAACCGGCTTGCCATCGCGGAAGGTCAGCACGTCCAGCACTTTGCGCTTGCGAAAAAACTCCTTTCCGTCAAACCCGAAAAGCAGGTAGTAGCGGCCTTTGGGCGCATCGGTCTGATGAATGTTGTAGTACACCACGCCATACCATTGTTCGGGCGTGAGTTCCAATTGTTCGAGATCGCCCTGTATTTCAAAAGAGCGGTCCACCAAAGGAAACAATTTGAGTTCGGGCGTATTCATCTGGATAGCGCCATAGTAGCGGTATTCGTCTTTGTCCACGTACAATTGCCAACTGAAAATGCGGAAGCTGCTGTCGGGCGGATACATGATGGAAAAAGACTGCACCCGCTCGAATGGGTAATAAAAGGAATTCGGCGTTTTCAGGGTATTCACCAGCAAGGGAATCACATGGCGGCAGGCGCCGAAGCGGTGCTCTGGAAGCGAGTCGTTCACAATGGCGTAGGCCAGTAACGCAACGGTGTCCTCCGCAGTATGCAATTTTTCCAACTGCTCCTCGGTGAAATGCTTTTTCCACTCAGCCTCTTCCTGGGCCGTCAGGGCCTGGCTGAAAAAAACAAGGGCAAAACACGCCAAAAACAATGCTCTCATGGTATTCCGGAATTAATCGCCAATGCAACGCCTGGGGGGGTGGGGAAATTGTTTTCCATTGGGTAGTTCGTTTCATTCAACGGGACGCTGTTCGAAAAAGTCGGTTGTGGGTTGTCGGGTTGTGGGTTGTCGGGTTCCGGGTTTTGTCCCGACCGCGGCCGGGAGGGTTTCGGGTTGTTTGTTGTTACTTGCCGGCATTCTCAGGGCACTGTTCATTTTTCTGTTTCCCGCAACTGCCTGCGCCTCCGCTAAAGCTTG
>CAZNYK010000220.1:0-3603 GCA_964577215.1 uncultured Saprospiraceae bacterium
AAAAAGATGCGCTACCATGCACACAGGACAAGATAGCGCATCAAAGCATGAATGGTTTTGTTAAAACAAGGGCAAGCTATTATTCCCTTGAACCGAAGATATCGAACTTCAAGCCCATGTTGAAACGGGCGTTGTAGAACTCCATTTGCATGGTGCGATCGCGTATGCCTTGGTAAAACCTAAGCGGCTGGTTGGTCAGGTTATTGCCCTCGGCAAACAGCCTGAAGTTGGGCGTAATGGCATAGGAAGCGTTCACGTCCAAGAAGGTCTGTTGGTCGTAGAAGCGGTCTTCGAAGCTATCGCCGCCCAGTTCGTCAATGTACCCGCTTGCATAGTTGAGCGAAACACGGACCACCAGCTTGGCGGTTTCGTAAGATAAGGACGCGTTGAACATGTGCTCTGCGGTGCCGGGCAAGCTCAGATCATCCTGTTCCCGGCCTTCTATGCCTTCTGTAGAGGAACGGGTGAAGGTGTAGTTAGTGTAAAGCCCCAGGCCTTTCCACAACTGCCTCTGGAAGGAAGCTTCAAAACCCGCAACGGTCGCCGTGCCGCCATTGAGCGGGGTGGTGAACTCCAAGTCATTGCCAAATTGCGGGTCAGAGAAGTTTTGTTGGGTTTGGACGTAGATAAAATTGTTCAAGTTTTTATAGAAGCCGCCCAAAGAAACCAGGCCGATAGTGTTGAAATAGCGCTCAGCCATCAGGTCGAAATTCATTGCGGTGGTCGCGAGCAATTCCGGATTGCCCCGGGCCAGTTCTTGATCCTGGGGGCTGAATTCCGCATAAGGCACCAGGTCAAAGTAGTTGGGCCGAGCGATGGTGTTGGTCCAAGCCGCGCGCAGTATAGTGTTGCGATTGAAGTCGTACTTCAGGTGTATGCCGGGCAAGAAGTTGCCGTAGGCATTAGTGCGCTGATCGCTGACAGTGGTCTCTTCGTCTAAGTCGAACACATTACCGGTGTACTCCAGGTCGGTGTATTCGTAGCGCAGGCCAAAAATAGCCGAGAACTTGTGACTGAATTTGTGGTCGGCCATCAAGTAGGCGGCATAAATATTTTCGTTGGCGCTGTAGTTGCCCGGCAC
The DNA here is from genome assembly GCA_964577215.1 of uncultured Saprospiraceae bacterium. Classification (GTDB taxonomy): domain Bacteria; phylum Bacteroidota; class Bacteroidia; order Chitinophagales; family Saprospiraceae; genus UBA2329. The sequence continues at coordinate 1,082 of CAZNYK010000220.1, forward strand.
GTACTCGCTTGGGACGTCTGATTCTTCAAATGAAGCCGGGTTGTTCAGGTTGAGGCCGCCCAAAAAATCGGGCGTTGCAAATTCTCCGATCTGGTACTGGCTGCCGGCCAGGAAGCCGGGATTGCTTTCGTCCCGGAAAGATGCATCGCCCAACTTGTCAAAGCCGCCGGTAAGCGGCTCGTACTCGAAGAAATTGTTGTCGCGGAATTTGTCCTTGATGCGGAAGCGGCCGCCAAACTTCAGTAGCCCGTTATTGCTGTAAGGCAATTTGAAATCAAGCCTGCCATTGAGGTCTTGATCCTCGGTGTAGTTGTAGTTTTCGGTTATCTCATTCAAGCCCAGGGCGCGGTTGTCCATGCGATTAGATAAATAGGCAAAAGGCTGTCTCGGGTTGGACACATCCACGTCCACCATTTGGTTGCTCTTCCGGAAGCTGATGTAGCGCTCATTCGGGCGCTCCTCCGATGCTTTGGCCCAAGTCAGGTTCCAGGTCGCCCTTAGCTTATTGAACAAGTGCTCGCCGCTCAAGGTGTAGTTGTACATGCGTTGGTCTTCCAATCGGCGGGACTTGATGCGGTCGCTGTCCAAGCCGCCTTTGGTTTGGTACTCGACCCTGGCGTTGGCGGTGAATTGCCCCGGGCCGGTCTGGGTGAAGTCGCCATCCTCGAAGGCGTCTTCCAAGCGGCTGACGCGCATGCGGAAGCGGCTCTCCCAGTCATCGCGCCAATTGTACATCCCTGAAAAAGCAATGCTGTGGTTGGTATTGATGTCGTAGTCCAAATTGATGGAGGCACTGCGCCGGACTCGCTGCACCAGGTATTTGCGAATATCCAATTCATCAATGACCGCGCCGGCATCCGTATCTATCCAAACGGCTTCGACATTGTCGGAGCCGTAGTCCACATTAGTATAAGAGCCGGAAAAGATGATGCCCAGCTTCCCGTTGGCGATGCGATCGCCGGCGATGAGGGAGCCCGTCCAGATTGGTTTGTCGGTGATGAGGCTGTATCCTGAAGCTGCCGTACCGGATAGGCGCAGGCCGTTGGGCGCCTTTCGGGTGACCAAGTTGACGGAGCCGCCGATGGCATCGGCGTCCATATCGGGCAGCACCGCTTTGTTGACCTCTATGGTCTGGATCATATCGGCAGGGATCAGGTCCATTTGCACCCGGCGGTTGTCGCCTTCGGCAGAGGGTATGCGCTCGCCGTTGAGGGTTACGGCATTGAGTTGAGGCGCCATACCCCGGATGATGATGTCGCGGGCCTCGCCCTGGTCGTTCTGCATTGTGATGCCAGGGATGCGCTTCATCGCGTCGCCCACGTTGGCGTCGGGGAAGCGGCCGATCTGGTCGGCGGCGACGATGTTGGTGATGTTGGCGTTGGTGCGCTGCTGGTTCAGCGCCTTGGCTTGGCCCTTGAGGCGGTCGCCGAGCACCAGCACTTCCATGCCTATTTCTACGCCAGGATTCAGTGCCGCGTTAAATGTTACCGTTTGGCCTGGTAGCACTTCAATATCTTTCACGACAGTGCTATAGCCGATAAAGCTGATATTCAGCTTCTTGGTCCCGGCAGGTACGTTCACCAAGGTGTAAATGCCGCTGACGTCGGAGACCGCGGCTAAGGAAAAGTCGTCGAAATATACGTTGGCGCCCGGCAGGCCCAAGCCCAGTTCGTCGGTGATTTTGCCGCGGATAGTGCCCGTACCTGTTTGCGCCGACAGGAAAAGCGGCGCGAGGCAGGACAGCAGCAGGAGTGTAAAGCGTTGTTTCATAAACTCGTTTTTTTTCGCCGACAAAGGTAGGCTCACCGGCGGACCGATGTTTGCTACAGGAGTTTATGAAATGGTTATGTTTGAGTAAACCAGGCATTTCGTTTTTGGGGCCGAAGTTAAGCTGAAGTAAAGCGTTTTCAGGGCTTTGCTTCTTATCGGATTATCGCCAATTCAATACGGAACATTCGTATTCTGCCCATTATCCGTGATTCAGCTTCCCATACACCAGCGTATCCAAAAATTGACCCTCGTACAGGAAATTCTCCCTGAAGTGCGCCTCCTTCACAAAGCCCCGTTTCTCCAGTACGCGGATGGAGGCGGTGTTGTGGGGGTCGAGATGCGCTTCTATGCTGTGCAGGTTCATTTTCCTGAATCCAAATGCCTCAACGGCCCCTAAGGCTTCGGCGGCATAGCCCCGGCCCCAGTAGTCAGAGTGCAGCATGTAGCCTATTTCGGCGCGGTGGTTGGGTTTGTCTATTTTCCACAGCCCGATGGTGCCGATCAGCATGGGCTCCTCCTGCAGGCATATGGCCCAGGTGATGCCCTCCTGGTCGCGCAGATTTGCGAGAATAAGCTCGATAAGCGCTTTTGACTCCTCGACGGTAGTGTGCAAAGGGCGCGGCACAAACCTCATTACCTCAGCGCTGGAGCGCATGCGAAACATGAAGGGCGCGTCGAGCAACTCGAGCTTGCGCAAGCGCAGGCGCGGGGTGGCAAGTTCGGGAAAGGGTGAGAAAGGAAGGTTCATAGGT
>CAZNYK010000221.1:0-3506 GCA_964577215.1 uncultured Saprospiraceae bacterium
AGCCTACGGCCTAATTGTACGCCTTGTACCGTCATTGGATTGTCGGCAGGGATGTCGAGTTGGGGGAAAAACGGCGGCACGTTCAGGTCGTAGGGCGCAGGAGCATAAGCCCAGTCGTTTCCGGGCATATCAGAAGTCTTTTCGCAGGACGTAAAAGTCACGGAGAGCGCGCCAAGCAGAAGCGGGTCGCACACCCAGGTACCGCCGGGGATTTTTTGCAGCCGGGACAAGGTACGCGGCGGGTGACAGGCGATGCATATTAGGGAAAGAAGGCATTGAGAAAGGCAGGCATTCCATTTCATTCCACAAAGATAATCTTCCCGGAAAAAACCCTTCCTCCGGCATCGCTCATACGGAATACGTACCACCCTGCAGGCAGCGCATTGCGCCGGAACTCGAACGTATCCCCTGCAAACTGTTCCGCACGCACTGGGCGGCCCGTGGCATCGAAGAGTTCAAAGCGCTTGGCGCCTTCAAGGGGTTCGCCGGAGATAAATATGGCCGCGTCGCGGGTGGGGTTGCCGAGGACGCGCCACAGCGGCGCGCCTCTTTGCTGCGGCTCGTCCACCTGCACGATCAACTGCCCAATGGTATGCCGCACGGTATTGGTGACGATGGGCGGGTTGAAGTCGAAGATGATGGAGGCTTTGTTTTCAAAGGCCGTCCCATCGGGCAAATCGGGAAGCTGGTGGATCGCAAAAGTAAAAAAGCCGTGCGAGGCCGGTTCGTTCACGTTGCTGTCGGGCAAGGCGATAGGAAAGAACAATACCTCCAGCGTATCCGCGCCGCGGATTTCCCAGGCATACTCGTGCGAGGCAGCAACAGGCCGGAACGTATTGATGTCTAACCCCGGGGGCAGCACGTCGAGCAGGAGCACCCGGAAAGCCGTGTCGGTGCCCGTGTTCTGAAAGTCAATGGTGTATTCAAAGGGGGTATTGGCCGCGATCAGCCCTTCAGGGCCGGCCCCGGTTGGCGCCGCCGTTTTTTGGTTCGGATCAAAGGCGCCTATCACTTGCCGGCAGGCAAAATCATACTCCGGCGGGCCTCTGTCCAACCAAAAAGCATTGACCAAAGAAGGCGTCAGCCCGCCGCAGTTTTCCAGCGCGACGGCCGTCAGGGTACCATTGGGAAATTTGGTGGCCTCCATGCGATAGGTGGCTCCATCCGCCTGCACATCCACGTTCATGCTTTCCTGGCTCATCAGGCTGAAACTGCCGGTTTGGATCACTTCCTCGTTCCGGATGAGACGATAATCGTGCGGAGTGGAGGTAGGCGCGTCGCCGATATTTTTGATGGTAAAGCGCAGGGCCGTGTCGGCAAGACACTGCGCTGTCAACTTGATCTCGGAAGAAGGCGGGGGCGGAAATGGGCAGGGCAACAAGGTTCGGGCGAAGGCCTCCGCGCATACGGTTCGCTCGAGGATGAAAAAATTGCAATTGCCCTTCAAATCCAATTTTGCAGTGGCGGTAGCAAAAGGCGGAATATCGCCCAGGTCAAAGTACAGCGTATCGCCGTTTTGTTGCACAATCTGCGGATTGGTTGAGACGATATCCAACTCCCTCGGTTTGACGAAGGTAAGGATGACGTCTTCCGCAAGGATGTTGCCTGTATTCCGCACGAATACCTCTACAAGAGAAGTGACTAAGCACCCCCTGAAATTGGAGGGCATGCCGAGGGTCACCTCCAGCGAAGCGCATTCCTGTTGAACCGGCGCCAGGATGAACGTCGCCTTGATGGTGTCCTGCCATGGCCCCGGTCCGGGATCAATGATCATGTCATCTTCGCAAACCGACCAGTTGGCGCTGGGGTACTGCGGCAGGAAAAGCGTGAACGGCCCGGTGTTGAAATACCGGAAATGCAGGAGACCTTCTGCATCGCTGGATCGCAAGCCCATTTGGCCGCCGCTCACTAAGCGCACCTGCACATCAGGGGCAGGAATATCGCCCGGCCCGGCCTGGCAGTCGCCATCGTGGTCGAGCAATACCTGCACCTGCACCGGGATGGTGTTGCATCGGGCAGCGACCTCGGCGTAAGAATCGCACCCGGGGCCGTTGTTGTAAACGGCGAGGAAGGCGCCGCCGGGGACGTTGTTGAAGAGCAGCGCGCAGATGCCGTACACAGCGCATTCCCGCAAGTTGGGATTTTCCCGGACAAACGAGATTTCCGGCCCGATGGACACCAGGTTGTCCAATCCTTTTAAGGACGCGAGTACCGGGTTGTTTTCAATTCCCACCCAAAACCCGACAGATTGCAGGCTTTCCAGCCCCTGGAAACTCGTCAAAGATTGCGCATATCTCACCAAAAATGCCTGGCCGATGTAGCTCAGGCTGCCGAGGCCGGTGAAATCGGCCAAGTGCCAGTTCCCTTCTACGTAAAAGGCGCCGCCGATGGTTTGCAGGTTTTCCAAGCCTTCGAAACTCGTCAATGAGTTCGGCGTGTAAAATGTCCCCCCGATAGAAGCAAGACTGCCCAACGCTTCCACATTGGTCAAACCGGACAGATCGCTAATCGTCAAGTCTCCTCCCACTGTGGCGAGGTTTTCCAATCCGCTCAAGCTTTGCAGCATCGGCAGTTGATTGATGTACAAATTTCCTCCAATCGCGGCAAGTTGGTTCAGGCCTTCAAAGTCCGTCAGGTGAGGGTTGTAGATGACTGACAGGTTGCCGCCGATATGGGCGAGGTTTTCCACCCCGCTAAAACTCGTCAGCGCGCTGTGCACGTCAAAATTGCCGCCCACAAAGGCTAAGTTGTCCAAGCCCTGCAAGCTGGTTATGGTATTGCTGATGGAAAAATGCCCACCGATGAAGTTGAGGTATTCAAGCCCGGCCAATTGGGTCAACAGGGGATTGGATCCGAGATGGAAATTGCCGCCGATGTAGGCAATGCGGTCAAAATCGCCGAGTAGGGAAAGCTGGCTGTTTTCCCAAAGGCGAAAAGCGCCGCCGATGGAATCCAGCATGGGCATGGACAGGCTCACCAAGGAAGGGTTGAACGAGACCATCAGGCTGTCGCCGATGCTGCGCAGGCTGTCCAGGCCGATAAGATACTGCAATGCAAAATTACCGGCCACGATGAACTCTTTGCCGACGGACTGAAGGCCTTCCAATCCGAGGCAGTTGACAAGGGCCGCGTTGTCGCTCAGATCGAAAGTGCCGCCGACACTGTTCAATTGCTGCAACCCGGCAAGGTCGATCAAGGCGCTGTTGCTTCTGATAAAGCAATCGTTTTCCACGACAACTAAGCTGTCCAGTCCGCTCAGGTTGCTCAAGGCGTTATTGGCCTGGATGATCAAGCCGCCTACCGAACGCAGGCGGTTCAGCCCGTTCAGGGTGGAGAGATGATTGTTGCTGGAGATGTTCAGATCACCGCCGATGGTTTCCAAATTGCCCAGGCCGGAGAGGTCTTGCATCAACGTATCGTTTTGGGTGGCGATATTGAACGTCCCGCCGATGCTGCGCAGGTTGTCCAGGCCGCTTAAATTGGTCAATTTGGTATAGTCCCCAATG
>CAZNYK010000222.1:0-3502 GCA_964577215.1 uncultured Saprospiraceae bacterium
GGGTATTCGTTGGGGCTTTCGTTTAATTTGGGAGGGAATTGAGGCTTTATACCCGACGAAAAATGGTTTGCGAAAAAAACTAAACCATTTTTCATCGGGATAGCTGATAGCCAGTGGTTTGCAAAACATCAAAAATCAAAAATCATCAATCATCACTCATCAATCAACTCCTTCAACCCGCGCTATTCTTTTAAAAGCAGATCAATATCCTTCATAAACCCGTCCACCGATTTAGTATCCGTGCCGTCGCAGAAGGCGCGCACATGGCGTTTGGCGTCCACGAGGATGAGCCGGCCGCTGTGATCGAAGCCGCCGGGCGCGGAATCGTCTTCAATAGCCACGCTGAAGTAGTCGTCGGCAATGCCGTAGATGGCGTCTTTGTCGCCCGTGACGAAGTGCCATTTGGGCGCGCTCACCCCGAGGCCGCGCGCGTACTCCCGCAGGCGGCCCACCGTATCGCGGCGCACGTCGATGCTGTGAGAGAGGAAAGCGATGCGTTCCTCGTTTTGATAACGCTCGTACAAGCGCAGCATTTCGCGTTTCACCTTGGGGCAGATGGTAGGGCATGAGGTGAAAAAGAAATCCACCACGTAGACCTTGCCCTCGAAGGAAGCATTGCTGACGAGCTGGCTGTCCTGGTTGACGAAAGCGAAATCGGGCACGGTATGATAGATGGTGTCGCCATTCACGATCTCCTTCTCGCCGAGGATGGGCAAGGTTTTGGGTTGGAATTGGCAAGCCGAAAGCAGGACGGCTGCCGACAGGATGGAAATGCAATTGCGCATGGCTTTACGTTTACTGGTACAGCAACGAAACGGCGGCGCGCCTGCCCGGGTTCACTTGGGGGGCATTTCGGCGGCTGGCGCCGGGGCGGGCAGTTGGCCTGCCAGGTTTTTGCCCGCTTCGATGCTGCTGAGCATCGCCGTTTTCACCCCGGAAATCTTGGCGGTTTCCGAGGCGATGTAGCTCATGATCTCTTCGTGTTTGGCGCCGGCGCGCAGGTCGGGCAGTTGTTGCAAGCCGTACATCCAGTCCCACATGCCTTTATCGGCGGCTTGCAGGTCGGCGAGGGTTTGCCCGGCGACAGAGCGCAGTTCTTCGCTCAGGGTGGTATCGGCAAGGGATGTTTCGATGGTTTTCGACAAGGCGTTGATCTCGCTCATGTGGGGCATCACCTCGTCGTGAATCACCATCATTTCGTCCCAGGCTTTTTGCTCGGCTGCTTCTTGCTGAGCGCGGGTGCAGGCGTTCAGGCTCAGTAGCGCGACGGCTGCCAGTATGAAAATCGAAAGTCGCATATCGGATGTGTTTGGGGCAAAGATAACTGAATACTTTTCGATCTCAGCTTGCCTCAAAATTATTTATCCGGGCAGTGCAACAGCATTGCCCTGCAACTGCGCCGGCATGACCGCGCGCCGCTCCAGCAACTCCTCCAGCGCTGCAACGGCCAAGTCCTTTTCCGCAACAGCACGAATTTCCGCCCCCAAGCGTTGGGCGTTCCTCCTGAACCCCGGCTCCTCCAGAATGCGCTCGACGGCCTTGCGGATAGTTCCCGGACCGGATCCGGGGCCGGCCTTGATCCCGCAGCCGTGGCAGGCTACTTTTGCGGCATTGTCTTTTTGATCCCTGCCCATGGGAACGCAAATCAAGGGAAGACCGTGCGCCAGGGCACGCATGATGGTGCCGTGCCCCGCATGGGTGATGACCAGATCAGCCATGGGAAAAACCTGCGAATGGGGCGCTGATTGCATGACCTTCACGTTTTCCGGCGCCTCGAATTGAGCAGGCGCCATGGCCGGCCCCAAAGTCGCAAGCCCCCGGACGGGGAGGCCGCCCAAGGCGCTTATGGCGCTTTGGATCGCAGCAGACTGGTTTTGGAATGTGGACGACAGCGAGACCACCACCAAGGGCCGGGTATCGTCCTCCGGCCAGGGGTTGGCCCAGGGATCAACCCAGTCCGGGTCGTCCAACACGGGGCCGGTATAGCGAACATTGGCAGGCGCCGGTTCGATGGGGAAATCAAAAGCCCGCAAAGTCTGGATCAGGCGCAGGTCGGCCTGGTGGAGCAGATCGGCCGCCCGGTTCAACTTCGGCAGCGCATAGGAAGCCCTGACCTTATTGACGAGAGGCAGGTACTTGTTGAGGGCGAGGTGAAAGACGCGCTCCAGCAAGCGGTCGCGCAGGCGTCCCACAGTGCCTCTGCCCGGGAGCAATCCCAGGATGCCCGGCGGGCGGTTGGGCGCGGGCAGGTATTCCGGGAAATGAAATAGGATAACCCCCGGTATCTGTAAAGCTTCCGCAGGGATCAGGGCAGGCGGGAGCAGGCAATCGGCTACTAAGGCATCGGCGGCCGTCAGCTTCAGCGCTCTTTCCGTCTCCGCTGCCACGGTTGCGGCCGGTCCGAAAACCACCCCGTCCATGGTGCGGTCGGCGAAAGGGTTCCGCTTCCAGTCATGGAAGATATCCTCCGTTCGATCGGTGCGGGTGAAATGGCGTTGAAAAGCGATGAATTCCAGGCCCATGGATAGAACGAGCTGTTCCATACAGGGTTCGGTGAGCACGGTGACCCGGTGTCCGCGCTTGTGCAGGCGCTTGGCTATACCCAGCACGGGTTGTACGTTGCCGCCGCCTTCAATGGTGACGAACAGGATGTTTTTAGGTTGCTTCATGGTGGGTAAATTTATTGGGTGACAAGTCCATCCAGGAGCATCCGGAAAACCCGTTGCGTCTGCTCGCGGCTTTGACCTAAGTCTTTTCTGAGCAGTTTCCACAGGTATATCTCGGTGGCGGCGATGAATGCAGCGAGCTTGATCTCATAGGCTTCCGAATGCGGACCGGGCAGGAAGGGCCGGAATACCTCGGCGCACCAGCGACGGTGCTCAAAGCGCCCTCTCTCCAATAACTTGCGGGCGAAGGGAAACTGCTCTTCCATGGCTATGGTGCGGATGACGGCCGGGCCCATCAATTCGTATTCATTCAACAGGATTTCCAGGATTTCAGGAATGTTCCCCGGCTCCGGCACATGCAGTGTGCGCGCCACCTGTACGGCGTCGCTCTTGATGCAGGCCTCCATAAGGCCCTCTTTGGAGCCGTATTTCCGGAGAATCGTGCGCACCGTTACGCCGGCTTTTTCCGCAACGTGCTCAAGCGTTATCTCCTGGATGGGGGCAGTCAGCCACAGGTCAATCATGGCGGCCAGTATATTGCGTTCATTGCGGGCCATTTGATCGGCCCGTACGGTCATGGTGTAGGCGCGTTTAGGCGAAGATAATAATTTCATGTCACAAAGATAGACATTAAAATTATTCATGTCAATAGATGTGACATGATTTTTTAAAGCGCCGGCTAATTTTTTTGGGATAATCAGTACCTTCGGCCTGTGGGCCATGCGAAAACACGCCTTTTCCACAAGGTTTTGTACCGGCGGCATTGCTTTCTTTCGTTTCTTTGCCTTGCCGGAGGGGGTTTATCACAAGGAAAAAGGAAAAAGGAAAAAGTCAAA
>CAZNYK010000223.1:0-3492 GCA_964577215.1 uncultured Saprospiraceae bacterium
TGTACTGGCACTACCCTCACTATGGCAACCAGGGCGGCGATCCTTCCTCCGTAATCAGGCAGGGAAAATGGAAATTGATCCATTACTACGAAGATCAAAGCGTGGAGTTGTATGATCTTCAAGAGGATCCGGCGGAGCAAAACAATCTCGCCGGAGAAGCCCCCCGCATCGCAACTGCCCTGCATAAAAAATTGAAGCGATGGCTCAACCAGGTCAATGCAGCATACCCTGAATCGGATGCCCTGTTCGATGCGGCCAAGCGAATGGAGTATGACTCCACCATCCTCCATATACGACTGCCCAGACTCGAAGCCGAACGCAAAAGAATGTTGTCGGATGATTATGAGCCGAATCCGGATTGGTGGGGCAGTAAGGTGACAAAAGACTGATTGCACAAAAAATACGCTGAAATGAAGTGGAAAATATTCATGATCCTTACAGTATCTGTTGCTTTGAATTCATGCAAGGTAAAGGAATCAATCAAGCCTGTCGCCATGGCAGATAAATGGGAAAACCCGGAATGGGAAGACCCCGGGGTCTTCCAGATCAACAGGGAGTACCCAACGGCCTCCTTTTACCGGTATGCCAATGGCCGCGCTGCCTTAGCTAACGACAGTTGGCAAAACTCGCCCAACTACCGCTCTTTGAATGGTACCTGGAAATTCTATTACGCCGACAGCGTGCAGGCACGGCCAACGGAATTCTACCGGAACGATTTCGACGTCAGCGGTTGGAACGACTTGGAGGTGCCTTCGAATTGGGAAATGAAAGGCTACGGCATCCCCATCTATACCAACATCAAGTATGTGTTTCCGGCCAACCCGCCGTACATCCCCCACGAAATGAACAACAACGGCAGCTACAGACGCGATTTCGAGATTCCCGCCGAATGGTCGGGCAAAGACGTGTATCTGCACTTTGCCGGGGTGAGCGGCGCCATGTACATTTGGGTCAACGGCGAATTCGTGGGCTACAACGAGGGCAGCAAAACTGCGGCGGAGTATAAGGTAACCGAAGTGGTGAAGCCCGGCAAGAACACCATCGCCGTGCAGGTCTTGCGCTGGTCCGACGCCAGCTATATGGAAGACCAGGACTTCTGGCGCTTGTCCGGCATTGAAAGAGATGTTTATGTCTATGCTGCCAACAAAGTGACCCTGCGCGATTTCAGGGTGATCTCAGATTTGGGAAACAACTACCGGGACGGCGTCTTCAAGGTCGAACTCAAATTCGACAACAACAGCGAACAAACTGTTGGACGAGTTGTGGACGTGAAATTGCTGGATGGCGACAGGATAGTCTATTCCGTGACCAAATGGATGGAACTGAACAAGGGCAGGAACACCTGGTCGTTTGACGCAATCCTTGCCAACGTGCGGACCTGGAACGCGGAACACCCCAACCTGTACCGGCTGCTGATCACTTTCAACGGCGAATCCACCGCCATTGACGTCGGGTTCAGGAACATCAAAATTGAAAACAGCCAACTGTTGGTCAACGGGAAACCGGTGCTGTTCAAAGGGGTTAATATGCACGACCACAGTGATACGGAAGGTCATGCTGTAACGGAAGCCTTGACGAAGCAGGACCTCATGCTGATGAAGCAAAACAACATCAACGCCATACGCTGCAGCCACTACCCGAAGGACCCCCATTTTTACCGGCTTTGCGACAAATACGGCTTTTATGTGATAGACGAAGCCAATATCGAACTGCACGGCATGGGAGCGACGAACCAAGGCTTGGACAATGACCCGGAGAAGAAAGCCCGGCACCCGGCCTATCTTCCCGAATGGAAAGCAGCGCATCTCGACCGCACCATCCGGATGTTTGAACGCGACAAAAATTTCCCGTCCATCATCACCTGGTCTTTGGGCAATGAGGCGGGCAACGGCCAAAACTTCTACGCAACCTACGATTGGCTCAAAGCAAATGACAGCACCCGGCCGGTGCAATACGAAGGCGCCATAGATTACGAAAACACCGACATCCAGGCGCCCATGTACTGGCCCATAGAACGCATGATCGAATATGCGAAGCAGGAAAATACGCGCCCTTTGATCCAGTGTGAATATGCCCACGCCATGGGCAATAGCCTCGGCAATTTCCAGGATTACTGGGACGTCATCGAGGCCTATCCCAACATGCAGGGCGGCTATATCTGGGATTGGGTGGATCAGGGCATCCTGACGAAAAATGCTGCCGGCGAATCCTACTGGGCTTATGGCGGCGACCTCGGCGGCGCTCATTTGCAGAACGACGGCAACTTCTGCCTGAACGGGATCGTCAATCCCGACAGAACGACGAAACCGGCACTGCTCGAGACTAAAAAAGTGTATCAATACGTGAAGTTCAAATTGGCGGACAAAGACCGGGGGGAAGTCGAAATCAAAAATAGCTACGATTTCTCCAATTTAAATATGCTCCGCTTTTCATGGGTACTCTTAAAGAATGGAGCTGAAGCCGCATCGGGCGAATTGCCGGCCATCGACCTGGAGCCCTATGCCGCCAAAAAATTCGCGATCGATTGGCCTCGCCTGGAGGATGCCAACAGCGAGTACCACCTCAACCTGTATGCGCGATACAACGGAACCCATGAATTGATACCCAAAGGCCATGTGGTCGCTTATGAACAATTGTTGCTGCAAGCAGGCAGTCTTCTGCCTAAGCCGGCCCAGGCGGGGGCAACCATAAGCACGGCGAGAACAGATGCGGCCTTGCGCGTTACCGGCAGTGATTTCACCATCGGGTTCGACACGAAGACGGGGGAATTGACCTCCCTTGACTACGGCAATGGGAATGTCATCAAAAAAGGCATTTCCCCCAATTTCTGGCGCGCTCCCACAGATAACGACTTCGGGTTTAAAATGCCCGAAAAGTTGGGCGTCTGGAAAGAGGCCGGCCAAACGCTTGAACTGCGCGCTTTGGAGGAATCCAACAAGGGCGGCGCCGTTTCGATCCGTGCGAAGTACAATTTGCCGGCCGTCAAGAATGCAAGTGTCGAAATGGTGTATGATATCCACGCGAATGGTTCGATAAGCGTGACCGTTCAGCTCGCGGATGTAGATCCGGGTCTGCCTGTATTGCCGAGGTTCGGCGCCAATTTCATCATCGATGAATCCTACAACCGCGTACAGTGGTTTGGCCGGGGGCCGCACGAAAATTACCAGGACCGGAAAACGTCTGCTTTGGTGGGTTTGTACGAGGCGCCGGTGGCAGACTTATATTTCCCCTACATCCGCCCCCAGGAAAACGGATACCGGACAGAGGTGCGTTGGGTGGCTTTTCGCAATGCCAACGGGAAAGGCATACAAATCACGGCGGCCGGCCACTTGTGCTTCAGCGCACACCATCAATACAACGAGGATTTTGACGAGGGAGAGGCCAAAAGAAACCGGCATACCACGGACATCTCCAAACGGGACTTCGTCAATATCAATATCGATAAAGTACAAATGGGCGTAGGGGGAGACAACAGTTGGGGGGCTATGCCGC
>CAZNYK010000224.1:0-1892 GCA_964577215.1 uncultured Saprospiraceae bacterium
ATGTGCTGATGTGCTGATGTGCTGATGTGCTGATACTTTTTACTTTTGCCTTTTTACTTTTTACTTGACCTCCTGCTGATGACCACGCGGCAATGAATTTTGTAAGAACTTTTTGACGGACAATGATAAAGACAGATATCGCCATCATCGGCGCCGGGCCTGTGGGCCTTTTCGCAGTTTTCGAGGCCGGGTTGTTGAAGTTGCACTGCCATCTCATAGACGTGCTGGCTACGCCCGGCGGGCAGTTGGCGGAAATTTACCCCAAGAAACCGATATACGACATTCCCGGTTTCCCGTCCATTCTCGCACAAGACCTGGTGGACAACCTCATGCGGCAGATCGCACCGTTCCATCCCGGTTTTACCTTTGGCGAGCGCGTCGAAAAGTTGGAGCGCCTGGAAGATCAGTCTTTTCTTCTCACCACCAACAAAGGCACGCAGATCAACGCGCCCGTGGTGGCCATCGCCGCCGGCCTCGGCTCCTTTGAGCCGCGCAAACCGCCCATTGACAACATCGCCGATTTTGAAGACCGGGGCGTGGAGTACATCGTCAAAGACCCGGAGCGTTACCGCAACAAGCGAGTGGTCATTGCCGGCGGCGGCGACAGCGCCTTGGATTGGACCATCTACCTCTCCAATATCGCCAAAGAACTATACCTCGTGCATCGCCGCACCGAGTTTCGCGGCGCGCCCGACAGCGTGGAAAAGGTCATGTACCTGGCCCACCAAAAGCGCATCACCCTCATCACCCAGGCCCAGGTGGTAGGCCTGCAAGGCAACGGCAAGTTAGACGGGGTCATCATTGAGCACGACGAGCGTGGGCAGTTTCCGCTTTCCACTGATCACTTCGTGCCGCTCTTCGGCCTCACGCCCAAGCTCGGCCCATTGGAGGAATGGGGGTTGGAAATTGACAAAAACGGCATCTTGGTCAACACCTACGATTACCAGACCAACATACCCGGCATCTTTGCCGTAGGCGACATTAACTACTACCCGGGCAAGCTCAAACTCATCCTTTGCGGTTTCCACGAGGCCACCCTCATGTGCCAGTCGGCCTTCAAGATCATCAATCCAGAAAAGAAGCTGAGCTTCAAATATACCACTGTTACCGGGGTGAGCGGATTTGCGGAGCAGAAGGTGTAAGGTTATGGAAAAGTAAAAGCTGTTTTCACCAATTCCACCACCTCTCCCTCCTTCGGGATGAACAAGCGCATCCGGTTCTCGCTGAGCAGCAACACCTGCACCTCCCACCGGCCATAAGGCGACCTGTAGAACGGCTCTTCCACGGGTTGCAGCGTGTACATGTCGATGCTCATGGTGGCGGGAGAAAATACGAAGTGCCATACTTCCGGGAAGTAGATGAGGCCGGTCTCTTCCTCTTTGTTATAGAGCGACATGGTGCTGTCGGCAAAGAAGGTCACAAAATATGGCATGGCTATGGCCTTTGTCAATCTCGTCACCTCGATGATGCTGTCGCGCACGGCCCAGCGCTCTAAGGCCCGGCTGCGGCGCTCGTCGTAGTCTTCGTAGTAGCCGTACCAGGTCTCCAGCCGGCTTTTGCGCACGTGGTTGTACACCTTGAGCGCCTGGGGCAGGGCAGGGGCCTTCTTATCCACCTGTACGCCTTGCTCCGAATAGGCCACCACCTCCCAACGGCCCAGCAGGTTAGGAATGGCGGGAGAATCCTGAGCAAGTCCGGCAATGCTTGCCAAAGTCAGCAACCCCGCCGGGATCATTTTGAGTAAAAATGTGGATCGCATGGCAAAATATCATTTTATGTATCCCGCAAAGATCGTTAATATTTTTTAGCGTTGATTAATTGATCAGCACATCAGCACACCCGCCGAAGCGGGCCGAAGGAACGCGAAGGCGGGTGAAATCAGCACATTGCCA
>CAZNYK010000224.1:1992-3477 GCA_964577215.1 uncultured Saprospiraceae bacterium
AAATTTTTCCCGATATTTGCGTTGTATTCCCATAAACTGAAAGCCGATGCGAAACTTTACCTTCCTGATCTTCTTCTGGTTTATGTCCTTCCACACCCTGAGTGCCCAGATGTGGAACGGAAGCGACACCGTGTTTGGCAATGAATGGATCCGCTACGGGCAGCCGTACTTCAAGATATTGATCGCCAATGACGGCATCTACCGCATTCCCTATTCCACGCTTGCCGAGCAGGGCGTTCCGGTGGAGAACGTGGCCGGCGCTCAATTCCAACTTTTTCACCTCGGCGAAGAGGTCCCGCTTTATACCACCACGGAAGGTATATTCGGCGCCAATGATTTTATAGAGTTTTTCGGCGCCCGCAACCGCGGCGAATTAGACCGCCACCTCTACCGCAACCCCGATGCCGAAATGCTCAACCCCCTGTACAGCATTGCCACCGACACCAGCGCCTACTTCCTCACCTGGGCAGACCCGGGCACGCCGACGCTGCGCTACCAGACTATAAGTAATGACTTGAGCAACCCGCCGCCGAAGGAGGAGTGGTTTTGGCATGAACTCCGGCAGGTGTTTGGCAATAGCGCCGTGCAAAAAACCGACAATGAAGGCGTAGCCGAATCCCGCTTCGATGAAGGGGAGGGTTTTGCGCGGAGTTTTGACGCTACTTCAACGCCCATCAACTTCACGCCCCGCTTCGTGCATCAGGCAGGGGGCAACAGCCGCTACCGCTTGCGCCTTCTTTCCAACAACCGCCCCCATGATCTGCGCGTTGCCGTAAACGGCACATCCTTCCACAACGAAACCTTCAACGGCTACCGCCTGCACGAAGTCGCTTTTGAAAAACCCGCTGCCGGTCTCGCCGCCACAGAACAAGTTGTACTCACCGGCGCAGCGAGCAACAACGACCGCCACGCCGTGGCCTGGGCCAGCCTTACCTATCCCCGCGAGTTCAACTTCGAGAATCAGAGAGCATTTTTCTTCCGGATACCAGAATCAGACCAACCAAAGTACATTGAGACCGTCAACTTCAATGCTGCCGGCGCAGCTCCTGTATTGTACGATCTCAGCAACCGAACCCGCCTTACCGCCGTACTTGACGGCGCCACCGTTCGCTTTCTGCTTGCGCCCTCCCCTGCTGCTCGCGATCTTTTTCTGGTCAACCCCAATACCGGCGCTATGGTGGTGAACAATATGCGTTCCGTCCTCTTCACCGACTACAGCGCCGCCGATGCGGAGTACATCATCATCTCCCATCCGCGCTTGTACGAGGATGGTAACGGCAGCAATCCCGTGCAGGAATACGCAGACTACCGCGCCTCGGAGGCTGGCGGCGGCTACCGCACCATTGTGTTGAACGTGGAGGACCTCTACGACCAGTTTGCCTACGGCGTACACCGGCATCCGCTTTCTGTGCGTAATGCGGTTAACTACTTCGTCCGGCAGTGGTCTGAGCCGAAATACGTGCTGCTCATCGGCAAGGGCCGGCA
>CAZNYK010000225.1:0-3418 GCA_964577215.1 uncultured Saprospiraceae bacterium
CAGTTCCTTATGCCTTTGGCCTCACTTAATCCACGAATGTAGCATTTCCTTCAGGAATCCCGATCCGGAATCGCCGGTTTTCGTCTCCTCTTTTAAAAATTCCTCGAAAGTTTTGTGGGTGACGGCGCCGAGTCCGGCTTTGTCCAGCATAGTATTGAGCGCTGCCACATCGGCCTGTAACATGGTTTCAACCCTCTTTTCCAGATCGCCTATTGATTTCTCCATTTGGGCGGTGAGTTGAAGCTGGGTATTGGTGGGCTTGCCCGGGAATGAACTCACTTGGCGGTAAATATCGGAAAGCTCTTCGCGCAGAGCTTCATCTTCATTCACATAGCCGTCGCCTCCCATGAATACCAGCCCGTCCTTTTCCTTTTGGGCTTTGGCAGCAAGCTTGTCGGCAGCGGTCTTTGCCTTGCTCTTGAGCTTGGGCGCAGCTTCCTTTGCCTGCCGCTCCACATCTGCCAGCACATCGTACAAGTAAGCCAAGCGCTCGGTGAGACGGTAGAGCTTCATGGTGGTTTCATACTGCACTTTGCGCTCTGCTTCTGGGTAGGGCGAGGTAGGATCGTATGCCAGGGTGAAGGAACTCTCGTACGTGTCATTGCCTTTGACGAGCTTCACCTGGTACTTGCCGGCAGGAAGGTTGGGGCCGAACAAACTACCGAACAATGCCTGCCGGTTATTGGTCGGCGCCGATTTCGGCTTTTCCATCGCGGTAGGCATTTCCACCACGTTGATGCCGGCGCTCTTGCCCGCAGGCAAGGTGCGCAGCAATTGTCCGTCTTTCCAGACCTCTACGTACATTTTGCCGAAGGTGTGGCGCTTGCTCATGTAATACACGATCTTGGCCGCCGAGCTGGGGTTGGCGCCCACGAACTGCCCCTGCCCGCCGAACCAGCCGCCGCCTGCCCCGGGATCGCGCAACACGGTCGGGGCGGTAGTGAAGAACTGGACGGGTTGGGCCAGTACTTCCGGGGTAATCTGCCGCAAGGGGGTAATGTCGTCAATAATAATGGCGCCGCGCCCGTGAGTACCCAGCACGAGCGCATGATCGCGTGGGTGAATGGCAATGTCGTGTACGGCTACTTTGGGCAGGTTGTTCTCGAACCGCGCCCAGTTTTCGCCGCCGTCCACAGAGATGAACAACCCGAATTCCGTGCCGAGGAAGAGCAGTTCGGGATTGACCAAGTCCTGGCGGATACAGAAAGCATAGCCGTCAACCTGTGACGTAGCCAGGCTTTTCCAGGTCTTTCCGCCGTCGCTGGTTTTAAACACATAGGTTTTCATGTCGCCGCTGCGGTGACCGTCAAAGGTGGCAAAAGCGGTGAGGCGGTCGAAACGGCCGGGTTCCACATGCGACACCCAGGTATTTGGGGGCAACCCGGGTATGTTGGTCACGGTGTTGGCCCAGTTCGCGCCGCCATCGGTGCTGATGTGAAGATTGCCGTCGTCGGTACCGGCCCAAATGACCTTGCCGTCTTTGGGCGATTCGCCGATGGTATAAATGGTACAGTGGTTTTCAGCGGTAGAGTTGTCGATGGTGAGGCCGCCGGACTCTTTCTGCCGGAGCCTGGCGGGATCATTGGTGCTCAGGTCGGGAGAGATGCGCTGCCAGGTATCGCCTTTGTCAGTACTCATGAAGAGAAACTGCGACCCGAAATACATGCGGTCGGGGTTGGTTGGGCTGAGGTGGATAGGCGTATTCCAGTTGAAGCGGTATTTGCCTTCATCGCCGGTGGGATAGGGCTTGATCTGTTGGGCCATACCCGTTGTTTTGTTGTAGCGCACTAAGTTGCCGCCTTGGTATTCGGCAAAGACGATATCCTTGTCGGTGGGATGGCGGAAGGACCAGAATCCGTCGCCTCCGAAAGTGGATTTCCAGTCGGCGTTGGTCACGCCGCCGGCTTTGCGGGAAGGAGCGAACCAAGAGCCGTTGTCCTGCAAGCCTCCATAAACATTGAAAGGCTCTTCGTCGTCCACGCTGACGTGGTAAAACTGGGACACAGGCAGATTCATGAACATCTTGAAAGAGCGCCCGCGGTCGAAGGATTCGTACACCCCGCCGTCAGTGCCAATAAGGACATGTTTGGTGTTGTTGGGGTTGATCCACACGGCATGTACATCGGAGTGCACGCTGCCGGGCATGGAACGGAAGCCTTTGCCCCGGTTTTCGCTAATAATCAGGTTGAGGCCGGTTTTATAGACAATACTGTCATTTTTGGGATCAGCTACCATCGTGGAGAAATAAAACGGCCTCACGGTGGTGCCGAACTCGTTATTGACCTTTTCCCAACTGGCGCCGGCATCCGTGCTGAGATAGAGGCCTTTTTTGTCTTTGGATTTGCACTCCACTGTCAGGTAGATCACGTCTCCGTTGGAGGGCGCCACTTCCACGGCCATGCGGCCGAGCGTTTCCCCGGGCAGGCCATTGTGGATGGTATTCCAGGTTTGGCCGCCATCGGTAGTTTTGTACAGGCCGCTTTTGCCGCCGAACCCGGAATCGAAGAAGTAGGGCCAGCGTCGGAAGCCCCACATGGCCACGTATAACACGTCGGGGTTGCGTGGGTCGATGCTGAGGTCGGCGGCGCCGGTGTTTTCGTCAATATAAAGGACGCGGTTCCACGTTTTTCCGCCGTCGGTAGTTTTATACACCCCGCGCTCCTCGTTGGCATTCCAAAGATGGCCGAGGGCTGCCACATACACCACATCGGAGTTGGAGGGATGGACGATAATGTCGGCAATGCGCTCCGTGTTTTTCAACCCCGTATTTTTCCAACTTACGCCACCGTCTGTGCTTTTGTAAATCCCGTCGCCTACAGAAACGCTGTTGCGCACATTGGCCTCGCCGGTACCCACCCACACGATGTCGGGGTTGTTTTGGTCAACAGCCAATGCGCCGATGGACAGGGTGTGGTCGTCGAAAACAGGGCGAAACTCCGCGCCACCGCTGACGGACTTCCACACCCCGCCGCTCGCGGAGCCTACGTAAATGACTTCGGGCGTGGCATCCAACGCATCTATTGCCGTGATGCGCCCGCTGGTGACGGCCGGGCCTATGTGCCGGGCGCGCAATGCGCCGAAGAGGGAACTGCCGCTCTGGGCAAATGCCGGAGCGATGCATGAGAGGGTTAGAGCTAAGGCAAGGTATCTTTGGATCATACTAAGATGGTTTTTAGACGGTAGCTGCGACTTCAGTTGCCGCAAAATGGCTCTTTTACAAGACGACCAGGTGACAAGGTTTTCCTGCGTGGGGCTGTCTCAAAAGATTAACATTTGGAAAAACGACAAAGTCAAGTTTGGTTATCCAGATAGAAAATACGTGGTTTTGAAATAAATACGCACTTCCCTGTCCATTGGCCAACCGCGCCTGCGTCGCGGCAAGCTTTTTTACTTTTTCACCTCGGCTTCGCACTTCGGC
>CAZNYK010000226.1:0-3385 GCA_964577215.1 uncultured Saprospiraceae bacterium
CGCCAGCCCCAAACCGGCCACTGCGTGCAGGGGTTTGAACACGAATGTATTGATAACGAAAGCGGCGCTGATTCCTACATATATTAACGGAACAACTGGAAAACCCCACACCCGGTAAGGACGCACTGCATCCGGCATGCGCCTTCGCAATACGAACACAGCAGCGCCTGCCAGCGCCATGAAGGCGATGTCCATAAAAGTGACGTAGATGATCAGGTGCACAAAAGTTTTCCAGAACAGGAGCAGCAATATGGCCCAGACGGCCTGCGTGACCATGGCCGCCACGGGGGTGCGGAAGCGCGGATGCACGGCGGCCAGGAAGTCGAAAAAGATGCCGTCCTTGGCCATGGCGTAGTAAATGCGCGGCGCGCTCATGGTATAAATGCTGATGGTGCCGAAGATGGAAAGCCCGATGAAAACGGCAATCACCTGCCCGCCGAAGGGAAATACCGTTGCCAGCGCGTCTCCCGCTACCCGCTCCGATGCGGCGATTTCCTGCAGGGGCAGCAACATCATGTAAGCCAGGTTGACCAGCACGTACATGGCCGTGACAATAACGGCGCCTATGATCATTGCCCTTGGGACTGTGCGCTGCGGCGCAATGGTTTCTCCGGCTAAGTACGAGGCGTGATGCCAGCCGCCGTAGGAAAAAAATACGCCGACAAAAGCGAGAAGCAGGGAATTGATCCCCCCACCCGACAGAGACAGGGGCGCCGACATATCCAGTGCCACCTTTCCCGAATCGTAAAACCAGAATCCGCAAACGATAATGCCGGCAATAGCCGCTAATTTCAGCCCGCTGAACAGGTTGGCCAGCGACTGGCTCACCTGCACGCCAACTGCATTGATGGCCGTAAGCCCCGCGATGACGCCGATGGTCAGGAGCATTTTGGCAGTTGCCCCAAGCGGTATGAAAAAGGTTACGTACTCGGTCAGCGCCGCTCCGAGCGCAGCAAGAGCGCCGGTGTTGATGACGAGCAGGGTGACCCAGCCGTAGAGGAAAGCGGGCAGCGGGCCGTAGGCCTCTTTGATGAACACATACACCCCGCCGGCTTTGGGAAACATGCCGCCCAACTCGGCGAAGGTCAGAGCGCCGCAAAGCGCTGTGAGGCCGCCCAGCATCCACACCAACAGCACTAAGTTTTGCTGCGGCAGCTCCTGCGCAATTTGCCCCGGCGTCACAAAAATGCCCGAGCCGATGCAGGAACCCACGGCTATCATGGTGAGGCCGTAGAGGCTGAGCTTGCGTTGGAGGTCGGTCATTATGGATTTTTGATTGATGAGTGACGATTGACGATTTTTGATGTGTGCCGGGCGCTCACCCCCCAACTTGTCATTCCGAACCAAGCAGTCCCATGCACTCTGCACTCTGCACTCTGCTCTATGCTCTCTGCTCCATGCCTCTAACCTCCCAACCATCCCTCAAACACCAGCGCCACCATCGGTTCCGTCAATACCGCGATCAAAATAATGGCGATGATATTGAGCCAGAATCCGGCCCGCACCATTTGGGGTATATTGATATGCCCGCTGGCAAAGACGATGGCATTCGGCGGGGTGGACATGGGCAGCATGAATGCGCAACTGGCCGCCAATGTGACCGGCAACAGCACGAGGATGGGATCGATTTCCGCCCCGAGCGCGACCCCGCTCACCACCGGCAGGAAAATACTCACCAATGCCACGTTGGACATGACCTCGGTGAGATAGAGCGATACGGCGGTGAGGCCGAGGATCACCAGGAGGCTCACCCCCTCCATGCCTGCGAATTGCTCGCCGATCAGACCGATAATGCCGGTTTTGGACAGCGAATCCGCCAGGCTCAGGCCGCCGCCGAAAAGCAGCAGGATACCCCATGGCAGCCGCTGGGTGTCGCGCCATTCCAACACGAACTTTCCGGCGCTGAAATTCAGGGGAACTAAGAAAAGCGCGGTAGCGCCAATGAGCGCGATGCCTTCGTCGCTCAGGCGCAGGCCGGGAATCCATTGGTTGAGCAAGCTGCCGAAAGTCCACAACAACGCCGTGCAAACGAATATGATCAGCGTGCGCTTTTCACCGGGCGAAAGCGGGCCCAGTTCATCCAATTCCTGGCGGATCAATTCCCTGCCGCCTTCAAATTTGCCCAGGCGGTTGCGGTGTACCACTTTTACTAACAAGAAGTAGGTGATCAGCAGCATGACCAATGCAAATGGCAAGCCCACCATCATCCACTCTCCGAAGCCGATCTCGTAGCCGTACTGGTCGCGCACGAAGCCCTTGAGCACTACGTTGGGCGGCGTGCCTATGACGGTGGCCATGCCCCCGATGCTGGCGCAATAGGCAATGCCCAACATCATGGACAAAGCAAAACGGCGGATGCCCGTTGGGGAATATTTCTCCGGGTCGCGGGTGAGCAGCTCTATCACCGACAGGGCGATGGGCAGCATCATCACGGCGGTGGCGGTGTTGCTGATCCACATGCTGAGGAAGGCCGTAGCCAGCATGAAGCCTAAGAGAATGCCGTCGGCGTTGGCGCCGGTCAGGCGAATGATGTTGAGCGCAATGCGGCGGTGCAGGTTCCACTTTTCCATAGCCAGGGCGATCATGAATCCGCCCATGAAGAGGAACACCACCGGGTTGGAGTAGGGCGCCGCTGATTCCTTGATGCTGCTCACGCCCAATAAGGGCAGGCAGATGATGGGCAAAAGCGAAGTCACTGGGATGGGAATGGCCTCCGTGATCCACAGCGTGATCATCAGGGCGGCCATGGCCATAACCCGCCAGGCTTCCGGCGCCAGCGCTTCCGGCCTGGGCAAAAGCAGCAGCAGGATAAAGATGGCAGGGCCGAGAAAAAGCCCGGCTTTTTTCATGGTTTCCATAACGGGGTAAAGGTAAGTTATAGACGGGAATCAACATAGTATTCCCTTATATGCCGGTGGTTAGCCCTCGCCGTCAGGTAGACCTGATAAAAACAAAGTGCTCGAGGCTATATCAAAAGAAGGAAAAAGTAAAAAAGCTTGCCCGCCGTGGCGGGGCAAAAGTAAAAAGTTGGCCAATGAGCGGAAAAGTGCGTAATTGTTGCAAAGCCTCGTATTGACTACTCAAAAAACAGAGCTTTATTTTGCCTATTTTTCAATTGTTAATCTTTTGAGACAGCCTGGTTTTTTATAAAAAAAAACGGCGACCCGGCAGGGCAGGTTTCCCGCCCGGTCGCCGCCGGCTTAATGCATCATTTAAGCACCAGGAACTGCTTGCTCAGGAAACCCTTGGCATTGCTCGCTACTATCGAATACACCCCAGCCGGTAAGTCAATCAACGATATGCGGATGGCTTCTCCCCCTGACCCTCTGTAATTCAACTCCTGTAAGGGACGCCCCATGCTGTTGAAAATCCTTATGCGCCATTC
>CAZNYK010000227.1:0-3286 GCA_964577215.1 uncultured Saprospiraceae bacterium
AACCTTTACCCTTTAACCTTTACCCTTTACCCTTTAACCTTTAACCTTTAACCTTACGGGAAAATCCCCATGGCCATGTAGTCGCTGCTGATCTTGTCGATGGCGCTGATGAATGCCGCCGTTCGCAGATCGGTAACTTTCGGTTTTTCCATCATCACATCCCTGATCTGGTGGTAGGCATTGATCATGGTTTCCTCCAGGCCGGAACGCACTAAGTCGATCTCGTCGGCGCCGCGGGCGATCATGGCCTTTTCGCTGTCGTTGACCGGCCTGCCCATTTCCCGCTCTACCATGTCCACTAAGTCTTGGAGCCGCTGTTGGTCGAAGCGCTTTTCCAACCGGCCGAAACGCATGTGCGACAGGTTTTTGAGCCATTCGAAGTAGGATACCGTCACGCCGCCTGCATTGAGGAATACGTCGGGTATGATGAGTTTTCCGGCATCCAGCAGTATTTCCTCGCCGCGGGAAGTGATCGGTCCGTTGGCCGCTTCCGCGATGATCTTAGCCTTGATGTTCGGCGCGTTTTTGTAGGTGATCACATCTTCCAACGCCGCCGGCACCAGGATGTCGCAGTCGTACTCGAGGAGGCTCTCCCGCTGTTCTTTGGGTATGGACTTGGCGCCCGGGAAGTTGAGGATGGAACCGGTTTCCTTGCGGAATGCGAGCACCTTGTGAATGTCTAAGCCGTCGGGATTGTAAATGGCGCCTTCCATTTCGCCCACGCCCACGATGACGGCGCCGCCTTC
The DNA here is from genome assembly GCA_964577215.1 of uncultured Saprospiraceae bacterium. Classification (GTDB taxonomy): domain Bacteria; phylum Bacteroidota; class Bacteroidia; order Chitinophagales; family Saprospiraceae; genus UBA2329. Next base: position 747 of record CAZNYK010000227.1, read on the forward strand.
GTCCTGGGAAATGGTAGCGGTGAAGGAGCCCACATTGCCCAAGCCCTGTACGATCATCCGCTTGCCTTTCAAGCCGGCGGACAGACCGATTTTTTTCATATCTTCCGCCACGTCGCAGGCTTCGCGCATCCCGTAGAAAACGCCGCGGCCGGTAGCTTCCTTTCGGCCGTTGATGCCGTGCTGGTTCACGGGTTTGCCGGTCACCACGCCCGCTGCGTCTATGTCGGCGCCTTTAAAGGTGCGGTAGGTGTCGTATATCCAGGCCATTTCGCGTTCGCCGGTGCCGTAGTCGGGTGCGGGTACGTCAATGGACGGGCCGATGAAGTTGCGGTTGATCAGTTCGGTGGTGTAGCGGCGGGTAACGCGCTCCAATACCTGCGGGCTGAATTCCCAGGGGTTGATCTTCACGCCGCCCTTGGCGCCGCCGAAGGGCACGTCCACGATGGCGCATTTGTAGGTCATCAGGGTGGCAAGCGCCATGACCTCTTCCTGGTTGACGTGGTTGGAATAGCGGATGCCGCCCTTGGTGGGAGTGCGGTGATGGCTGTGCTGCACGCGGTAGGCCTCGATGACCTTCACCGAGCCGTCTTCCATCTTCACCGGGAAAAGCATCCGGTAAACGGCGTTGCACACCTTGATCTGATGGAGCACGCCTTCGGGATAGGAGGTGTGTTGAGCGGCTTTGTCAAAAAAATTGCTTACGCTGTCGTAAAAGCTAACGACTGTCTGTTGGCTCATGTTCGTGAATTTGGTTTTCTAATTTGGTGAGCTTCCTTTCCAAGAAAACCAAAAAGAGCGCAATCCCGATGAACACAGCAGCAATGACGGCCACTACGACAAAAATTTTGCCCCGGCTGCGCATGAAGTCCGTTTCAGCAGATTGGGCCGCAAGGGGCCATGCCGTTGCCAGGAACCAAATGGGCAGCAATGCAATTCGCTTTTTCATTGTGATTCAATTCATTGCAAAAATGAAGGCCGGGAACGGGCCTTCTCTTTGGTTTTCTTCTGAAAGACGCTTCAAATTACGCGTTTATTTTCCATTAATCCAAGAAAAAAACAAAAAAAACCAAACATTATTCGCCGGCCTTGATCTCCCGGCTCCAGAGTTCGGCGCCTTCCACGTCGAAAACGCGCATGCGCAGCACGCGGGCGGTGCGCGGACCGGAAAAGTGGAGCGTGGCGAAGTTGCGTTTGTTCACAAAAGTGCCCTCCACGCGGTAGATGTTTTTTTCGCTGTCGGCCGTAGTGCGCGCAGCCCCGGCAGTGAGGGGCGACACGGTGAGGTCATACACGCTGTTGCCGGCCTTGTTGACCAATTTGCTCAGCTCGCTGTGGTGGCGGTCGCCGGTGAGGAATATCACGCCTTTGATCTTTTCCTCTTCGATGCGCTTGAGCAGGAGTTCGCGTTCGGCGGAGTGGTTGGCGCTGAAGTTTTCGTGCACGGGCGCCGAGTTGAGCACCTGCCCGCCCACGGCCACCATCTTGAAGGGGGCGCGGCTGAAAGCCAATGCGCTGATGAGCCATTCCAACTGCTCTTTGCCGAGGATCTGCCTGTCGCCGGTTTTGCGGTTGTTGGCGCTGCGGAAGTAGCGGTCGTCCAGGAGGAAGAAATCGATATCGCCCCACTGGAAGAAGGTGGTGGTGCCTTTTTGGCCGTTGACCCCGAAGGAGGGATTGGGCCAGAAGAGCTGGAAGGCTTCGTAGGTAAGCTCTTTGAAAGCGAAGCTGCCGTCGGAGTCGTTGGGGCCGAAGTCGTGGTCGTCCCAGATGGCGTAGTGATGGGTGGAGGCGAGCAGGGGCTGGAGCTCGGGCAGGGAGCGGGTGTGGGTGTTGCGGTAGAGGATGCCGGTGCGGGTATTCCAGTCCACCTCGCGGAGGTAGGTATTGTCGCCGAGCCAGAGCATGAAGTCGGGCCTCATGCGGTGTATGGCGCTGAAAATCTGGTATTCCCCGCCATAGGGGTTGCCGGGCCGGTCGTAGGGCGGGTCGTTCACGTAGGCGCAACTGCCGGCAGCGAAGCTGAACTCCGGCGGGTCGGTACGCCACTGCCACAGCGGAAGGGTCTGGAATTCAGTGGGGTAGGGGAGCGATACGGCTTTGCCGTCAATGCGCAACTGGTAGCGGTAGCGTTGGCCGGGCTGCACCTTGTCGGCGATGAGTTTGGCGGTATAAGCCGCGTGTTTCTGGGTTTGCACCGGGTCGGTCAGCAAAGTGTCGGGCTTGCCTTCGGCGTTCCAGTAAGCGATCTGCACTTTGGCGGGCGCTTTGGTCTGCACCCAGAGCATGGCTTCGAGCATTTCGGCATAGCCGACCATGGGGCCGGATTGCAGGAGCGGATGCTGGGCCGGCAACGCAAAGGCGCTGCTCAGCAGGAGGAGGATGAGGAGGATGCGCATGGCGGCGGTGGTTTTGGGGCAAAGATAGTTTTTTTGGTTGAGAGGGGGTGACTGGGAGACTGGGAGACTGGGAGACTGGGAGACTGGGTGAGGGGGAGACTTTGAGACGTGCCCGCCAAAGCCTTGGCGTAGGCGGGGGGGGAG
>CAZNYK010000228.1:0-3229 GCA_964577215.1 uncultured Saprospiraceae bacterium
TTTTTCCTTTTTCCTTTTTCCTTTTTCCTTTTGACTTATGAACTGGATTGACTTCAACAAACTGGGCGTTCTCATTGTCGGTGATGTAATGATAGACCGCTATCTGACCGGATCGGTAGAGCGCATCTCCCCCGAAGCTCCGGTGCCGGTGGTATTGCTTTCCGGCAGGGAAGACAGGCTCGGCGGCGCGGCCAACGTGGCGCTCAATGTACAGGCCATGGGCGCTGCCGCATACCTGTGCAGTGTGACAGGGATGGATGTCGCCGGAGATGAATTTGCCGGGTTGATGGCAGCCCGTGCACTTGATGCGGAGGGCATTATCCGCCGGCCCGGCAGGATCACCACCGTAAAAACCCGCGTGATGTCCGGCGCTCAGCATTTGCTGCGCATCGACGAAGAAATCGCGGAGGATATCACTCCGGAAGAGGAAATGTTAATGCTCCGCGCGGTTTTGAATATGCTGGACTCCCGGCCTGTACACGTCATTGTTTTCCAGGACTACAACAAGGGCGTACTCACGCCTGGGCTGATCGCCGGAATACTTCGGGAGGCTCAATCGAGAGGAATTCCCACGGTGGTGGATCCCAAGGAAAAAAATTTCTGGGCTTACCGTGGCGTACAATTGTTCAAGCCGAACCTCAGGGAAATCCGCCGCCACTACCCCGGAGAGGTCCTTCCGGAAATAGAGTCTTTGCAGGAAACGGCGGCTTATATCCGGGAGCAGTTGGGCAACTCACTTACGTTGATCACCCTGTCTGAGAAGGGCTTGTTCGTGGATGATGCCGGAAAGAGCGAGTTACTGCCTACCCAACCCAGGGTGATTGCAGACGTTTCCGGGGCAGGTGACACCGTCATCAGCGTGGCCGCTTTGTGCCTCGCACTTGGGGTGCCTCCGAGAGCCATGGCCGCCATAGCCAATCTCGCCGGAGGGCAGGTTTGCGAGAGGCCCGGCGTGGTTTCAGTAGATAAAACCCGGCTGGAGTCAGAGTGCCGTTCTCTCGGCTTAACGGTGTGAAGATAAAATGTCGCCCATCGTCGCTTTTTGCATTTTCCCTTGCAAAGTTGACGAAAGGCTGTACTTTTGACCGTCAAACTATTTACTTTCATTTACTAAAATTGCGAACCGATGATGAAATTTTTTACCCGCTGTTTCGCCTTTGTATGCTTCGTAGCCTTTGGGGCTTCGCAAAGTTTCGGGCAAGACGTGTTTTTTTCAGAAGACTTTGACGGAGCGTTTCCTGCCGACTGGACCTCCGTGGTACGCTTGGGCAACGGCCAGCCTTCCGAAGCCTGGTTTCACACCACAGTAGGCGCTACCGGCCCGTTTTCGCAGACCACTCCGGCGCTTCAGTCCACCACCGCCGATAACGGCTGGATGATCTTCGACTCCGACCTTAACTGCAACGAGGGCGTAGGCCAGGATGCCTGGTTGATCTCGCCCGCTATCGACGCATCTGATAAGGAAATCGTTTTCATTCGCTTCCAGACTTTCTACCGCCGCTTTCTCGACAGGGGCAACCTGCGCGTGGGCACTGATCTCAACAACCTGGATTCATGGGCTACGATCGACGTTTTTCCCGGCCTTGCCAACAATGCCTACGGCGGCGGCGATGCTACGGTAAACCCCACGCTCAAGTTTTTCAACATTTCTGAGTGGGCTGCGGGAGAATCCGCATTTTACTTCGCTTTCCAGTTCCTGTCCACTACAGCTGTCAGCACTTCCAACCTGATAGGCTGCGCTTACAGCTGGCAGGTGGATGATGTGGAACTGACCGATCAGGACCTCACCATTCAGAATGACATGCGCGTGAACAGCAACTTCTTTGCGATTGCTCCCAACGCGGTTACCCCCGCATCACAAGTGGAGCCTTTTGGATTTATTGCCGATATCCAGAACGTAGGCGGCGCCACGCAAGAAAGCTCTACGCTTACACTTGCCATTGAAAATGCAGATGAAGAGGTCATCTTCACCTCCACTTTGAACTACGGCTCCATCGCTCCTGATTCTCTGGCGGAAAATGTGTTCTTCCCTGATGAATTCACCCCGCCGGCCGTACCTGACGAAATTTATTTCGGCACCTATACGCTGGCTATCGACGGAGCAGATGACGAAGTGCCGGATAACAATTTCCGGGAGTTTTCTTTTGTCGTTTCCGATTCCGTGTTTTCGAAAGAACTGGGCCAGGGCCTGGGAGGACGCAGGGCAAGCGGTAACCTGAGCTATTCCTGGGGCAATATCTACTACGTGCCCAATGGAGAAGGCCTGGCTGCCAATTCCATTTCTTTTGCATTGGCCAATGCGGATCGCCTTCCGGGACGTTCCCTTGTCACCTATCTCTACAAATGGAATGGCGATACCAATGGCGACGACCAGATCAACCCTGCCGAATACGGCCAGGCGCCTGTTGCTTTCAATTCCTATGAGGTACAGGGAGACGAGAACGGATTGATCACGGTTCCGGTGGATATTGACGGCAATCAAATCGCCCTGGAAGACGGAGCGCATTACATCGCGGTTATCCAGTTTGCCACGGAAGTCAATGATACCATGTTCCTGCTGAGTACCGACAGGTTCAACTACTCAGCAATGGCGTTTTATAGCGACTCGCTCGACAGGCCCCGCTATGGCAGCGCTATAGATTCCGGCAACTCGGGCACCTATGACTATGTATTCACCGTAGTACCCGTTGTCCGCCTCAATATCGGTCCCTTGGTTTCTGTACAGGAACAACCGCTGCCGGCCGGCGCCGTTTCCGTGTTCCCCAATCCTGCCGACGAGCAGTTCGTTCTCTCTCTGAACTTGGACTCGCCTTCCTCGAAAGTGGAAATCAGCATCATGGACATCTCCGGCAAGGTGCTTTCGCTTGGCAGGTACCAGAACCTCTACCGGGAGCAGTTGACCATACCTACTGCCAAACTGCCTTCCGGTACCTATACCGTAAAGGTGCGCACGGATAAGGGCGTAACGACCAAGCGCTTAGTGGTGCAGCATTAATTTACCGGCATACGGTTTACGGCCCCGACACTCGTGTCGGGGGTTTACGGCCGGCCTTAGACCAGTGGTAAAATAACAAGGGGATGTGCAAATTTCAGGTTGCACATCCCCTTGCTTTTTACCCCCCTGCTTTTCACTCCCCGTTTTGCCCACAGATTCCAAAGATTCACACAGATTATTTTCGTACGCCGCCTGCCGCAGGTTTTTTTGGCACTGTTCATTTTTCTGTTTCCC
>CAZNYK010000229.1:0-2985 GCA_964577215.1 uncultured Saprospiraceae bacterium
TTTGCCCTGCCCTTCCCAAAGAACACCACATACCGGCAATCCCTGTACCATGACCACACCATCCTCCGTAGCGCTCAAATTCCAGATGTACAACAGCCTGTTCCTTCAGTTGCCTTTCCAGGGAATAGAAGAAACGGGCGCCCGCCTGACCCTGTTTGCGCAAGCATGCCGCAACGGCCTGGATGCAGGTAAAACCCCGGTGGAACTTATCGGGGAATTCCTCGGCGAAATGCCTGCGGATATACCTGCTGCGGAGCGCTACCAGTTGTTTTTTCGCTTCATTCAGTACGCCGAGCGCCAGGTAGTACTTTTCGACTCCATCGAGGACGCCTCTTTTTCTGAAACGCACGACCTGGAAGGCAAAGGCACGATCAAGCATTTCCTCGGCCGCATCACCGATGAAGGCCGCCGCCGGCGGATACTGCAGAAATTGGGTTCCTACGCCGTGCGCATCGTACTCACTGCCCACCCCACGCAGTTTTACCCAGGGAAAGTGCTGGGCATCATCAACGATTTGGGGCAGGCCATCCGGGCAAGCGATGTGGAGCCGGTACACGAAATGCTCATGCAACTGGGCAAAACCGCTTTCGTCAATCGCGAAAAACCCACTCCGCTCGACGAAGCCCTAAGTCTCAACTGGTACTTAGCCAACGTTTTTTACGAAGCCCTCCCGCAAAGCGTTTTTCAACTCCTCAAAGGACTGGGCCAGCCGCCGCACAGCTTTTCCAACCCATACCTGCTGACCCTCGGCTTCTGGCCGGGCGGCGACCGCGACGGCAACCCTTACGTCACAGCCGAAACTACCCTGGAGGTCGCCCACCGCTTGCGCAACAGCATCCTCGGCTGCTATTACCGCGACATCCGCCAGTTGCGCCGCCGCCTCACTTTCCGCGGCGTGGAAGACCAGATGATCGCCATAGAAAACCGCATTTACAACACCCTGTATTACCCTGATCAGCCTAAGTATGACTCTTGCGCGCAGTTGCTCGACGACTTGCGGGAGGCCCGTAAAGCGCTGACAAACGAACACCAGGGCCTCTTTGCGGATGCGCTCGACCGCTTTTTTCTCAAAGTGCGGCTCTTCGGGTTTTACTTTGCCGGCCTCGACATCCGGCAGGAAAGCGGCAAACATGCCCAGGTGTTGGAACACATTCTGCGCCGGCTGGAGCAGAAATTCCCTGCCTTGTTTCATTTGGCTGATTACGAAAAAATGGGGGATGTGCAAAAAATGGACTTCCTGCTCACCTGGAAAGACCCTTTGGACGAGGCCGATTATGAAGACCCCTTCGTGAAAGAGACCATCCGCACTTTTAAAACTATTTCCACCATCCAAAAAGAAAATGGCGAAGCGGGCTGCCGCCGCTACATCATCAGCAACTGCGGCAGCGCGCTGGAAGTCGCGCAGGCGTATGCCCTGGCCCGGCTGTCAATGGGCATAGAAGGCGCCCTGCCTTTGGACATTATTCCTCTCTTTGAAACCGTAGAGGACCTTGCAACTGCCCACCACAGCATGGAAAAACTGTATGCCCACCCGCAATACGCCGCCCACCTGGAGTCCCGGGGCAAGGTACAGACCATCATGCTCGGCTTCTCCGACGGCACCAAAGACGGCGGCTACCTGCGCGCCAACTGGAGCATCTACCGCGCCAAAGAGGCCCTCACCCGGGTGAGCAGGAAATACGGCGTTTCCGTCATCTTTTTCGACGGCAGAGGCGGCCCGCCGGGGCGCGGCGGCGGCAACAACGCAAGCTACTATGCCGCGCACGGCAGCGAAATAGAAAACTGCGAAATACAAGTGACCGTGCAGGGCCAAACCGTGAGCAGCACCTTCGGCACCGTTGAAGCGGCGCGCTACAACCTGGAACAGCTATTCACCGCGGGCATGGAGAAATCCATACACCCCGAAACGGGCGACATGCCGGATGCCGACAAGCAACTCATGGATGAACTGGCACAAGCCGCTTACAAAGCATACCTCGAATTGAAAAATCACCCCGACTTCGTGCCCTACTTAGAGCAAATGACCCCGCTGAAATGGTACGGCGATACCAACATCGCCAGCCGGCCCACCAAGCGAGGGGGCGACAACAGCGCCCTGGTCTTCAAAGACCTGCGCGCTATTCCCTTCGTAGGCGCCTGGGCGCAAATGAAGCAAAACATTCCCGGCTATTTCGGTTTCGGCAGTGCCTTGGAAGCATTTGCCGCCTCCGGCCAACTTTCCCGGCTCCAGGCACTCTACCGCGAGTCTCCTTTTTTCCGCGCTTTGGCCGAAAACTCCATGCAATCGCTTCGCAAATCCAATTTTCAACTCACCCGCCACCTGGCCGGGCATCCGCAGTTCGGCCCTTTTTGGGCCATGCTGTACGAAGAATTCCAGCGCACGGAAAAAATGCTCCTGCTCGTTTCCGGCGAACCGGAACTCTTGGCCAAAAATCCCGTCTCGCGCGAGAGCATACGCATACGCGAAGGCATCGTACTGCCGCTCATCGTCATACAGCAGTACGCACTGCAACGGCTCAACCACAACGAGTTGAGCGAGGAGGAAGCAGGTATCCTGCGAAGTTTAGTGCTGCGGGCTATGTTTGGTATTATCAATGCGGGGCGGAATGTGGCGTGATGACTTGAATTGATTGTCCATGGAAGTAGTTCAGGTATGCTACTCCTGTACTATCTTCGCCCCATTATGTTCCACGACACCCTTTCCATCCTGGCCGTGCTGTTGGGTATCATCGCCTTGGCAGAGTGGCTCAATGACAAGCCTTTCTTCCGGCACATCGGCACCGGGCTGATGGTTATTTTGTTTACGGCTGTGGTGGCCAACTTCGGCGTCATTCCGGCCTCTACGCCGGCTACGCCGTTGTACGATGCGGTATTCGGCTATGTGGCCCCGCTTTCCATTTTCCTGATCCTGCTCAACGTCAACCTGGGGAGCCTCAAAAAAGCCGGCAGGCCCATGCTGGTCATGTTCGTCATCGGCGTGTTGGC
>CAZNYK010000230.1:0-2888 GCA_964577215.1 uncultured Saprospiraceae bacterium
CTTATTGCAAACCACTGGCTATCGAGTATATATCCAAATACAGGAAAGATCATCATCAAAAATCAAATGCCGCGGTTACGAGGGCCTCTTGTTGCCGGTCGTGGACCTTTTTGAATCCGCTGGCCGTTGATGCGCTCAGTTTGCGCCCGATGGGCCGAATGTTTTTGTCGGCCAGGTTCTGCCGCACGTGCTGCCATGCCCCCATGTTGAGCGGTTCTTCCTGCATCCATACCCACTCGGCAGAGGGGTATTTTGCGAAAAGCGCCTCCACTTTTTTGGCGGGGAAGGGGTACAATTGCTCTATGCGCACCAATGCCGCATCCTTGTGGTTGCCGGCGCGCTTTTGTTCGAGCAGGTCGTAATACACCTTGCCCGTGCAGAGTACCACGCGCCGGATCTTTTTGGCTTGCGCCGGGGTCACTGCGGTATCGTCGTAGATTTCCCGGAAGGTTTGGCCGGCTTCAAACTCCGACATGGGCGATATGCACTCCGGGTGCCGTAGCAAGCTCTTGGGCGACATGACGATGAGGGGCTTGCGGAAGGGGCGCTCCAATTGACGGCGCAACAGGTGGAAGAAGTTGGCCGGGGTGGTCAGGTTGGCTACCGTGCAGTTGTATTCGGCGCAGTTTTGGAGGAATCGCTCCAAGCGGGCGCTGGAATGCTCCGGGCCTTGCCCCTCGTAGCCGTGCGGGAGCAGCATGACCAAGCCGCTCATGCGCTGCCATTTGCTTTCGGCCGACATGATGTACTGATCGACGATGGTTTGCGCCCCGTTGTAAAAATCGCCGAACTGCGCTTCCCAAATGACGAGAGAATCCGGTGTGGCCAAGGAATATCCGTATTCGAAGCCCAGCACGGCAAATTCGGAGAGCAGGGAGTTGAAAATGCGGAATTTCCCCTGTCCTTCGGCCAGCCCGTCCAAGCGGTTCAACTCATCATACGTATTCATGTCGCGCATGATGGCGTGGCGGTGGGAGAAAGTGCCGCGCTTCACGTCCTGCCCGCTCATGCGCACGTCTTTGCCTTCCATGAGGATGCTGCCGTAGGCCATAAGCTCAGCCATGGCCCAATCCAAAGTGCCGGCGCTCACCAATTTTTGTTTGCCTTTGAGCAGGCGGTGTACTTTGGGCAGGGGTGTGAAGTTTTTCGGGATGCTGAGCAAATGCTTCACGAGGTGGTCCACCCTGGCGCGTTCGATGCCCGTAGGCGGCGAATCTTCGAAATCTTCCGGCGCGGTTTGTTTTTTGAGGCGGCGCCAGGCCTGCTCCGGCTCCTGGTAGGTGTAGGGGAGCGGTTTCTGGCGGTTTTCCTCCAGGCGATTCTGGAGCCTTGCCCAGAAATTTTTCTCCATTTCGTCGGCCAGTTCTTTGTCCACATCGCCGCGGTCGATGAGGGTTTTGGAGTACAAAACGCGGGGATTGGCCTTGGACTCGATGATCTTGTACAGGTCGGGCTGGGTAAACTGTGGATCGTCGCCTTCGTTGTGTCCGTGTTTGCGATAGCACACCATGTCGATAAACACGTCTTCATTGAATTCCTGGCGGAAAGCGACGGCCATTTCCGACACAAAGAGCACAGCTTCGGGATCGTCGCCGTTCACGTGGAATACCGGCGCATGCACCACAGCCGCGACGCCGGTACAGTAGGTGGAACTGCGCGCATCGTCCCAGTCGGTGGTGAAACCGACCTGGTTGTTGATCACCAGGTGAATGGTACCGCCGGTGCGGTAGCCCTTGAGTTTGCTCATTTGTATGGTTTCATACACCACGCCCTGGCCGGCCACCGAGGCGTCGCCGTGGATGAGGATGGGCAGGATGCGGTCGTGGTCGCCATCGTAGAGGATATCGGCTTTGGCGCGGGCGAAACCTTCCACCACGGGGTTGACCGACTCCAGATGCGAGGGGTTGGGCACGAGTTTGAGGTCGATGACCCTGCCGTCTAAATTTTGCACCTGGGAAGAGAAGCCGAGGTGATACTTCACGTCGCCGTCGCCGAAGCTTTGATCGGGCAGGATGTCGCCTTCAAATTCGGAAAAGATTTGTTCGTAGGTTTTGCCCATGATGTTCGCCAATACATTGAGGCGGCCGCGGTGCGCCATGCCGATGACGACCTCTGCCACCCGGTCTTCGGTAGCCTTGTTGATCATGGCATCCAGCGCGACGATGGCGGTTTCGCCGCCTTCGAGGGAGAAGCGCTTCTGTCCGATGAACTTGGTGTGGAGGAATTCTTCAAACACCACGGCGCCGTTGAGTTTTTCCAAAATGCGGCGCTTTTTCTCCAATGGAATGTCGTAGTGGCGTTCGGGCGCGTGGCTCTCGATATAGGTGCGCAGCCAGCGGCGCTTTTCGCGGCCCTGGATGCTGTGGAATTCAAAACCGATGTTGCCGCAATATACCTTGCGCAGTTTTTCCACGATCTGGCGCAAGGTGGCGTTGGGCATGCCGATCTCGACGCCGGCGCGGAACGGCTTGTCCAAGAGGTCTTCCGTGAGGCTGAAGTCGCTGATGGCGAGGAATGCCTGGCGGTCGCGGCGGGGCTTGAGGGGGTTGGTGGTGGATTCCAGATGCCCGCGGTTGCGGTAGGCGAAGATGAGGGCGAGCACCCGCAATTCGTTGAGTACCTGCTCCTGGTCTGCGGCGGCAGCGTGGCCCGCATGGCCGTTGCCGGCGCTTTGGGCGAAGTCGAAGCCTTTGAAAAACAGTCGCCAGGAAGCTTCCACCATTTCGGGGTCCTGGTGGTACTGTTCGTACATGGAGTCGATGAAAGCCGGGTGGGCGTTGGATATGAATGAGAAATCGCTCATGGTTCGGTTATTATCACTTTTCAGAAAAATCGGGCAAATATCGGGCAGCGCCGCATCAAAAAAAAGCGCTTGCGATAGTTATGTA
>CAZNYK010000231.1:0-2825 GCA_964577215.1 uncultured Saprospiraceae bacterium
TGCCCTCTTCCGGCGAGGTTGAAATCCGGGAAAACGATGATCTGGTCTAACTGCCCCTCGCTGGCCGGCGGGTTGAGGTAACTAGAGAAATCGAAAGTCAGCTCCTCCCACTGGTTCACCACCGTGTTTGGCCGTTTGATTTCCACTTGCGCCCATCCGGTGGGGGAGGCAAACTTAATGCCCACATCGCTGATGACCGATTTCCAGACCATGATTTTGATGGTGGAATTGGATGGGCTCAGTACGAATGGTCCCAGATCGGCGCCATGCATAGATTCAACGCCTGCCCAGGGGTTTCCGCCGGCTAAGGCCGTAAATTTGGCCACAGTGGCAGAGGTATTTATTCCAGACGGGTCTGGATTGGCAATAATTTCCAAAGGCGGGTTGGTCGCATTTTCAAATACTGTCCAGGTCCAATCGGCGCCGAAGCCCCCCGGCTCGAAGGTAATGGGTGCATTGGGGTTATCACCTCCACCCGTTGTCTCATTAAAGAAATACACATTGTCCACGAAGATCGTATTGGCGCCGGTAGGCTGCCCCACCAAAATATACTGCGCGATGTGCTCTCTTGTGGTCAGCCCGGTGAAGGAACTCAAGGGAATGTCCAAGCTTAGCCATTGTCCCTGGTTGGGCATATCAAAGTTAACCTGGTGCTCCACGTCATCGCCGCCGCCGAATGCGCCGTCCGCGCCGAAATCCACCAGCTTCACTCCAAAGAATGTGAAATCAGCAGACCACACGTCGATGTGGAAATGAGTCATGCCGGTGACGTCCAATTGATTGGCCACCGTTTCTATTCCCACAAAATCCAATTGCGAGTATTTTTTGGTCGGATTGCCTTGTATCGCGATATCCTCCAGCACTGCGGCCGACCAATCGGTTCTCCAGGTATCGACCGGGACGTTCGTATAGGCGTCGCTGAACAGGGAGATCACATCGGCCGGATCCCGGGTGGGCGTCGGGGCCGGCGTGGCGGGTTCGTCAACCGAGGCGCCCTGTTGATTAAATGTAATATTATCGAAATAAATAATATTATCCTGGGTCCTGCCTGATAAATTAAAATCAGGGAACACAACAATTTGATCATACTGGCCTTCAGCTGCAGGAGGATTTTGATAGGCCGCAAAGTTAAAAGTAAGTTCTTCCCACTGATTTATCAGCGTATTGGCGACCTTAATTTCAGGCAGCGCCCAACCGGAAGCAGCAACTAACTTAATTCCTACATCGCTGATCACGGATTTCCATACCATGATTTTGATGAGAGAATTGGTCTCGTCCAGTACAAATGACCCTATGTCGGCGCCGTGCATGGATTCGCAACCTGCCCAGGGATTGCCGGCCTGCAAAGCAGTGAATCGGGCTACTGTGGCAGAAGTGTTTATTCCGGACTGGTCTGGGTTAGCAATAATTTCCAATGGTGGATTAGTGGCATTTTCGAAGACGGCCCAGGTCCAATTGGCTCCGTTTCCACCTGTTTCAAAATTGATGGGCGCATTTTGAGCAACGCTCATAAATGCCCCAAGCATCATTAAGTGTAAAAAAATCAGATGTCGCATTTTTATGTATTTAAAAGGTTAAAAGTTGACCATCAAGCGGTAGCAGGCCTGCTTTCCGGCGCCAGATATTTCACCGCCGCTTTCGGCGTTCTGTCAATTTTGAACAGGCCCCAATGTTTTTCGGGTTCCAGAGGATCGGGCGAGCCTTTCCAATCCTCGTCGAAGGCTTCAAAAAAGAAGGTGAGGATGTTTTCTTTTTCTACCCAATCCATCAATTTTTCATAATACATTTTCTGGTATTCCTCATTGACATTCTCTGCATTGATTCCCCTGCCGTTGGAATTCGTTGCCCAGCCGGCCTCTGTAATGACTACCGGCTTGTGCGGATATTTATTCGCAACGGCGTAGTAATTCTCCTTTGAATAATCAAGCGATTCATCAATGTGCTTGTATTCCCAAACCGGGTAGGTGTGGATAGAAATAAAATCCAGGGCTTCGGCCAGCTTTTCCAGTTTATAAAGCCAGGGTACATAGTTTTCGCAGAAGGTAACCGGCTGCCTTGCTTTTTTCTTCACCTGCCTGACGTATTCCACTACATGGCTTTCCGCCACATAATGATCCGTCCATTCCACGCAAGCCTCATTGCCGACAGAGAGCGAAAAAACAATATCGGGAAATTGATTGCCCCAATCGATCAATCTGTTGATTTTACTTTGATTGATGATGCAATTTTTTTCCAATTGCTCTTCTGAATAAACGCCGCCGCCCCAGGGACAATTAAAGTTATTCATCTCCGCCTCAATAAATGCGCCCAGCATCACCCTGTAGTCCAACTTTTCATTGGCGATCACCTCCAGGACGGTTTTAGCGTGCGGGTCGCAATCGTACAGCCGGAGGTATTTCCAATGGTCCTGCAGGAGCAATAAATCTTCTTTTATCTCTTCATAACCGGGATACACGCCGCCGGGATACTGACCTTGCCTGAATCCGGAGTAGCATATCGCCTTGCCTGCCTTTATTCCCAACTGCTTAAAGGTGTCCATTCGCAAATTTCAGTTTTTCATTTTTATCCCAAATGCCCCAATAGGCGCCCACTTCGCCCTCGGCGCCCACTTTCCAGGACTCGTCGAAAGAGGAGAAATAAAACACCTCCACATTTTCGTCGCTGGCCCACATTTGGGTATTGATGAAGTATAGCATGGCACTCAGCGGAGCGGGAACCGCCCCGCCGAGGCTTTCCCCCTTGCTGGGCCAGCCGGTTTCGGTAATGATGACTTTCTTGCCTTGACCCGCTGCCAATGCCTGATGGTACATCTGGTTCATATGGCC
>CAZNYK010000232.1:0-2813 GCA_964577215.1 uncultured Saprospiraceae bacterium
CTGATCATCACCCAGGTGCACGCCGCATTTCCCGGTGCGGACAGCTTTTTTCCTGATATTGACCCTGCCGCGTGGAAAGAGGTGTGGCGGGAGGATCACCAAGGGGATGAAGAGAATGCGTATGAGTATTCTTTTGTGCGATATGGAAGATTTGCTGATGGGGTGATGTGTTGATGGGCTAATGTGCTGATGGCACCCGCCGAACCACGCCACGGGCGTGGGAAGGCGGGTGGGTTGATCCCGACTGCGTCGCATGAGCGGTAACTTAACGTCGATAAGGTTGACTGTCAACTATAAAGCCTCTCTTTTTGACGCTGATCGATTATGATCCTTATGATCAACGCTGTTTGCATGGCCCACGACATCGAACATTTTAGGTTTGTGTTCCTCATTGTTCAAGACTAAACATAACCAATCATAAAAACCAGCGTCCTTCAGCGTCTAAACATAGGCTGTTCCCCCCTGTGGGTAAAAAGGCGTGACGTTTTTGGTACCACAAAGAAGTATAGAGCCTTTCCAAGACGCCGGAGGCGTCGGAAAGGTAAGACCTCCCTGACTGCCCGCCCCGCCTCCGCTAAAGCTTGCGCCTCCGCTAAAGCTACGCCACGCCTAAGGCGTGGGGACGGCGGCACGCGGACGGTGGGCAAACGCGGCCTTCAATTTATTGGACACGCCTGCCTGACGGCAGCTACGGTTTATACACATCGTGGTTCGAGCGCATAGTTTCCCGCCGAAGGTGGGAAGCTATGGCCCCGTGGCCTCTTTCTATTCGGGTGACACAGAGTTCCACGGAGTTCAGGGGAGTTTCACGGAGAATAAAACTCCGTAAAACTCCACGCCTGCGGCGTGGCAAGCTCTTTTTTCCTCTGTGAAACCCCCTGCCCGCGGCAGGCGGGCGTGATCTAAAAGAGTTCACAGAGGCTGTCCTCGGATGCTTGCGCATCCTCAGACAGTTTGACACTTGTGTATAAACCGTAGCTGACGGCAGTCAGGGAGGCCCACGGAGTAAAAGCCTGCCCCGCCGGGGCGGGGCAGTCAGGAGGTTTCACGGAGTTTTCCTCCGTGTATCTCCCCTTACTCTGTGTAACACTGTGTTCCTAAAATAAGCACTCCGTAACGAAGTGGAGGAGGGCCTGCCCGCCCCGGCGGGGCAGTCAAGAAGTGTGCCGAACCTCGCCTTCGGCGTAGTTCGACAATTTTCCGAACATGATTCATTTGTGTATTAAACGTAGAACCGTGAACTGAAAAGTGTTGCGTGCGTCTCACGGCAGAGGAAACAGCCTACGGCTAAAAAGGCTCGCGCCCTTGCTCGCGTGGCTTAAGTTACCGTGTATGCGACACGAGAGTCGGGGCCCTTCGCCGCTCTATGCTCTATGCTCTATGCTCTATGCTCTATGCTCTATGCTCTATGCTCTATGCCTGTAAAATCAAGTGACCTTATTCCCGCTAATTGCCCTTTGCCGGGAGCACTTGAAGCGGCTGACTTCCTCCCCGCGCAAGCCTTCGTGCTTCGTTTTCCGGCCGCTCACCCGCGCGCGCCACATGCGGAAGCTGGAGGCCTTCATGTGCCGGCGCATGAGCGCGATGACCTCTGCTTCCGGCAGGCCGAACTGCGCCCTGATGGCCTCAAAGGGCGTGCGGTCTTCCCAGGCCATTTCAATGATGCGGTCTATGTCTTGCACTGTCATATGGAAATGATCTTGTGTTGGCGCAGGGTATCGAGGGTCATAATATTGTCCGGCGCGTTGACCTTGTATTTCAGCACATCGAAAAGGAAAAGCACGTGATCGCCGGCATCCTGGTGCCAGAGCTTTTGAAGCAGCATCCAGGCGGCGGCATCCCGCAGCACGGTGAAATTGTGCCACTCCGCGAGCACGTCCTTTTTGCGCAGCCAGGTCTGCTTGTCGTAGTGTAGGGCGCTCTTTTTGCCGAGGGTGCGCACTAAGCCCGCCTGCGAGGCATCCAACAGTTGCAATACCGCCTGCTCGCTCTTATACATATTTTCCAGGGAGCGGGTATCGTGATAAACCGCCACCATGAAGCGCTTGGGCTGCATGCTCACCGCCGATACGTAGGTGCAGATATTCATATTGAAGCCGGCTTCGCCTTGCGTGGCGAGGCTATAGACCGGGAGGTCGGGCAGGTTCCAGGGCTTTTTCATGTCAGCGGCGGTATTTCGGTGAGGGGCGCGCCGGGCTTGGCATAAGAGAGCCGGGCCAGGCGCCGGGTGCGGTGGTAGGAGTCCAAGCCCGAGCAGGTGATCGTGCCGGCGCGTTCTATGTCCACAAAGCCGTCCTGGCCTGTGCATTCTTCCGGCACAATTACCCCGGTGATCTCCCCGATGATGATGTGCGTGCCGTTCCACTGTACGTCTATTTTCTCCACGAACTTCAGGCCTATCTGCAAGGGGCTTCCCTGCACAAATGGCGCGGGACAGAAGTCCCGGAACTCCGGCGTCAGTCCGCAAGCTTCAAACTCCGACACACCGCGCTCGTATTTGGCGCTGCTCTGGTGCGCCTGCCGGAAAATGGCCTCGCTGATGTGATTGATGGTGTAAGCACCGGTTTGGAGGATGTTCTCCAGCGTGTGCCGCTCTACCGTATGCGGCCGCACCACCATGCCGAGCAGCGGCGGGTCGGCGCCGAGGTGAAAGACGGAATTGAAGATGGACAGGTTGGTCCGGCCCTCCTGATCGATGGTGCCGATCAGGTTGACGGATTTGAACCCCCCGATGGAATTGAAAAACGCGGCCCGGAAGCGGCGCTCCATCTGGCGGAAGTCGGAAGTGGTGAAGATTTGCATAGGCGATGAAT
>CAZNYK010000233.1:0-2808 GCA_964577215.1 uncultured Saprospiraceae bacterium
AAAATTCGCAAATCACTGGCTATCGAGTATAAGCGCGGAAAAGTCAACTTTTTGCACCTCCTTCTCACAACCACACCACAAAACACGCCCCCTGCCCCGGCGCGGAGCGCGCTTCTATATGCCCGCCGTGCAGCTGTACGATCTGCCGGGAGATGCTCAGGCCTATGCCGCTGCCGTTGTCTTTGGTGCTGAAAAAGGGTATGAAGATGTCTTCCATCAGGGAGGGGTCTATGCCGGGGCCGTTGTCTTCTATTGTGATGTGGGGGCGGCCCTGCTTGTCTTTCCCTGCATGCAGTGATATGCGCTTTATGGCGCCGTCCGGCAAGGTTTGCAGGGCTTCGCGGGCATTTTTCAGCAGGTTGAGCAGCACCATACTGAGCAGGTCTTCATCAGCCTGGACGGATAGCCCGGCCGGCTGTACGGATACGTCGCACGCAATGCCGGCGGCTTTCATTTCGGGAGCCGACAATTGCCGGATGCGCTGGAGCAAGTCTTTTACCGGCACCTGGCTTTTGTGCAGCGCGGGTATGGCGGAAAAACTGCGGTACGCTTCCACAAAACGCATGAGGCCGCGACTGCGCGAGGCCACAATATCGAGTGCTTCGCTTAGATCGGCCGTGATGTGCGGCGGCAGGCCGGCATCCTTCAGGTCGTGGTGAACGATGTCCTGCATGGTTTCCACGGTGGAGACGATGGGCGTGATGGAGTTCATGATCTCGTGGCGCAGCACGCGGGTGAGGTCGCGCCAGGCGTCTAATTCGGTGCGTTGCAGTTCGGAGTAAATGTTCTGAAGCGAAATGAGGTAAACGGGCCGCCCGCGCAGGTTGATCCTGAGCCCCTGCACGGCGAGTTGCCGGTCGGAGGAGGGTTGGTAAAGGAGTTTATCGCGGGAACCCAGGCCGGCAATGAAGGCGCGCAGTTCGGCATGATCTTCCGGCAGGTCGTCCAAGCTGTGAAGCCTGTACACGCCCAGCAGGTTGAGCGCGGCGGGGTTGGAGAGCAGCAGGCGCAGACCGGCATCGAATACCAAGAGACCGGCGCTGAGCTGTTGTATCACGGCCTGTATAAAAAGCAGGCTCGCTTCTTTTTCGGCCCGCGTTTGCCGGAAGGCGTCCAAGACTTCATTGAACTGTTTGCTGAGATCGCCGAAGGACTCGCCTCTTTCCTTGCCGGACGCGAAGCGCACCGCGAAATCAGAATAGCGCACGCTCTCGAAGAAGCGGGTCAGCCTGCGGTTGGTTTCGTGTACCGACCGGAGCAATGCCGCTACCATGAGCGCGGCGGTTACGCCCAGGGGAAGTGTCCAGAACCTGTACTGGGTATGTGCTGCCGCCAAGGCCATAGCCAGCAGGGTGAGCGCCAGCAGCAATACCCTAAGGGTAAACTCCGCGGAGAATGAAAGGCGCTTCATAGGAATCAGAGCTTGTGTTTTTCAATGCGCCGGTAAAGGGATGCGCGTGTGATGCCGAGTTCGCGGGCGGCCTCGGTGATATTTCCGTGGTGTTTGGCCAATGCTTTTTTGATGAGTTGCTTTTCCGCATCTTCCAAGTGCATGGTTTGCAGGGCGGCGCCGGCATCGGCGCCCACGGTGCGGAAAAAGAAATCTTCCAATTGCAGCATGTCGGAGGCAGACATGATGACGGCACGCTCCACTGCGTGTTGCAGTTCCCGCACGTTGCCGGGCCATGGGTACCGATGCATTTCGCGGAGCAGTGCCGGGCTGAACCCCGATACGGGGCGTTTGTACTTGGCGGCGTACAGGGAAAGAAAATGCATTCCCAGTGCGTGAATATCTTCCGGGCGCTCGCGCAGGGACGGCAGTTTGATCTCAATGGTGTTGATGCGGTAGAGGAGGTCCTGGCGGAAGCTGCGCTGCTCAGCCATGGCGTGCAGGTCCTGGTTGGTGGCGCATATCAGGCGCACGTTTACCGGGCGCGGTTTGTTGGAGCCCACGCGTGTCACGGTGCGGTCTTGCAGCACGGTGAGGAGTTTGGCCTGTTGGTTGAGGGAGAGATTGCCGATCTCATCGAGGAAGATGACGCCGCCGCCGGCTAATTCGAAGCGGCCGGGCCGGTCGTCGCGGGCGTCGGTAAAAGCGCCTTTGACGTGGCCGAACAATTCGCTTTCAAACAGGGTTTCGCTGAGCGCTCCGATGTCGGTTTTAATAAAATCGGCGCCGGCGCGATCCGAGCGGGCGTGGATGATGCGGGCTACGAGGTCTTTCCCCGTGCCGTTTTCGCCGAGGAGGAGCACGTTGGCATCGGTGGCGGCCACGCGGTCTATGGTGTGCAGCACCTGTTGCATGGCAGGGCTTTCAGCTATGATATGGGGGAGGGTTTCCTGTTCCGACCGGTTTTTGCTCTCCTGCTTCGATTTCAGTTCCTGCACTTCGTCGCGGCTTTCGCGCAGGCGCAAGGCGGCGCTGAGCGTGGCGAGTAGCTTTTCGTTGTCCCAGGGTTTGAGGACGAAGTCGGTAGCGCCGGCCTTGACGGCTTTTACGGCCAATTCCACATCTCCGAAGGCGGTGATGAGCACTACTACGGCGCCGGGGTCGGCCTGCAATATCCTTTCGAGCCAGGCCAGGCCTTCGCGGCCGGTATTTTTGCCTCCGCTGAAGTTCATGTCCAACAGGATGATGTCGAATCGGCTGCGGCGCATGAGTTCGGGGATGTCTTCCGGGTTGCGGGTAGTTTCCACCTGGGCGAAATGCCGCTTGAGCAGGAGCTTTCCGGCGCTGAGCACGCCGGGATTGTCGTCAACGATGAGGATGGCTGCTTCGGTCATGAGGGTGGCATTTGTAAGGCGAAG
>CAZNYK010000234.1:0-2803 GCA_964577215.1 uncultured Saprospiraceae bacterium
CCGGTGGTGCTGGAGAAGCTTCCGGGCGGGCAACTCTCACAAGCGATAGCGCCTGAATTGCCCTGGAAAGATCCCGCGGGACAGGGTATTGCAATAGTTCCGTCCGGGCAATAGAAGCCGGGCGGGCAGATCTGGCAGCCGGTGATAACGGTTTGGCCATTGATCTCTGTAGTAGTGGCGTAATATCCGGGGCTGCAATTGCAGTCGGAGGTATTGAAGTTCGCCAGGTTGGGCAGAGCGAGCGGGCATTCGTCGCAGGTATCGCCTATACCGTCGCCGTCGCTGTCGGCCTGGTCGGCATTGGCATTGTCGGGACAGTTGTCGCAGGCATCGCCCAGGCTGTCGCCGTCCTTGTCGGCCTGCGGCAGGTAGCTTGGATAGGGCTGCTGCCCGTGGTTGATCCAGTTGACGTTGGCATTCCCGGTGGGGTTATTCGTGGGATAGGTGGACCACACGAAGTTGCCGGCGTTGTTGTTTGTCCAGATGGAGATATTGACGTTGCCGGAACCGCTGCCGAGCGAACCGAGGAAGCTGCGGGGAATGCGGATCTCGCTGGTGGGGTTGCCGCTCCATCCTGCAAAATTGGCCCAGGATCCGCCCACCTGCTGGCAACCGTATGGATCGTTGAAAGGATAGTAACAGATGTCGTTGCCGTTGAAGAAAGAGATCAGGTAGGTGTATGGCGCGGCATTGAAATTCACGCCCCAGTTGGCGGCGGTAGTGCTGCCGTCGTTGTTGCGGAAGGCGATGTGAATGTTATCGTTGGCGAGGTTTACCCCGGTGACGCCGACATAGAAGTACGTAGCATCCGCCGAGAAAAAATAGCTCACCCCATTGGCGCCGTTGGCAATGCCGGCGCCGAAGTCGCTGATGTTGCCGTCCACCGCAATAGGCCGGATCACAGAATTAGGCTCTGTGGGGCAGTTGTCTATGCAGTCAGGGAAGCTGTCGCCGTCGGTATCGGTATCGGCTACGCCGCAGCCGCAAGTGCCGGGAGCGGTTTTGTCGGGGTCCAAGGGGCAACCGTCGCTGTTATTGGACACGTAGCCTTCACCGCAGCTGCCATCAAAGGTAGCACTGGTATTCGGGTCGCCGAAGCCGTCGCCGTCCTGGTCTGCGTAGCAGGTGAGCACCTGTTCGCCTTGTACGAATACGGCATAGGAGTAAGCCGGTATGTCGAAGTACAGGGAGTTGGGAATGCCGTTGGGGCTGTTTTCCACTATGGGATTGGCATAATTGGCCTGTCCCGCCGTCAGGTTGAAGCGCGTACCTAAGGGCGCATTGGCTGTGTTGATGGTGTGGTTGAAGCGCAGGGGCTGATTCTCGAAGTTGATGACTACGATGACATCCTTGCCGCCGACGCCGCCCTGTATCTGGTAAAGCAGGTGGTCAAATGCGCCCGACTGCTGGTAGTTGCTTGCGTAGGGCGTGCCGAAACGGTTGAGATAATCGACGAAGCCGGCGCCGGTGATGTAGTTTTTGTGCAACTGCATCAATTCGTCAATAGCGGCCTGCCGGGCGGGAAGCGGGTTTGACGGCCCGTAGATATTCACGCCGTAGTAGTCGGGATAGAATACGCTGGGCAGGCCGATGCGGTTGTTGGTCAGGATGTATGCATAGGCCAGCATCTGGCGGTTGAGAATGTGCTCGCCGGCGGTGCGGTAGTCGTGGTTGTTGATAAAGGTGACGACGTTGAGCCCGCTCATGCCGGCGCCGTCCACCATGCCGGAGTTGAAGATGTTGCGCGCGTCGAAGAAGCCGTCGTCGCAGGCGTTTTTGAGGGCCTGCCGCAGCTCGAAGTCGAAGGCGCGCACCTGTATGGCGCTCGATGCGCCGGCCGTCATTTCGGCATACACAGCATTCACCCAGTCTCTCAGCACCCCGGCATTGGAGGTGAAATGCTCGCCCACCACCATAGGCGGGTTGATGCCGGCGGCGTGCATGTCGTTGAGCAATTTGCCCACGAAGGAAGCCGGGAAGTGCTTGACGGCGTCCATGCGGAAGCCGCGAATGCCCACGGTATTCCAGAGCCACTTGTTCCAGTCGTCATATACCTGGCGGGTGGATTGTCCGCCGGCGCTGCCGTTGTATTCTTGCTCCACATCGAAGAAGAAGAAGGGGAACTCCTCGTCGCCGACCATGCAAGTGGGATTGGTGCCGTTGGGTTTGAAGTGTCGGTAGGTCATGGCGCCCTGGCCGCTGGGCAGGGCGGAAAAGTCGGTGCGCGTTTGTACGCCTAATTCGTTGATGATATCTGCGCTGCGCGATGCCGACCAGATGCCGTATGGCCGCTGGTCAATGCCGGTACCGCCGCCGCCCACCTCCTCGATGTAAATCTCCAGGAAATCGCCGGTGGAGATAAAGTCGCTGGAGTTGAGTTGGAGGTAAAACTCGTCGGTACTGCAGCCGCCGCCCACTTCCTGCGCGGCAAAGACGTCGCGGCCTAAGAATACCTGGTTGTTGGGCTGCCCGCAGTCGCCGCCGCCGTTGGGTTCCACTTCATTGATGGGTAAGTTGGTAAAACCCGTGTTCTGGGTGCGGAAGAAAAGCTTGTACGGCCGGCCATTGAAGCCGCCGTTACCGGAAGCTGATCTGAACTTGAAATAGTACGCCCCGGCGCCATTGCCGCTGCTTCCGCCCAAAGGCAGGCGGTAGCGCATTTTGCCGTTCACGGGATAGGGCGTGGCGGGGAAGCCGCTGCATCCTCCTCCGTTGGGATAATCCATCACATAGCTCCGCACGGCGGGGTTGTCTTCCCAGTTGCCGCCGTCGCGGTGGTTATACACCACGTCGGCTACGGGGT
>CAZNYK010000235.1:0-2755 GCA_964577215.1 uncultured Saprospiraceae bacterium
GGAGTGAATGATCATATCCTTTGGTTTCCCCCTTGAACTCTTAACCCCCGGTTTTTCTGGTCCATGCGTCACATATCCGGCACCCGGTCAAACCAGGGTTGCGAACGCTCCAATTGACCGGCCAATTGGAAAAGCATGTCCTCCCGGCCGATGGCGGCACTGAACATGACGCCCACCGGAAGATTTCCCTCAGTCCAATACAGCGGCACCGACATAGAAGGCTGCCCCGTCATATTGGCGATGGGGGTGAAAGGGATGTAGCTGAATATCTTCTCAGCCAACTGATCTACTGTTGCCCTGAGCAGGCTGCCCAGCCCCAGGATGTTGATCATCTCGATCAGGCGGCGCTCGGCAGGAGTAGCTTGTATAGCGCCGATGGGGAAAGGCGGCAGGGATACTGTGGGAGTAAGCAACATGTCGTAATCCTCGTGAAAGAGACCCACACGCCGGGAAACTTCATTCCAGCGACGGCGGGCCATGACAAAGTCCTTGGCTGAGTAAGTTCTGCCCAACAACCCCAACGCATAGGTATTTGACTCTACATCATTCCGGGTAACCTTTCTACCCAAATGGCGGCCCATTTTTTCCAAATCGGCGGCCACTTCCCCGAAGACCATCATCACGAATACTTCCTTCAGGTCTTCCTTTTGGTAAGGCAACTGCACTTCCTCCACTTTATGGCCAAGCGCCTGCAACAAAGTAACGGCATCCTGCACCGCCTTCACGCATTCCGGGTCTATGGGCTGACCGAGGGTATGACGGGTAGAAAAGCCAATCCGAAGGGGCTTAGGCTCGCGCTCTACTTCTTCCAGGTACGGCCGCTCCGGGGCTTGAACAATGTACGGATCGCCAGGGGCCGAGCCGCTTAGCGCATCCAAGAAAGCGGCGCTGTCGCGTACCGAACGGCTCACACAACCTTCCATCACGGCGCCGCTCCACATCTCGCCCTTAAAATTGCCGAGGCTCACCCTGCCGCGGCTGGGCTTGATGCCGAAAAGCCCGTTACAGGAAGCCGGGATGCGAATAGAGCCGCCGCCGTCGCTGGCGGTAGCTATGGGCGTAAGGCCTGCCGCCACTGCCGCTGCGGAGCCGCCGCTGGAACCGCCGGCACTGCGCTCTGTATTCCAGGGATTGCGGGTGGGGCCGAAATGCTGCGGCTCGGTGTAGGGCGTAAGGCCGAACTCCGGCGTGTTGGTTTTTCCGAAGTACACCAACCCCGCTTCCCGGAAGCGGCGCACCAGCACGCTGTCCTCAGGTGATATATAGCCTTCATATCCCTTGCTTCCTGTGCGCAACGGGAATCCCTTTACTTCCAGGCCCAAATCTTTGATCAGGAAAGGCACTCCGGCAAAAGGGGCATTTTTGTCCACTTTGGCGGCCAGCGATTTGCCTTCCTCGTACATTTTATAGATGACGGCATTGAGTTGCGGGTTCACAGCCTCCGTGCGGGAAATAGCAAGGTCCAGCAGTTCGGCTGCAGTCACTTTATCCTTGCGCACCAATTCGGCAAGGCCCAGGGCGTCGTAGCGGCGGTATTCGTCAAAGGTCATGATATAAGCTGTTTTGGTAAGATGGAAACCAAAGGTAGGCGAATGTGGCAAAACGGGCACTCCTACTCTGGCTGCAACGCTCCATAAAAGGCGCCTTCCGTTATTTCCGCGTAGTTGCGGGCCAATTGCCTGTAAGCCTGATAGGATGCATATACCTTGGCGGCAAATGGATCACGGGCCGTAATCTCTTCTATAACGGCGGCGGAGTAAGCGCGAAGCTGTTCGATGATCTCATCCGAAAATGCGCGTATCTCCAGCCCCTGTTCCGCCATTTCAGCCAAAGACAAGGCATTACGGGTTTCCAATTCAGAGAGGCACCAATGGTTTACAGAAAGAGCTGCCGTACGTACAATCGCCTGAAGATCAGGCGGAAGCTGGGCAAACCTATCTTTGTTGATAAAAAACTCCAGCATGGTGCCGGGTTCGTGCCAGCCCGGATAGTAGTAGTATTTGGCAATTTGGTGAAACCCCATAAGCCGGTCGTGGAAAGGTCCCAGCCATTCAGTAGCGTC
The DNA here is from genome assembly GCA_964577215.1 of uncultured Saprospiraceae bacterium. Classification (GTDB taxonomy): domain Bacteria; phylum Bacteroidota; class Bacteroidia; order Chitinophagales; family Saprospiraceae; genus UBA2329. Next base: position 2,063 of record CAZNYK010000235.1, read on the forward strand.
AATCACTCCGCGTTCCAAGCCGGTGTAAATCTCTCCACCGGCCAGCAGTACGGGCGCGCCTCCGGCCTTTTCCAATACGCGGCCCCCGAGGCCCGGGATACGCATTTTTAGCCCTTTAAGGTCTTCTACCCGGCTGATCTCCTTGTTGAACCAGCCTCCCATCTGCACACCGGTATTGCCACCGGGCAAGGGAACTAAGTTAAACCCGTCGTACAATTCCTCCCACAATTCCATGCCTCCGCCGCTCATGATCCATCCGTTGACTTGCTGAGCGTTCATACCGAATGGCACCGTAGCAAAAAAAGGAGCAGCAACCGATTTGCCTGCCCAGTAGTATGCCGAGCCGTGCCCTATTTCCGCTACGCCGTTGCGCACCGCGTCGAATGCCTCCAACGCAGGCACCAACTCTCCCCCGCCAAATACTTTGATCTCCAATCGCCCGCCCGACATAGCCTTCACCATTTCTGCAAATCGCGCACAGGCATCGCCAATGACGGGGAAATTCGGCGGCCAGGTGGTCACCATTTTCCAGCGAAAAACGTCTTTGCTCACCCCGGCGCCATTTTCCTGGGTCTGTGCATGGCTTTCGCCCAACAGAGCACGCAGGGCCACCGGCAGTGCGATAACCCCTGCGGCAAGGCCTTTAAAGAAGGTTTTTCTTGAGACGGGCATTTTTGTCAGTTAGCCGTTGTC
>CAZNYK010000236.1:0-2736 GCA_964577215.1 uncultured Saprospiraceae bacterium
AATCATCAATCATCAATCATCATTCGTCATTCACCCAATCTGCTGCCCGGAAAACAAGCGGTGAAAAAGACCTTCTGCGCTCATCAACTCCCGGAACGTGCCCTGCTCCGCGATGCGGCCTTTGTCCATGACAATGATGCGATCGGCGCGCTGCAGGTGGTACAAGCGGTGGGTGACGAAAATGATGATCCGGTCGCGACCAAAGGAGAAAATTTCGTTGAATATGGCCTCCTCTACAATGGGATCAATGGCGCTCATCGGCTCGTCGAGGATGAGCACTTCCCGGTCGGCGTAAAAAGCGCGCGCAATAGCCACCTGCTGCCATTGCCCGCCGGACAACTCCTCGCCGCCCTGGAACGTGTAACCCAGCAGCGTATCATACCCTTGGGGTAGTTGCTCCAGTTTAGCGGCTGCACCGGATTTTCGCGCCGCTTCCCGCAGGCGATCCCCCGCAGGCACTTTCGGCAGGTCGCTGATCCCGATGTTCTCCGCGGCGGTGAAAGCATACCGGTAAAAGTCTTGAAAAACGACGCCGATGCGCCGCCTCAACTCCCCGGTTTCTATTTGCCGCAAGTCCCGGCCGTCCAAGGTGATGCGCCCCTGGTCGGGGTCGTAAAACCGGGCTAAGAGCTTGATCAGCGTGGACTTGCCGGAGCCGTTCGGGCCGACAATGGCGATGCGTTCTCCTTTGAGGAAAGCCGTGTTGATGTTGTCGAGCACGGGCTGCTTGTTGACCGGGTAAGCGTACGACAGGTTTTCCACCCGGAAACCCTCCCGGAGGCGGGTATCCAGCGGTACGGGCGCCGGCGGATTTTGCACCTGCGGCTCCAGGTCGAGGAAGTCAAACAAGTAGGAGAGGAAAAGCCGGTGCCCGTACAGGGAGGCCAGCGCGCTCAATGCGCTTCTCAACTGGGCCTGCCCCCTTTGAAAGGCCTGCAAGTACATCACCAAGGAACCCACGGTCAGGGCGCCGGCGAGCGCCTGCACCGCCGTCCAGCCCGTCAAAGTGACCAAAGCGCCTACTTCGAAAACCTGCCCCAGCACGTCGTAGCCGGCCTGCCGGGTCAGCAAGCGCTTCTGTTCTCCCAGCAAAAAGGCGCGCAACTGCTTGTACCGGTCGCGGAGCGCATCCCCGAAGCCATAGACTCGCAGTTCCCTGGCCGCCGTTGCCGTCGTGAGCAGTTCGTGCAGGTGCCAGCTTTCCCGCTCGCGTTGCGCCCGTTGGCGGTTGAGCTGGTAGTACCGCCCGGCAAAGTAAATTTTGAATACCAGGGCAGGAACGCCGGCAATAAGCAACACCGGTATCAGCCACCAGGCAAGCGACAGAAGCAGGGCGGCGACCAGGAGGAGAAAAAAAATGCTCTGCAACAGTTGCTGCACATTGTGCAGGAGTTGCATTGGGCGGTAGGCCGCCTCGTATTGCGCTTTGTGGAAGGTGTCCTGGAGCGCAGGGTTTTCGTAATAGGCGAGGTCCATTTCCACCGATTTTTTCTGGATGATCCCTGCCATGTGATTGCTGAACCGCATCTGGAGCACGTCTTGTACCCACTGGCTCATGGTGCCCACCAACCCCTGTGCCAGCCACAGCGCGCCTAAAACGGCCAGGAAAAACGCCAGGTTGGCCGTATCCAGGCTGCCCCGGTTCAGCGCCTCTATCAGGTCGTCGATGATCTGCTTGGTGAGGTAAAAGACGCCGAGCGGAATAGCGGCCTGGGCTAAGTTGAGCATCACTCCCGCTAAGGCAAGGCCGGGTCCTGCCTGCCATGCCATGGCCACTGCCCTGCTGAAAACTTGCAATGCCGTCAGTCCTGACTGGAAAAGACGCTGGATGAAATGCGTTTTTTGTTCCATGGGGCCGGCTATGCTCCGCTCAGGCGGGCCACTTCGCGGTATTGGTGGAGGTTGCGTCCTCCCAGCAACACGGTTTCCCCTGCGGAGAGCCATGCGTGAGCGCCGAGCTTGCCGTTTTCCGGGTGTTTGGAAATGCCGAGGTGGATGACGGCGGGAATGCCTCTACGGGCCAGAATGCGGTTTCCGGCAAGCGCCTGCACTAAGCAGGTGGAGCGCCAGGGCAGCCGCCGGGAAAGTCCCTCGATCACGCCGCAAACCATTGCCGCGTAATTCTTTTGCGATTCGCTGATGCCGGCCGGCGGAGGCGCTTTGGGCAAGGACGCCGGCAAATAGCGTCCGGCAGGCAGCAGGGCAACGACGCATTTGGCCCAGAGCAGCAGCAGGAATGCCCCAGGAATGAGCCGCTTTTCCGCTTGGCTCAACTTCCGCGCCGGCAAAAACCGCTTCATGCCGCTTCGTCGAGTTCAAGGATAAGCCCCCTGGCGACCATTTCTGTGACGAAGTCCTGGGCGTCCTGCCGGCATTCCGCCTCGCCGACATCGTATTCCTGTACCAATTGGGACACCAATTCGTCCATGGTAGCCGGTTGTTCCAGCAATTCCCATATCCTGCTGCCTACGGGGTCCAGTCCGAAATAGGAATCGGCTTCGATGCTCATGATGATGACTTCGTCGTCAATTTTGCTGAAGAGTACTTCCGGCGATATTTGGTATTTCATGGTTTTGGTATGAGCATGTTTTTGTCGCGGAGTTCCTGGATGATACCGCTCATGTTGAACATTATTTTGAATCCCATATCGAAGACCTCCTTCACGGTTCTTTGCCCGTTGAAGGCGCGGATGAGCGGCAGGGCGACGGAGGGCGCTTCCGACTGTTGGTCGCCCAG
>CAZNYK010000237.1:0-2730 GCA_964577215.1 uncultured Saprospiraceae bacterium
GCGGAGGCGGACTTGCCCGCCATAGCGAAGCGGAGGCGGACTTGCCCGCCATAGCGAAGCGGAGGCGGACTTGCCCGCCATAGCGAAGCGGAGGCGGGGGAGTATGCCGTACCTCGCCTTCGGCGTGCTTCGGCAGTTTGCCGAACATGACACAGTTGTGTATAAACCCTGCCTGCGGCAGGCAGGCGTAGCTGACGTTAGGCACGCCTTTGCCTTCGCCACGCGGCTGGGTACGGGGACACTACGCAGAAAATAGTTCTTCAGGAGGGAAAGATTAAAACGCGGGGCGCCTCATGCACAAGTCGCCTGGGTTTAGGTTTTCGGCACGGTATCTGGACGCCGCTATTGTGTGTATCAATCCATATCTACCAGATGACCTTGAATGGAACGAGATGCCGCCCTGCCGTCGCCGCCCCCCTAACCCCCCAGACGCGGAAGGCGCCCCAGTGGGTAGGGTAAGCGCGTAGGCCGCCTTTTTTGACTGTCGAAAACAGCACCACGCCAAGGGCAATGATCAAAGGCCCGAAGTCCCTCCGGTACTGGGCATGGAAAACAGTCAAAAACAAGCGGGGGCGACTGGAGCAACGCCGCAGCCAAGAGCAGCAAGATGTAGCCTGATGGCCGAAGCGGCCAGGAGTGAAATGCAGGGTGTCTTCCCGACCTTCGGTACGGGACAGGTGCGGCGACAAGCGGTTTTTGTTTCCTGCCTGCCGGCAGGCATGGCTTTTTGCCGCGACAAAAAGAAAAAACTTCAAGAGAATGCAGAAGATCAATTCTTTACAGTCGAGGTTACTTTTTACACAAGGAGGCGGATCGGGTCTTCCAGGACGGATTTCAGCGTTTGAAGGAACCTGGCGCCGGTGACGCCGTCCACCACGCGGTGGTCGCAGGAGAGCGTCACGCGCATCATATTACCCACCACGATGTCACCGTTTTTCACGATCGGTTTCTGTATGATGGAGCCTACGGCAAGGATGCAGGAATCCGGGGGATTGATGATGGCCGTGAATTCTTCGATGTCGAACATGCCGAGATTGGAGATGGTGAAGGTATTGCCCTGCATTTCCTCCGGTTGCAGCTTGCGGTCTTTGGCTTTAAGGGCCAATGCCTTCACTTCGGAATTTATCTGCGACATGGTCTTCATGTCGGCATAGCGGATGACGGGCACCAGCAGGCCTTCGTCCACGGCGACTGCAACGCCTATATGTATGTCGTGGTTGGTGCGGATCTTGTCGCCCAGCCAGGAAGAATTGATGGCCGGGTGTTGGCGCAGGGCAGTGGTGCAGGCTTTGATGACGAAATCGTTGAACGAAATCTTCACCGGCGCTACTTCGTTGAGGCGGTCGCGCAATTGCACGGTTTTGTCCATATTGATCTCCACCGTGAGATAAAAATGGGGGGCGCTGAACTTGCTTTCGCCGAGGCGGCGGGCAATGGTCTTGCGCATCATGCTCACCGGCCGTTCATCGAAGTTGCCTTCGCCGCCGCCGAAGTAGAAAGGCGCCACTTCCTGCGTTTCTACAGCCGGAGCAGCCGGAGCGGGGGCCGGCGCCGGCGCCGGCTCGCTTTTTTTGCTTTCGATGAAAGCCTCCACGTCGCGGCGCACCACGCGCCCCGAGTCTCCGGAGCCGGGAACCTTTGCAATATCGATACCGGATTCCTTCGCCATGCTTTTGGCCAAGGGCGATGCTTTCACGCGCGCATCTTCCTTCTCGGCTGCGGGCGCCGGGGCAGGCGCCGGGGCGGCTGCGGCGGAAGCCTGGGCTTGTTCCCGGGCCGGCTCGGCATCGCTTTTTCCGTTGGAGCTGCCGCCGGCGGCGGCGATAGCGGCTTTCCAGTCTTCGCCTTCTTTGCCTATGACCGCGATGACGGAGTTGATGGGCACGGCGCCCTCCTTGACGGCAATATGTAAAATGACGCCCTCCGCCGGGCTGTCCAATTCCATGGTGGCTTTATCCGTTTCCACTTCTGCCAGGGTATCGCCCGGTTCTACGCGGTCGCCTTCCTTTTTCAGCCAGCCTACGATGTTGCCCTCGGTCATGGTGTCGCTCATGCGCGGCATAAAAATGACTTCTGCCATATTTCTCTTTTTTTCCGGTCAATATTGGGTTTTGGAACAAAGCGCTCCATTTTCGGTTCGCAAAAATGCGACATTTTGCGGATTGAGGAGCAAAGGAACGCTTTTTTTTCAGAACGGGTTGCGGGCGATGGACAGATCGTGCGCCGGATTGCCGCGTAAGAGCCGCCGGGCCGGCGGGTTTGTTCAGAAGCGGAACGGGTATCTCGTTTGCGGCCGGTCAAAAACTTTGCCGGCAATGACAAATGTCATAGGCCGGATGGATTTTCCAAATATAAATTTGACCCAAAATGCAGTGATATGAGAAGATCAATGATCCCGGGCTTTGCCCTTGCTTTCGGCCTGATGATGGGTTTTGCTACCCAAACTTCCGCACAGAGCGTCATGGAAAAGTGGCCTCAGTTGGAAACCTTCCACAGCGTGATGTCGCAAACTTTCCACCCGATGGAGGAAGGCAATTTCAAGCCTATCAGGGAGCGTTCCGGCGAAATGTACCAGAAGGCTACCACGCTGGCGAAATCCCCCATTCCGGCTGAATTCAACAAACCTGAAATGGTCGTCGCCGTCAAGTCGCTGAGGACCGGCAGCAAGAAGTTGGACAAGGCGATCCGCAAAGGCGCCGCCGACAGCGAGGTGGGGCAGCAACTCGTGGC
>CAZNYK010000238.1:0-2705 GCA_964577215.1 uncultured Saprospiraceae bacterium
ACAACAGACAACAGACAACAGACAACAGACAACAGACAACAGACAACAGACAACAAATTAAATAACGCTACATAAATGATTTTGAATAATGGGATGTGCAGGATGTTCAATAAGTAAAAACGGCAGCGATGCCAAAGGTTGCGGCGGGGGTTGTTCTTCCAATGGCTGTTCCTCCGGAGGCTGCAACCGGCTCAATACTTTCGACTGGCTCACCAACCTGGAATTAGAAGATACAGAGCCTTTCCAATATGCAGAGGTCAGCTTTAAAAACGGCGCCCGCAAAGCTTTCTTCCGCAACCCGAATACCATCCGGACAAGTACCGGCGACTGGGTGCTGGTAGAAGCCCTCAACGGTTATGACCTGGGGCGCATCTCCCTGTCGGGCGACTTGGTGCGCCTCCAGATGAAGCGCAAAAAAGTCAATATCGACCATATACAGCACAGCGTCATCCGCAAAGCCAATGAGCGCGACCTGGAACGCATGCAGGAAGCGCGCAGCCGGGAACAGGGCACGCTGGTGCTGGCCAGGGCAATTGCCCGCTCTCTTAAGATCAACATGAAAGTGGGGGATGTTGAATACCAGGGCGACGGGCGCAAAGCCACCTTCTACTATACCGCAGACGGACGCGTGGACTTCCGGGAGCTCATCAGGCAATATGCCAAGGAGTTTCACGTGAAGATCGAGATGCGCCAGATCGGCGCCCGGCAGGAGTCCGCACGGATAGGAGGCATAGGATCCTGCGGACGCGAGCTGTGCTGCTCCACCTGGCTCACCGATTTCAAATCCGTGAATACCGCTGCCGCAAGATACCAGAACTTAGCCATCAACCAGTCTAAGTTATCCGGTCAATGCGGTCGCCTCAAGTGCTGCCTCAACTACGAACTCGATACCTACATGGACGCCCTCAAAGGCTTCCCCGACGAAGCCGAAAAACTCCAAACCAAGGAGGGCGTTGCGGTGTTGGTGAAAACCGATATCTTCAGGCAGCTCATGTTTTACGCTTATGAACACGAAGGCAGCCGCGGCAAGATATATCCCTTGGATGCCAAGCAGGTGCAAACCATCGTGGAAATGAACAAAACCGGTGGTAAACCGGCTGGACTCGGCGAAGTACAAGTGGTTCAACAAACCCGCGACGACGATGAGCCGGATGTGGATTACGGAGATGTGACCGGCGCCATTGAACTCCCCGAAGAAGAACGCCGCCGCCGCAAAAAGAAAAAGAAAAAATCGGGCGGAGCGCAAAGACCCAACACGGGACCAGTGAAGCCGGACGGGAAAGGCGGAGCTCCTTCCGGCCCGGGCCAATCCAATAAACCATCCGATCCCAATCGCCGGCAGGGTAATAAAGACTCCAACCGGGGGCGGGGTGACGGAGGCCCGCGCAACGAAGGAGGGCGGCCCGGCAAACCCGGAGACCGGCCGCCCAGGGGGAACAGACCCGGCCAGGGCAATAAAGAGCGCCGGCCGCCGAGAGACGACAATAATAAAACAGGACAATAACTGCTGACATGAAATACGACGTAACCGTAATCGGCTCCGGCCCCGGGGGATACGTGGCTGCCATTCGCGCCGCCCAACTCGGCCTGAAAACCGCCATCATAGAGCGCTACAATACGCTGGGCGGCACCTGCCTCAACGTGGGCTGCATCCCCTCCAAGGCCCTGCTCGACTCTTCAGAGCACTACCACAACGCCAAGGAGAAGTTCTCCCTGCACGGTATTGAGCTCAAAAACCTGAAGGTGAATATGCCGCAGATGATCTCCCGCAAAAATGAAGTGGTGGATCAAACGGTGAAAGGGCTGGACTTTCTCATGAAGAAAAACAAGATCGAGGTATTTCACGGGCACGGCGCCTTCCTCAGCCCCAACAAAATCCAGGTAACCGCAGCCGATGGCAGCACTAAAGAAATCGAAACAGACAAGACCATCATTGCCACCGGCTCCAAGCCCATCACGCCACCGGCTTTCAACTACGACAAAAAGCGCGTCATCACCTCCACCGAGGCGCTCAACCTCACCGAGGTGCCCAAGCGCATGGTGGTCATCGGCGGCGGCGTCATCGGCCTCGAACTCGGCTCCGTTTTCGGGCGCTTGGGTACGAAAATTGACGTGGTGGAATACCTCGACCGCATCATTCCCGGCATGGACGGCGATTGCAGCAAGGAACTCATGCGCGCCCTCAAAAAATTGGATATGGAATTCCACCTGCGCCATGCCGTCACCAACGTCACGGCCAATGCCAAAGGCGTGAAAGTGGAAGTGCAAAAGCGCGATTCGGAAGACAAATTTACCATCGAGGCAGACTACTGCCTGGTGGCCATCGGGCGCAGGCCCTACACCGATAAGCTGGGCCTCGACAAGGCCGGCGTGGAACTGGACGACAAAGGCCGGGTGAAAGTAAACACTCACTTGGAAACCAACGTGAAAGGCATCTACGCCATAGGCGACGTAATACACGGCGCCATGCTGGCCCACAAAGCCGAGGAAGAAGGCGTATTCGTAGCCGAAACCATTGCCGGCCAAAAGCCGCATATTGACTACAATCTTATCCCCAACGTGGTCTATACCTGGCCCGAAGTAGCCGGCGTGGGCCGCACCGAAGAGCAACTGAAAGAGGAGGGCATCCCCTACAAGTCGGGCAAGTTCCCGTTCAAGGCCTTAGGCCGCGCCCGCGCCAGTACCGATACCGAGGGCATGGCCAA
>CAZNYK010000239.1:0-2676 GCA_964577215.1 uncultured Saprospiraceae bacterium
TTGAAGCGCCTGGCGCCGATGCGGAGGTTGTACACGCCGGCTTCCAAACCGTCGGGGAAGGAAAACTCAAACTTGCCTGCGCCGTTGATATCGGCTTTGCTGATGACGGAATTGGCCTGTCCGATGACAACCTTGTCCATAAAAGCCTGCAGATTGCCTGCGTTCTGGATGGCGCCTTCCACTACGGCGCCTTTTTCTAAGCCTGCGCATTGGGAAAGCGATAACGCCGCGGCGAGCGGCAAGATCAGTAGCAAAAACTTTTTCATGTTCATAAAGGACTTTATTCTTCCATTTTTTGTTCCAACAAATTGTCATACAGGGCGCTCCATCCGGAGAGCGGGCCGAAATCTTCTTCATCGATTTCGATGCGATCGCCTTTGACTTCGCCCAATCGAGAAAAAGGAACATTATTGCTGTTGAGATAGTTGACTAATTCGTCCTCTTTTGCCGCCTCTACCGTCACTACGACCCTGCTTTGAGCTTCGCCGAAAAGATAGGCGTCTTTTCTGAAATTGCTGTCGGTCTCCACAGCAAAGCCCAGGCCGGAAGCCATGGCGCATTCCATCAGCGTGGTGAAAAGCCCGCCTTCCGATACATCATGAGCCGAGCGGATGGTATCATGGGCTATCAATGATTTGACAGCTTGCTGTATGCCGAATTCCTCGTCCAAATCAAAATGCGGCGCGGGCGAATAGTGTATGCCGTGCACGATGCGCAGGTACTCCGAAGAGTTGATGTCGTTGTATGGAGTGCCCACCATATATATGTGGTCGCCGGGCGATTTGAAAGCAAAGGTCATCTGCCGGGAAGCGTCTTCAAGGATGCCCAGCATGCCGATGGTGGGGGTGGGATACACCGGCTCGGTACGGTCTTGATATACCGACTGGTTGTAAAAGCTGACATTGCCGCCCGTAACCGGCGTGTCAAATTTGCGGCAGGCATCGCCCATGCCCTTGATGGCGTGTACGAACTGGTAATACACTTCCGGGTTGTAAGGATTGCCGAAATTGAGGCAATTGGTGACCGCAACCGGCGTACCGCCGGCGCACACGATATTGCGGGCAGCCTCCGCCACGGCGATCATGGCCCCGGTGTAGGGATCGGCATAAACGTAGGCCGAGTTGCAATCGGTAGTCAGCGCCAGGGCTTTGGCGGTACCCTGTATGCGCACCACCGCGGCATCGCTGTGCCGGTTGGTAGTCAGCGTATTGATGCGCACCATGGAATCGTATTGCTCATACACCCAGCGCTTGGATACTACGTTGGGCGAGGAGAAGACCTTGCGGGCAGCGCCCGGCCAGTCGGTAGGCGCATCTACCTTAGAGGGTTTGAACTGCGCCACCTTGTCCATATAAGCCGGACGGCGGTAATCGCGCTTGTACACCGGGGCGCCTCCGCCGAGCACCAGCGCGTGCGCAGGCACGTCGGCTACCTTTTCGCCGTGCTGGTAGTATTCCAAGCGACCGGTATCGGTCACCTCTCCGATGAGTTCGCACTCGAGGTCCCACTTCTCAAACACCTTGAACAATAGATGCTCCATTCCCTTTTTGCCCACGATGAGCATGCGCTCCTGGCTTTCGGAGAGGAGGATTTCCCAGGGCTTCATGTTGGCCTGGCGGGTTGGCGCTTTGTCTAAATCTATGCGCATACCCGTACCGGAGCGGGCGCTCATTTCAGAAGTGGAACAGGTGATACCGGCTGCGCCCATGTCCTGCATGCCTACGATGGCGCCGGTTTTGATGGCTTCGAGCGTAGCTTCCAAGAGGAGTTTTTCCTGGAAGGGATCGCCCACCTGGACGGAGGGCAGGTCTTCGGCGGAGTTTTCGGTGAGGTCGGCGGAAGCGAAGGTAGCGCCGTGAATGCCGTCTTTCCCGGTAGCCGAGCCGACGATAAATACGGGGTTGCCGGGGCCGTCGGCACAGGCAGAAACGGTTTCGCCTACCTTTACGATACCCGCCGACATGGCGTTGACCAGGATATTTTGGTTGTAGCAATCGTTGAAATAGACTTCGCCGCCTACCGTGGGCACGCCGAAGCAGTTGCCGTAGTCGCCGATGCCGTGTACCACCCCGCGCATGAGGCGGCGGGTGTGTTTGAGATCGGGATTTCCGAAGCGGAGCGAGTTGAGGGAGGCAATGGGCCTTGCGCCCATGGTGAATATGTCGCGGTGTATGCCGCCTACGCCGGTAGCGGCGCCCTGGTAGGGTTCAATGGCGGATGGGTGGTTGTGCGATTCGATCTTGAAGGCGCAGGCCAGCCCGTCGCCGATGTCCACCAATCCGGCGTTCTCTTCCCCGGCGCCTACGAGGAGGCGGCCGCCTTCGCGGGGCAGGGTTTTGAGCCAGAGGATGGAGTTTTTGTAAGAGCAGTGCTCCGACCACATGACGGAGAAGATGCTCAACTCGTTAAAGTTGGGCGTGCGGCCCATGATCTCCACGATGTGGCGGAATTCATCTTCGGTAAGGCCCAGGTTGAGAGCCGTTTGTACCGTTACCTGCGGTTCGGCGGTGGTTGTCATTGCGGGTGAAATGCTTTGAGGGTGCAAAGGTAGGGAAAGAAAATCAAGAACGAGGAGAAATGAATCTGCGCCCTTTTGCGAGGTCGCCAACTTTTTCCTTTTGCACCTCGGCTTCGCACTTCGACTTTGCTCAGTGCAGCGCTCGGTGCGGCGCCTTT
>CAZNYK010000240.1:0-2641 GCA_964577215.1 uncultured Saprospiraceae bacterium
ATTTCCAATACTCAAAACATCAAAAATCATCAATCATCAATCATCAATCATCAATCATAAATCAATCCCTTTCTTTTTCAACAACACATTGATTTCCAATACTTAAAACATCAAAAATCAAAAATCATCAATCATCAATCATAAATCAACCGCAACCTGCCCCCTCAGCAAATCCTCCATCGTCTCCCTTTCCCGGATCAGGAAGTCCTTACCCTGGTAGATCATCACCTCCGCCGGGCGGAAACGGGAATTGTAATTGGAAGCCATGACGTGGCCGTAGGCGCCGGCATTGTGGATGCGGAGAATATCGCCTTCGCGGATCTCCGGTATGCGGCGGTTGATGCCGAAGGTGTCAGTTTCGCAAATATAGCCCACCACTGCATAGAATCGCGGCTTGCCCTCCGGGTTGGAAACGTTGCTGATGTGGTGGTGTGCATTGTAGAACATGGGCCGCAGCAGGTGGTTAAGCCCGGAGTCCACCCCTGCAAAAACGGTGGAGGTGGTGTATTTTATCACATTGACTTTCACGTAAAAAGACCCGGCGGCGCTCACCAAGAACTTGCCCGGTTCGAAGACCATTTCCAGGTCGCGGCCGTATTCGGCGCAGAATTCGCGGAAGCGCTCCGACATCTTTTCGCCCAGCTCTTCCATATCGGTTTCAATATCGCCTTCCTGGTAAGGCACTTTGAAGCCGCTGCCGAAATCTACGTAATCTAAATCGGGGAACTCCGCGGCGTATTTGAGCAGCACATCGGCGCCGGCCACAAACACATCGGGGTCGAGGATGTCGGAGCCGGTGTGCATGTGAATGCCTTCCACCCTGAGGCCGGTAGCTTCCACCACGCGGTGTACCATCGGCATCATGTGGATGGAGATGCCGAACTTGGAATCGATGTGGCCTACGCTGGTTTTGAGGTTGCCGCCCGCCATGATGTGCGGGTTGATGCGGATGCAGACGGGCACATCGGGCCGTGCCTGGCCGAATTGTTCGAGGATAGAGATGTTGTCGATGTTGATGCGCACGCCGAGCGCCACGGCTTCCAGCAATTCATCCAAGCCTACGCAATTGGGCGTGAAGGTGATATCGCGGGGCGCGAAGCCCGCTTTCAGGCCGAGCATGACCTCCTGGATGGAAACGGTGTCCAGCCCGGAGCCGAGCCGCTGAAAAAAGCTGAGGATGTTGATATTGCTGAGCGCCTTGGCGGCGTAGTTCAGGCGCAGTCTACTCACGCTGAAAGCATCGATCATGCGGCGGTACTGCATTTCCATGTGGGCAGTGTCGTAAACGTATAGCGGGGCGCCGTACTTTTCTACCAAATCCAGCGCAGAAAATTTCTCTGCGACGGCTTGATCGTGGTGAGCTATTTCCATAATTGGTTGTTATATTTGCAATGCGGCAAGGAAACGCATTCCGGGGCGCAAAGTTATTCATCCTGACGAAAAAAAATGCGATTCCCTCATACGCCAAAAGCCGCGGCGCCTGCATCTTTACACCGGAAAGCATCGCCCGTGACGGAACAGGAACTTATACAAGCCTGCATCAGAGAAGACCGGAAAGCCCAGCAAGCCTTGTATGAGCGATTCGCACCTTTGGTCATGGGCATCTGCCGCCGCTACCTCAAAAGTGAGGAAGACGCCGAAGACGTTCTGGTGGAAACCATGTACAAAGTGCTCACCCGCTTGCCGGATTTTAAAAGCGAGGGCAGCTTCGAGGGCTGGATACGGCGCATTGCGGTAAACGAATCGCTGATGTTCCTGCGCAAAAACCACCGGCTGAGTTTTAACGACGGCCTTCAGGATCATGACGTTCCCGTGCGCTCCACGGCTTCAGACCACCTGGGCATGCAAGACATCCTCCAGGCTTTGGACGCGCTGCCCGCCGGTTACCGCACCGTGTTTAACCTCTACGCCTTGGAAGGCTACAAACACCGCGAGATCGCAGAACTGCTGGGGGTGAGTATCAATACCTCCAAATCGCAGTTCGCGCTGGCGAAGGAGCGCATGCAGGAGGCGCTGAAAAGGTTGGGGTATGGTGATTGATGATTGATGATTGATGATTGATGATTGATGATTTTTGATGTTTGATGATTTTTGATTTTTGATTTGACAATTTGCAACAATGGAAGATACGCTGAATAAAATAAGAGAACTATCCGGGTCTTTCCGGATGGAGCCTTCTGCCAAGGCATGGGACCGGTTGCGGCACAAACTCGATGAAAAGCGGGGTGGCGGGGTGGTGCGCATGCGTACCGCTGCGTGGGCGGTAGCGGCTTCAGCCGTCGGCGTAGTAGCAATTGCAGCTTTGTTGTTGTATCAAACGAATTTCCGCAACAACGCCGCGACTGCGGGCAACCGGCTTCCGGCTCAAATAGAAGCGCTCGACACTGCCGATACCGATGGGGTAGCGCAAATGGCACTTGATTATACGGAATTCCTGCGGCGAAACCACCCGGATTGGCTGGAGCCTCTTCACGAGGAGAATACCCAATTTTAAAGATGGATAGTAGTACCGGCAGTACCGGCGACTTCAGTCGCCGGAGGATTGGATAGTAGTACCGGCGACTTCAGTCGCCGGATGATTGGATAGTAGTACCGGCGACTTCAGTCGCCGGCATGGATAGCAGTACCGGCGACTTCAGTC
>CAZNYK010000241.1:0-2614 GCA_964577215.1 uncultured Saprospiraceae bacterium
CTATGCTCTATGCTCTATGCCTTTACCCTATCCTTTCCTTCATACAACTCATACTTCTGGAACTTACACTCCAAGGGCCCGTTGAACAGCGAGATTTTCCGGGATGGCCGCAGGCCCACATGCTTGAGCGCCTCTAAGTTGGCGGAAATGATCCAGGCATCGTAGCCGGCCCAGTGCTGCTTGAGCCGGTCGCCGATGGCTTTGTAAAAAGCATGCGCTTCCTCTATGGGCATGCGCTCGTCGTAGGGTGGGTTCATCATGAGCAGGCCGGGGGCGGGCGGCGGCTTGAGGTGCTCGAAAGGCATTTTTTCCAAGCGGATCTTGCCGCTTATGTGCGCGGCGGCGATGTTTTCTTCTGCCGTGCGGATGGCCCGGAAGTCGCGGTCGAAGCCGAGTATGGGCGGCCACTCGTAGGCGGGTTGGGTGAGGGCGTTGCGGCGCACCTGCTCCCAGAGTTCCGGCTGGTAGTCCTTCCACTTCTGGAACCCGAACACGCGCCGTTGCCACTGCGGGGGAATGCGGCCTGCGATAAGCCCCGCCTCGATGAGCAGGGTTCCCGATCCGCACATGGCATCTATGAAAGGCCGCTCGCCGTCCCAGCCGGAGAGCAGGATCATGCCGGCGGCCAGGGTTTCGTTGAGCGGCGCCGGACCGCCCCGCAGCCGGTATCCGCGCCGGTGCAGGGATTCGCCGGAGCTATCCAATGAAACCGATACCGACTGATTGCTGATGTGCAGGTGCACCCGCAAGCCGGGGTAATCTACGTTCACGCTTGGGCGGCGGCCCAGTTCTTTGCGGAAGCGGTCGGCGATGGCGTCTTTGGTTTTGAGCGCGGCAAATTTGGAGTGCCGGAACACTTCCGACCACACCACGGCATCCACCGCGAAGGTGTCATTGACGTCCATGTAGCGGCGCCAGTCTATGTCGAATATGCGGCGGTAGAGTTCTTCCTCGTTGCGGGCGGGGAACTCGGCAATGGGTACCAGCACGCGCAATGCCGTGCGCAGTTCGAAGTTGGCGCGGTATAACACCTCGTATTCCCCCTCAAAATGAACGGCTCGCGCCGCCTGCCGGATGGCGGTTGCGCCTACGGCTTCCAGTTCGGCTGCCAGCACGCCTTCCAGGCCGGCCATGGTTTTGGCAATGAGTTTCATGTGGCGAAGATAGGAGGAAGGCGTGAAAGTAGCGGCCTTGAGCCGGAATTGCTAACTTTGCATCAAAAGCGACCAATGCAAAAAGACATACAGCATATTGATGTTCAACCGCTTGCTATTGAGATCAGTGCCCTGATCGACCAGGGCAAATCGGCCGTGGAGCAAGTGGTCAATAGTACAATAACGCACCAGGAGTAGATGTGGTGCTTGGATCATACCCTTGTTGTTTATTTTGGTGGATGGATCCCCGCAAGTTTCATAAGCCGTCTGAGGTTAACAACGCCTTCCCTATTCAACTTCAGGGCTTCGACTGTTGCACGTCCAACCGGAGTAATTCCAATGACGACCAAATAGCTGTCATCCCAGGAAAAGTGATCGTTCCATGTATTTCGACGTGGATGGAAAGGCCTCCCGCTCTTTGCGCTATCACAAGTTTTGTCTTTGAAGAGATGTATGACCTATGCATTTTTCCCACCGGAGGGCCGTTTCATTTCATCAAGCAGATGCTCCAACGAGACGCCCCGGAGGTTTGCCAATTCCATGAGGCATTCAAGCCTTTGAGCATCCAATGCTTCGAATTGACCGGTGATGGCAATGAGTTCCTCTTGTTCTGAAGGAGATAAACCTGCTTGTTGCTTCAACAACAGCAACTGCTCATAGCGCAGGGTCAACTCTACCGGGTAACCGGCGTTGATTTGGATCAGTAATTCGGATTCTCTTTTGCCAAGATGCGGCGATTTCCGCTCTGCCAATACCTGGGCTACCCTTTGGAAAAAGTTTTCCAGGTCTGGCGTATCGAGTGCGGCTACTCCGTGGAGTACGTCTTCTACGGCGACTTTGGTATCCGGCTTGATTTGGATAGTGGTCATATCCTAGCTTGTTTAGGTGCAAATATAGTCATTTTTCCTGACTTGAACATACGGGACCGCCCCCATACCCAGGCTGTTGCCTCTGCCGTGAAACACTCGGATCAAGCTGCGGCTGCGGAAAAAGAACTCACGCGCGAGCCCCGGCCAGCCTCCCGGCGAGCCAGGCCATTGGGATATACGCGCCCACCAGGTCAACGATGGTAAACCAGAGCGGCGAAGGCAGCATAACCACATTGGCGATGCCTCCTGCCAGGAAAAGCGCGCCTATGCCGAGGGCGAGTTTCATTTTGTGGCTCGCCGCAATTGAAGCAGTCACGAATGCACCTGCGAAGGTACCGAGCGCATGGGCTAAGAAAGGAAACAGGAAGTGCTTGGGCTGAAACAGGTGCATGGAGGCTTTCAGTCCTTCCATCGTGGTGTTGTCGGCGCCTTCGGGCGGGGGGATGATGGAGCCGCTTACCATGATGATGCCCATGTTCACCACGCTGCCGGCAACGGCGCCTGCGATAAAGGCCAGGATGTTTTTCAGGATTGGATTCATGATGTTAGGTTTTGATGGGTGACTGAATGCAGCTCAAAGGTAGAAAATAT
>CAZNYK010000242.1:0-2614 GCA_964577215.1 uncultured Saprospiraceae bacterium
GCCTGAAATACTTGCTAATATTGCAGTCGGATTGATAAATGCCGGGTGTGTCCAAAGCACATAATGCCGTGGCACGGAAATTGCCCTACTGTATGACCGTCCTGAATCTTTGGACGTGCTGCCATCCTGGCACTTTTGAGGCGTTTGTTTTTACATTGTTTCCGGCGGGAGTTTTTGCCGCGGAGCGCAAATACGATAGCGAGGTATTCATATGTTTGATGAAATATTTGCACATAGAGGTATAGAAGAAGAAGGTGATTTCCTTCCTATGATCTCCATTGAAGAAGAGGAAGAACCCCAGAACGGAGAAGGTATTCCGGAGGTGCTGCCCGTGCTGGCACTGAAGAACACCGTGCTTTTCCCGGGCATCGTCATTCCCATTACCGTGGGGCGCAACAAGTCCATAAAGGCCATTCACACCGCCTACGAAGACAATCGCCTGATTGCGGTTTTATCGCAAAAGGACTCCAATATCGAAGAGCCGGGAACCGAAGACCTCTACAAAGTCGGCTCCGTGGCGCGCATCCTGAAATTGCTGAAAATGCCCGACGGCACCACCACGGCCATCCTCCAGGGCCGCGTGCGTTTCACCATGGTGGAGATGCTCAACGAGCACCCGATGATGCTGGCAAAAATCCGGACCCTGCACTACGTCAAGTCGGACAACGTGCTGGAATACGAGGCGCTCATCTCCTCCATTCTCGATCTGGCCAAGGACATTATCGAGCTTTCGCCCAATATCCCTTCCGAGGCGGCGGTCATGCTGCGCAATATCAGCAATCATTCCTTTTTGCTCAACTTTGTGGCCTCCAACCTCAGCGCCAAGATCAACCTGAAGCAACAACTTCTTGAAACGGACGATCTGCGCGAAAAAGCCTCCCTTATCCTGCAGCAACTCAATGCCGAGTTGCAATTGCTGGAGCTGAAAGACCAGATCGAATCCAAAGTGCGCGGCGATATCGAAAAGCAACAGCGCGACTACTTCCTGAGCCAACAGCTCAAGACCATCCAGGAAGAACTGGGCCAGATGCCGCAGGAAGAGGATTTCCAAAACCTCATTACCCGGGCCGAGAAGAAAAAATGGAGCAAAGCTGCTGCCGATACGTTCCAGCGGGAGATGAACAAACTGCGCCGCATGAACCCCCAGGTGGCCGAGTACTCCATCCAGCTCAATTACCTGGAGTTGCTCCTCGACCTGCCCTGGAACGAGTTCACCAAAGACAACTTCAACCTCAAAAAGGTGAAGGACGTATTAGACGAAGACCACTTCGGATTGGAAAAAGTCAAAGAGCGCATTCTCGAGCACTTGGCCGTGCTCAAGCTCAAAGGCGACATGAAGGCGCCCATCCTCTGCCTGGCAGGCCCTCCCGGCGTAGGAAAAACCTCGCTGGGCAAATCGGTAGCGCGGGCGCTCAAGCGCAAGTTCATCCGCATGTCGCTCGGCGGCCTGCACGATGAGTCCGAGATACGCGGCCACCGCAAAACCTACATCGGCGCCATGCCGGGTCGCATCCTGCAATCGCTCAAACGCGCCGGCTCTTCCAACCCGGTATTCATTCTCGACGAAATAGACAAAGTGGGCAAAGACTTTCGCGGCGACCCCTCCAGCGCCCTGCTGGAAGTGCTCGACCCGGAGCAAAACTCCACTTTCTACGACAACTACTTAGAGATGGAGTACGACCTCTCCAAAGTGCTCTTCATCGCAACCGCCAATACCCTGAGCACCATACAGCCCGCCCTGTTGGACCGCATGGAGATCATCGACATCAGCGGGTATTCCATGGAGGAAAAAGTGGAAATAGCCAAGCGCCACCTCATCCCGGAGCAGCGCAAGGAGCACGGCTTGGAAGGCAAACACGTGAAGCTGCGCCCTGAGGTCATAGCCCGCATCATTCAATCCTACACCCGTGAATCCGGGGTGCGCGCGCTCAACCGCGAAATTGCAGGCGTGATGCGGCATGTGGCCAAGAACGTAGCCATGGAGGAGCCGTATCACGTAAGTATAAGGATAGAAGACCTGCCCAAAATCCTGGGCCCGGAGCGCTACTCCAAAGACATGTACAAGGAGGAAAAGATGAGCGGTGTGGCTATCGGCCTCGCCTGGACTTCGGTGGGCGGCGAGATTCTCTTCATAGAATGCAGCCTGCACAAGGGCAAGGGCAGTCTCATCCTCACCGGCAACTTGGGCGAGGTGATGAAGGAATCCGCTACCACGGCCCTCAGCTTCATCAAGGCGCACAGCGAAATGGTGGGCGTCAACCCCGACCTCTTTGAACAAAAAGATATCCACCTCCACATCCCGGAGGGCGCTATACCCAAAGACGGCCCTTCGGCGGGCGTCACTATGCTCACGGCCATCACCTCGGCTTTCACCGGCAGGCAGGTGCGCCCCTTCGTAGCCATGACGGGCGAGATCACCCTGCGCGGCCGCGTGCTGCCCGTAGGCGGTATCAAGGAGAAGATATTGGCCGCCAAGCGCGCCGGTATGCGCGAGATCATCCTGTGCAAGGAAAACCGCAAACACGTGGAGGAGATCAACCCCTCCTACATAGAAGGGTTGAAGTTCCACTACGTGGACCGCATGGAAGAGGTGCTGGAGCATGCGCTGGAGGGG
>CAZNYK010000243.1:0-2506 GCA_964577215.1 uncultured Saprospiraceae bacterium
CGCAGAAAAGTGGGACGAGCACGTAGAAAAACTGCACCAGGCCATACCCAATATGCAACCGCATGAGGTGCTCGCCGGGTTTGCGCGCGTGGTCGCTTCATTCGGATACGGCCATACAGACATCGGCTGGGCGCAGGGGCCCGTAAAATACCACATTGTGCCGCTCAACCTGTACTGGTTCAGCGACGGTATCTATGTGGAAGGTTGCCGCAAAGACTTGGCCGGTGTGCTGGGCGCCAAGGTGCTGAAAGTGGAGGGCGTGCCCGTGGAAAAAGCGCTCGAAACGCTTCGTCCGCTATTGTCTGTGGAAAACGAACAGTACTTCAAAGCCTATATCCTGGATTTCCTGTTGATGCCGGAGGCACTTCACGCCCAGGGCCTCACCAAGACTTTGAAACAAACGGTTACCTTTTCTTTTGAGCGGAACGGCCAATCGTTCGATAAAACCTTTGACGTGGCGGATGCCTTTCGCTTTCCGAGAAAATACTCCTTGGTAGCGCCGGGCAGCGACTGGCTGAGCGTACGCGATCAAAGCCTCACCCCTCATTACCTGAAAAACTTGGACAAGATTTACTACTTCGAATACCTGCCGGAGCACAAAACGCTGTATGTGCGCCAAAGCCAGATGCTGGACGACAAGGACGAAACCATCGCCGACTTTTACAAACGGGTGTTCGATTATGTGGAAAAGAACGATGTGGAGCGATTCATCTTAGACCTGCGCCTCAACGGCGGCGGCAACAATTACAAAAACAAACCCATTGTGAAAGGCCTCATCCGCTCAACCAAAATCAACCAGCCCGGAAAGCTCTTTGTACTCATCGGGCGGCGCACCTTTTCTGCCTGCCAGAACCTGGTGAATGAACTGCACAATTATACCGAAGCCATATTCGTAGGAGAACCGACATCCGAGAACATCAACTTCTATGGCGACAACCGCCGCGTGGAACTGCCCAACAGCAAACTCCCGGTGTTTTTGTCCTTCGCCTGGTGGCAAGACAAACCCCAATGGGAAAACGACGATTGGCTCGCCCCTCAATTGGCCGTGGAGATGAGCTTCGACGACTATCGCTCCAATCGCGATCCGGTGCTGGAAGCCGCGCTGAACTTTGCCGACCCGAACATCGTGCTCGACCCGATGGGGCGCTTGCGCGAACTATTTGTCGAAGGAAAATTGGACGCCGTGCAGACCGAAGCCGCCCGCATGGTGAAAGACCCCAAATATCGCTACGTCAAGTTCGAGCAAAAGATCAACCAGGCCGGCTACGACCTGCTGAATTCGAAGGAAAACGACTCCGCCATATTCGTCTTTCAACTGAACACCCAGCTCTTTCCCCAATCTGCCAACGCGTGGGACAGCCTCGCCGAAGCGCACTACCGCGCCGGGCAAAAAGAGAAGGCCATAGAATACTACCGAAAGGCCATTGCAATGGACCCGGAGGGGATTACCGGGGCAAATGCGAAGAAGATGCTGAAGGAAATAGAGGAGGAAAACCATTAGGCAGCCTCTGTTTATGAAAATAGTCAACTTCATTTTAGTTTTCGCACTCCTCGTGTTTTGTTTGGGGCTGGTTTTGGTAGCCGGCAAGATCATTTGGACTTCCCCGGCTTACTATGCCCCCTCGGCGCCTTACCGCATAGAGACGCCCATCCTTTCCAATGATGCATACTCCGCGCTCGGGGATCATCCACGGCCTTTTATCTACGGGTTGTCGGGCAATAGCGGCGGCAAGGTGGTCGTGTTGGGACTTGACCACACCAAGGATACTGACAGCCCCCAATTAGATTCGGTGCTGTACTATTTTGAAAAAAACCAACCCACAGTGGTTTTGGTGGAAGGAAGGCTTGGGTTCCTGTTCAGGTGGTTTCAGGATCCAACTCAAAGATATGGCGAGCAGGGTTTTACCGCCGATATGGCCATTAAGCGAAACGCAGAATTGTTTACCTGGGAGCCTGCGAAAGACGAACAAATAAAACTGATGGCGAAGTCGTTCGATGCCGAACGCGTGGCCTTGTTCTATGCCCTCCGGCCGTATTTCAGCAATTTCAGGTTTGGCAAGCCCGCCAATCCGGAAGAAAAAATGAATGAATACATCAAAAGCCGGACAAACCATCCCTTGCTGAAAGGCCTGATTAAAGACTGGCAGGAAGTAGATGTTATCTGGAAAAGAGATTTCCCATTTGAAAAAGATTGGCGCGATTATTCCGACGAATGGGGCTGGCCGGAAGGCTACCTCTCAGCAATGTCGGATTACAACAATTCGCTAAGGGACATTCACCTTTGCAACGCCATAATTGACCTGGTGAATCAGGGAGAAACCGTTTTGGCTACCATGGGCAGCAGTCATGCCGTGAAAATAAAATCTGCCCTGACGGATTTTTTTGAATCCACGCGTACCGAATAAAATACCCTTTTACAACCGGGTACCTTGACAAGCCGATCATCTTTTTTTGCCTCCCGGACTGGGTTTGTTTGCCCGGTCCTGCTTTTTTACTTTTTACTTTT